>CAMTWE010000247.1:0-1020 GCA_947085395.1 uncultured Bacteroidota bacterium | reverse complement strand
TTGATGCCATTCCTTTTTAGCTAAAACACCAGTAAAAGTTACTTTATTTTCTAAGCCATATTTTTTTACCAATACTTGGGTGCTTTTTAAGGATTCATCTTTTGTAGGTCCTACCATAAAAAGTACTGCATTTGGAAAATTAAATAACAACAAATTTAGAACTTCTACCGCCATTGCTGGATTGTAAATTTTATCAAATGCCCGAACCCATAATAATTTTGGTTCAAATTGGATTCTTTTTTTAAATTGATATTCTTTAATGGCAAAACTATTGGGGATAAAAATAACCTGATATCCTTTTTGCTCAAACTCTGTTTTTAAATAATAAGATGGCGCAATCAATGCGTTGGCATTTTTAAAAATCAATCGACATAAAAAAGGATTTTTACTTAAACGATTTGGCAAATTACCACCGTGTAAAATATTGATATATGGAATGTTAAGAATTCTAGCTAACTGACTACAAAACAGAGCAAAGTAAAAATTTTTGGTGCTAAAAGTATCAATCAAAATTAAATCAACATCCTTTCTATATTTCAAAATTTGCCAAAGCATGTCTAACAATCGCGCTATTTTATTTATTTTATCTGATGTTTGTTTTACAACAAAAGTTTCATCTTTCAATAAATTTGTCAATATATCAGCTGAAGTTACATAATTTGTTTTAGCGGCAATGAAATTTCCTATGTACAGTATTTTTTTCATGCTTCTTCTTCTTTTTTAGTAAATTGAATCACACTCAATCCGTAAAAAAAAGCAGGCAAAGCTACCCGCATAGCAGAATGGTTGATGGTTAAAAACCAAATGAGCATAAATGAACTCAAAAAAGCCCTTGCTAAATAGCTTTGATGTTTCATTTGATAAATAGGAATCAAAATTAATAAAACCAAAATTAGTAAACCAATGGCGCCGTGTTCACTTAATAAACGACTCATTTCACTATGCGTTGCGGCTTCTTTTCCAGTAGTTTCCAAACGATGGTATTTTGAACTGCCCACTCCTACCCCAAAAAATGGATTT
>CAMTWE010000246.1:0-4029 GCA_947085395.1 uncultured Bacteroidota bacterium | reverse complement strand
CCTTTTATATCTTCATATTCAAAAATGCTCTTGTTAATAGTATCGTAGTTGGCAAAGCCAATTATCACACAATAAACTGCTGCATTTCCTTTTGCTTCGTTACTCCATTTAAAAGTTCGATGAGCAAAATGAATTTTGATTTTGTATTTGTTGAGCATTTGTCCCCAAAGAATACTTGTCTGCTCGCCTTGGACAATGGAATTGGTTGACACAAAAGCAACTTTTATTTTTGTATTTTGAATATATTTAGCTGATTTAATATACCAAGCTGTTACATAATCTAAAACTCCTGCTCCTTGTATGTTGTCAAATTCTTTTACAACCGAATCTCTTTGAGGTTGAGTCATCATTTTTGAACCAATAAACGGTGGATTGCCAAGAATGAAATCAAATTTTATTTCTTTATTTGGCTCTGGAATTTCGCCTTTATGAATTTCAAATGTCTCAGTTTGAACATTCACTGATTTAAATTCTATTGTTGGTTCTTCTACCAAATATATATTTGTATGTTTTGCAACAATATCAAATGTGTTTACAGGATTTAACAAACTCTGCCAATCTATTTGCAATGCATTTCCGTGAACAATTTTAGCTGATTTTTTCAGTGGCAAACGAACAAAATATTGTCCAAACTCATTACTAATTTGCATATTCATTTGGTGGTCGATTAGCCACATGGCAACTTCGGCAATTCGTGCAGGGAATTCTTCATATTCAATACCGAACATCATATCTACATCCAACCAAATAATTTCACGGATATCTAAAACGCCCTGTCCATTTTTATAAGTAGCTCTTAAAATTTCAATTTCTAACAAGCGTAATTCTCTATAAGTAATTACTAAAAAATTTCCACAACCGCAAGCTGGGTCAAGAAATTTGAGGGTACTTAATTTTTTATGAAATTCGGGGAGTTTGTTTTTGTTGTCTTTGATACTTTCAAATTCTTTCCAAAGGTCGTCCAAGAAAAGCGGTTTGATAAGTTTTAAAATATTGGTTTCGCTGGTGTAATGTGCACCCATGTTTCTGCGTTCTTTTGGGTTCATTACACTTTGAAACATAGAACCAAAAATTGCTGGCGAAATTTTGCTCCAATCAATATAACAGCAGTTTAACAAGGCTTGTCGCATTTTTGTATCGAAACTTGCCGTAGGCAAGTTTTCTTCAAAAAGTTTTCCGTTTACATAAGGAAAGTCGGCAAGTTGCTCGTCAAGATTTTTAAAACGATTTTCTTTTGCGGTGTTTAGCACTTGAAAAAGTTCTTGCAGTTTTGATGCAAGGTCGCTTCCGTCTTCGGCTGTTCGTTGCTCCAAATAATCTTGAAATTGTTGTTTGTTAAAAATAGTGGTGTCTTCAGAAAACAAACAAAAAAGGATTCTAACCAAGTAAACTTCTAACGGATGTCCTGTATATCCAATTTCTTCGAGCCGGTCGTGAAGTTTACCCATTAACTCTGCTGCTTTAATGTTAGCTGGGTCTTGTGCTGCGTAAACCTTTTTTTGATAACCCAAAATGTAACCAAAATGTTGCACATTATTAACAAGGTCGTTGAGTTTGAAGTCGATAAAAACCACCCCGCCCGTTGGGCACCCCTCCAAAGGAGGGGAATCTAAATCGTAAAGCCGAAAATTTTCAAAGTCAGAAATGAGAATGTATTTTGGTAATTCGTGTTGTTTCAGTCCGTGTGTGTAGTCTTTGGCTTGTTGGTATGCTTTGTCAAGGTTTTTGCCTCGACTTTTCATTTCAATTAAAATAGTTCCTTTCCAAAGCAAATCAATATAACCATCTTTATCATCTAGTTTTTTAACTCTGTGCTCAAAGGTCGAAACCCTTTTACTACTAATTCCAAATACATTAAAAAACTCAACTAAAAATGGTTTTGCGTCTGCATCTTCGTTTGAAGTATCAGTCCATTCTTTTGAAAAATTTAATGCCCGATCTTTTATTTCGTTCCAGCTTAATGCCATTTTCTTTTTCTATTTTTTTATGGATGCTGTGCTGTCTAACACTTATAGCTACACTCTAATTTTATGCAATTTTTTGGTAGATTCTCTTTCCACCAAAGTTGTTTTAATCACTTTGGTAACAGCCACATTTGAAGTATTGTTTTTTTCAATTGCATCAATAAGCATGTGAGTAGCGGTTTCTCCCATCTGTTCTGCATGCTGACTTACAGTGGTTAATTTCGGATTGGAATGGCGTGATAAAATTCCGTTAGAAAAACCAATCACAGAAATATCTTTTGGAATCATCAATCCTCTATTTTGTGCAACTTTCATGGCTGTAATAGCCGATAATTCATTGGTTGTTAAAACACCATCGATTTTCTTATTGGCAAAAAGTTGTTCAATTACTTCTTCATATTTTTTAGGATCTTCAACTTCAACCATCATCTCCTCATCAATACTAATTGAAGCTTGATTTAAGGCCTGCAAATAACCATCTTTACGAAGTTTACCAATAGCATAACCCGGTATTGTTGAGATAAACGCAATGTTTTTACAATTAGAATCTATTAAATGATTGACTGCCTGAAAAGCACCTTCTTTATCATTTACAATTACTTTATCACAGTTAATTTCTTCTGCTATGCGATCAAACATCACAATTGGAATTCCGTCTGCTATGTTATCTTTAAAGTGTTGAAATTCTCCTTTTTTTTCAGTTTCTTTGGATATGGATATTATAAATCCGTCTATATCACTGCCATTGGCTAACAAATCCATCGTTTCCAATTCTTTTTGATAGGATTCATTGGTGATGCAAGTAATAATTTTATACCCTCTTAAATTGGCTACTTTTTCGATGCCACTAAAAGCCATGGCAAAAAAATGATTGAGCATGTTTGGAATGATAATTCCAAGAGTTTTAGACCGTTGTGTTTGCAAACTAACCGCCAACGTATTGGGTTTAAAATTATGAAGTTTGGCATAATCTTGAATTTTTTTCTTGGTTTCGATGCTAATTTCAAAACTATCATTCAGCGCTTTTGAAACGGTAGAGATAGAAACGCCCAATTCATTGGCTATATCTTTAAGTGTAATCTTTTTTTTCATCTTTAAAAATGGAACTATTTATATTAATGCAACTAACAATTTGCTTTTCATTTATTTAAGGATTTAAAAATACATCAAAAAAACTGATTTTAAACCATTTTCTATTCATTTTTTGATTTTAAAACAGCACATTTTTTGATTTTTTATAGAGTGATAAATTGGTATAAAGAGGAATTTGTAAACCAATTTGAAATCTTGAAAGTCCTTCGTCAAAAGGCGCGTATTTGAAATTCCCTAAATTACTTTGGAACAGCATTTCAACTAAATACTCTTTTTTGATTGGAAAAGAAATCCCCACACTCGAATTTAAACTAAATGTACTGACTGTAAATCCAGCTTTACCATAATACAATGGCCTGAGATAAAACCCAACTTTGGGCGCCAAATAAAATTTATCATCAAAATAAGTGGTGTCAAAACCGCCAGAAAGTTCTAAAGCAGAAATAAAAGTAATCACATTAAACAAAAAACAACCCGCTAAATTAACGCCTTCTTCACAGCCGGCTATATTTCCAAAAGTATTGATATATAAAGAGGCCTCCGCATTTAATAGATGTATCGGTTTGTCATGATCTATATAAGCATAACTTGTTTTTAAAAAGGTTTCGAAGTGTGGTTTTGGATTTTTTACTTGCGCATTTACTATATAAAAGGAAAACAACAAAATGCAGAAAAGATACTTTTTCATTTGCAAAAAAATTATATTTATTAGGATTTATAAAAAATAAAAATACTCCAAAAATTCAATTCTTGGAGTATTTTTAAGTAGATTATTTTTTGAAATTGATTGTTGGCAAAGATTACAAATCTACACCAACTTTAGTCACTGTTTTTGCTTACTGCTGACTTCGACTCCGCTCAGTCACCACCGTTCTGCCTACTGCTAACAACTTAAAGCAACTTTTATTAATATCTGTAATAATCTGGCTTATAAGGTCCTTCAATATTTACACCGATATAAGCGGCTTGATCT
>CAMTWE010000245.1:0-4336 GCA_947085395.1 uncultured Bacteroidota bacterium | reverse complement strand
GTAACCGATTGGTTCAGATTAAAAGCAGTGTTTTGTTGCGGATTGGTAAAAGAAACATTCAAGCCTGCAGCGTATATGGGGATAAATAAATCAGGTCTTGACTGTTTGGAAGCATCAGCACTTCTAAAAACAATACAGATTTCTGAAATAACAGCGGAGGTAAGAACATTATAATAAGTAAAGGTATTTGGCGTAATTGTTAACGTATAAGTATTACTACCGGTTCTTGTTAATTTTGGACTGCCTAAATTATTACCCCAAGTGGCTCCAATTACATTTTGCCATCGAGTGCCATTTACCGTAATGCCAGTATGCGCATATACATCGCCTGTATAGCCTTCTAATTCAGTTCCAACTGCATTAAAAGTGATGGTTATGACTTCGTTGGCTGTTGGTAATGTTGGAGTAGTAGTAACCTGTGCATTTAGAAAGGTTGCTGTACATAACATGAAAAAAAGGGCAAGTTGTTTCATAAGTACTAATTTAAGAAAAAAAGGTCTGAAAAATTCAGACCTTTTTTAGGTAAGCTCAATTAAGATTTTTTAATTTTTGTGTATTTTGGAGCAGCGGGTATGCTGAAATCAAGTTCAAAATCATACACTCCAGCAGTAATAGGAATATTAGCTCCACCGGCTTCTAAAGTGCCGTCATTTCCATTATCACCATAATTTACGCCCCAATCATCATTTTGGCGGAACTTAAATTCTCCAGTTGTCATGGTAACACCTTTTAATAAGAAATAGCCATCTCTGCTAAAATCGGGTGTAAATTTAACATTTGGACCATCCCATCCATTGGGAGCAGCAGAACCTACAATTCCCCAAACATTGGTTTTTTCTAAGGTATAATCTAGTTTGTTTAAATTTACAGAAACTAAATACCAGCCAGCTGTTACTACAATGTTTGCGCCTCCTAACTCTAATGTTCCGTCGGCTCCAGTATCACCATAATTTGTATCCCAACTGTTGTTTTTACGGATTTTAATTTCACCTGCTGATAATTTCACAATTGCTCTCCATTGATCAGTAAACGGATCGTAGGTTAATCTCATATCAGGGCCGTTCCATCCATTTGTAGTGGCACTGCCTACAAGTCCCCAAGTTAATGGTTCCAAAGTATAAGTTAAAGCGGTGGTGTTAAAAGTAATTTTATAAGTACCAGCAGTAACTGCAATATTAGCACCTCCAAGTTCTAAAGAACCATTAGCGCCATCATCACCGTAGTTAACAGTCCAACTGTTGTTTGTTCTAAATTTAATTTCTCCATTAGTTAAAGTTGCATAAGCCACTAAAATATTGGCAGAGGAGGTTAAATAGAAAGGAATATCAGGACCGTTCCAGCTACCAGGAGTGGCACTTCCTACTACGCCCCATGGAGTTGATAAATCTAAAATATCAGTATAAGCAGTAGCATTAAGGGCTAAAATACTTGAACTGATAATGGTTGATGGACTTAAAACTGATACTACTTTTACATCAAGCACCGTAGCTGTTTTAGCTTTAATACCTAAGTTCAATAATATTTTATTGAGTTCTTCAGTTTTAAAAGTTTTTTGCAAATTAGTTCCAACTGATACCGCAAAAGCTTTGCTAAAATTATTTCCTTTTACATCCAGTAAAACTCTATAATCCGCTGCTGCGCTAAAACCATATTCTGGTGCTGTCCATGTAACTTTTAAAGCATCTTTACCTAAATCGTCTTTAACTAATACTACAGCAGTTTTATTTGCGGTAGCTGTTAATACTGCATCTGGATTTAAAGTTGCAAAATCATCATCTTTTTCGCAGCTACCTACAAAAAATGCAAGTCCTACTACTAGTAATAATTTGTTGAATATATTTTTCATCGTTCTAATTTTTATTAATTATAACCTGGATTTTGCGTTAATTTTGGATTCGCATTTAAATCAGTAGATGGAATAGGGAACAGATTTCTAAATGCAGGAGTTGCTACACCCGCAGCTACACCACCTTTCCAAGGCCATTGGTAAGTTCCTGTTGTAAATCTGCCATAACGAATTAAATCGGTACGTCTGTGCGCTTCCCAATACAATTCGCGTGCTCTTTCATCTAAGATAAAATTTAAGGTTAAATCTGCAGCAGAAATATTTCCTTTAGAATCACCAAAAGCGCGTTGTTTTAACTGATTGATATAGCCAACTGCTAATCCGATGTTTCCACCTGCACCACCTCTAACAGTAGCTTCAGCGTACATTAAATAAGCATCTTCAATTCTGAATAATGGGAAATCGGTATCGGTAAATTTACCAGAAGCATCTGAGCCGGCAACGCCTGTTTTTGTTACATTTTTAAATTTACGCACTGCATATCCATCCGTAAAAGTGCCAATACTTTCAATTTCTAATTTTTGACCATCGGTATGGAAATCGGCTCTTAAATCTTTAATTAATTCAACGATATAAGTATTGTTAACTAAATTTAAAGTGATTTTATAAGTGCCTTTTTTAATTTTGATATTGGCTCCACCGGCTTCAATTGTGCCGTTAGCGCCATCATCACCAAAATTATTACCCCAATCATGGTTAAATCTAAATTTAAATTCACCATCCTCATTTATTTTCACCAAAACAGCGAAAATATTGGTAGTGGCAGTTCTGCGCATGGCAATGTCTGCACTTCCGCCCCATCCATTTAAATTACCTACAAGTCCCCATAAAGTGGCTGTTCCAATAGCATTGTTAGCAGCAACAAGGTCAAGATTTAAATCAAATTTGTTGACTAAAGCGCTGGTGGTACGCGTTCCGCCCCAACCACCGTCGATACCAAAATCTGCTGGAGACATATTACCACCAACTGCTGCGTGAATTAAGAAGGTAGTTCCGCCATAAGTTTGCGTTCTTAAACCATCAAAAGCAATGGGGAAAATTACCCCACTTGCAGTGTGATTGTCTGCTAAAAATAAATTTTTGTATTGTGGAGTAATCGTATAGCCCGCATCAATAATTTTTTTACTAAAAGTAACAGCTTCTGTATTTCTTTGCGTACCGGTGTAAACTTCAGCATTTAAATATAATTTTGCTAAAACCATCCATGCGGCAGCTTTATCGGCTCTCGCATATTCATTAGATTTTGGTGCTAATAAAGTAGCTTCAATATCTTTTAATTCGGTTTCAACAAAATTAAATAGGAAGGTTCTGTCTTTTTGTTCTGGGAAGAAATATCCTGGAGCATCTTTTTCGGTTACAAAAGAGAATTTCCCGAATAAATCAATCGCATGCCAGTAACTTAAAGCTCTTAAAAAACGCGCTTCTGCTCTGTACACTGCAATTTCTGAGCGTAATGTACCAGTAACGCCACGAGCGTCTAATTTAGCATCAGAAGTTTGTCTTAAGAATTCGTTTGCAACAGTAATTTGATATAGAATTCTATTGTATAAAGCTCTTACAAACTCGTTGTTTTCATTCCAATCATGTTCATGATAATCTGGTAAACTACCATCTGCCCAGCCAATTACTGCTTCATCAGTAGTAACTTCTTGTGCTAACCAATATTGTCTTAGATATTGAGAGAAACCTTCGTCAATTCCTGTAATATCGGGTCTTCCTGCAGGACCTTCTTGTCCGCTAATCGCCAATCCTGCATATAATTTAGCCAAAACTTGTTTATAGGAGGTTGGATTGTTGTAAAACTCATCAGATGCAATGTTGTTGGCATCATCAGGAGTTATTTTTAAATCATCGGTGCAAGCGGTAAACATGAACATACTTACCAGGGTACCTATGAAGAAAATATTTTTCAAATCTATTTTCATATGGATATATTTATTTAATTTTTTTGTCATATGGAATACGCCAGTTTGAAATAAATTTTGCTTTCAAAGTTTGTTTTCAGCAAACATGGCTATTTCATAATTCTGTGTTTTAATTATTAAAAATCAAGATTAACTCCTAATAAGAATGTTCTTGGTCTAGGATATAAGTTGCTATCAATACCACCATAAATTTCAGGATCCAATCCGTCATATTTGGTAATAGTTAGTACATTTTGTACAGATCCGAATACTTTCATGTTTTTAACTCCTTTAAAAGCATCACTAAAAGTATAACCTAAAGTTACGTTATCTAATTTTACAAAAGAAGCATCTTGTAGGTAATAATCAGATAAATAACGGTTAGGTCCCCCATCCACAAAACCAGATTCTAATACATTTTGAACGCTGTTGTTAATTACGTTTTGGTAACGTGTGGTATTTAATAAATAACCGCGGTCAGAATCTACGTTGTTGTACATAAAGTTTCCAACACTTCCTCTCCATGCCATGCTTAAATCAAAGTTTTTATAATTTACGCTGGAGTTGAATCCGAAGAAATAATCTG
>CAMTWE010000244.1:0-4079 GCA_947085395.1 uncultured Bacteroidota bacterium | reverse complement strand
CTGAATCCATTCAAATAAAGCGGGAAATTTTTCTATGATGGTTTTTGAATTGAGTGTGGCACCAATTTCATGATAAATCTCCTCCCCTTTTTGGTTGATTTGATTAAAATCATTTAAAATAATTTCATAGCCCCCAACTTCGTTTTCTTTCCATTTATTAAGTCGTTGTATTTGTTTTAAATCACCCAAAATAATGCCAGCATCAAACTCATTAAACCCAGAATCATAAATTCCGACTACTTTAAAAACCCTAACATTTGGCGGACTTTCAGGATTTTCTTTCAGAAAAAAAGTATTAAATTCACTGTTTAATTTTAAACCTAATCTATCTGCTATGGTTTTAGAAATGAGCACTTCAAAAGAAAAATCATCTTTAATTACAGGAAAAGTTCCTTCTACAATATATTCATTAAACTGAGTCCAATCATATTTTTGATCAACACCTTTAAAAACAATTCCTTCAAAATCTTTTTCGGTTCTAATGATTCCGGCTTTTGAGGCATATGATTGAATTTGTTTAATTCCGCCAATTTTATGGATATCAGCTAAGTTTTTTTTACTTAAAGAAATAGGTGTTATTGTAACATCAGATTGATTGTCATCAAAATTTGTAATTTGGATATGCCCATTAAAAATAGTAATTTTATCACTAATTTTTTGTTGAAGCCCAATACCAGTAGCAATAGAAATCATCATAACAATCATTCCCAATGCAATAGCTACGATGGCAATTTTTATAATTGGTGCTGAAATACTACTTTTATACTGTTTTGTAGTAATTAAACGTTTGGCAATAAATAATTCGAAATTCAATTTTAAAAAAATTTTATGAAAATCAAAAATACACCTATTTGGATAGTTTTTATATTTATATTCCTACTTTTTTCTTGTAAATCAAGAATGCTAGTTAAATTTGAACTACCAATAGAAAAAACAACTTCAACTTTTTTAGAAATTGGTGCTAACAGAACTGCAATTTATCTTCCTCAATTAAAAGATAAAAAAATTGCAATCGTTGCCAATCAAACTTCGGTTATTTTTAAAAAAAACAACACCAAATTGCATTTAGTAGATTCCCTTATCAATTTAAATATCAATGTTAAAAAAGTTTTTGCTCCAGAACACGGTTTTAGAGGTGATGCGGATGCTGGCGAATTAATTAAAGATGGATTTGATTCTAAAACTGGTATTCCACTAATTTCGCTTTATGGAAACAATAAAAAACCAACCGCAGAACAACTATTTGGAATTGATTTAGTTATATTTGATATTCAAGATGTTGGCGTTCGTTTTTATACCTATATTTCTACTTTGCATTATGTGATGGAAGCTTGTGCAGAAAATAATATTAAGTTAATTGTGTTAGACAGACCCAATCCGAATGCGCATTTTATAGACGGCCCTGTGCTGGAAATGAAACACCAAAGTTTTGTAGGAATGCACCCAATTCCGGTAGTTTACGGCATGACAATTGGGGAATATGCCTTAATGATTAACGGTGAAAAATGGTTGAAAAATCAAATTCAATGTAATTTAACGGTAGTTCCTTTAAGTAATTACACCTATGATACTTTTTACAGTTTACCCATCAATCCATCGCCCAATTTACCCAATGACCAATCAATTAATTTATATCCGAGTTTGTGTTTTTTTGAAGGAACCAATGTAAGTGTTGGCCGAGGTACCGATAAACAATTTCAAATTTATGGCTCGCCTTTTTTAGCGATTAATTCATTTAGTTTTACGCCACAACCCAATTTTGGATCTAAAAATCCGCCACATCAAGGAGAAATTTGTTATGGAGAAGATTTGCGTTTTTATCCAAAACTAAACGAAATTAATTTAAATTGGCTAAAAAATGCTTATTCTTTAAGTTTAAACAATACTGTTTTCTTTAATAATTTCTTCCAAAAACTAGCAGGAACTGACACTTTGCAGCAACAAATAGAACAGGGAATTTCTATAGAAGAAATCAGAAAATCATGGCAAAATGATTTAAAATCATTTAAAAAAATCAGAAAAAAATACCTTTTATACGATTAATTAAACGGAACTTTTTGTTTTAATTTTTCGATGATGTCATAAACTGCCGGACAAACTTCTGTATTATTCAAGGTTAAATTAGCAATTTGTATAAACTTTTTACGATTTGTATGCGGATATTCGCTACATGCTTTTGGTCTTACATCATAAATAATACATTCATTTTCAGAATTCAAAAAACCGCAAGGCGCTGTTTTTAATACATAAAAATCATCTTCATCTACTCGTAAATATTGGTCAATAAATTTAACTTCCTTCATGCGCAAATGCTTAGCAATCCTAGCAATATCTTTAATCGTAAAAATTGGACTGGTAGTTTTACAGCAATTGCCACATTTTAAACAATTGGTAGTTGCAAAAACTTCATCGTGCAAATCTTGCATGATAAAATCTAAATTATTAGGCGTTTTATTTTTTAATTTTTTAAAGTATAATTTTGAATCTGCTAGTCGTTTTTTACTAGCAAGTTTAAATTCTTCTAAATCCCATTTCATAATAGTATGCGCTATTTTTAGTTTGATGAAAAAAATAAAATCAATGCAGATTGTAAACACAACCTAAAACTTTTTTAATTCTTTTCACCGCGCAAAGATAAACCTAATTATTAAGGATAAACAATAGTTATAAATTACTAAATTTGCACTTCAAATGATTCAAATGGATTTTCAGAAAAAAATAGAAATCGCAACCAAAAGCGGCATACAAGAACTTTACAATATTGAAGTTGATACATTAGAATTCCAATCAACTCGTAAAGAATTTGAGGGCGATATTACCTTGGTAATTTTCCCATTATTGCGTTTTATCAAAGGAAATCCGGTTGAAATAGGAACTAAAATTGGCGCATTTCTCCAACATAATTTACCCGAAATAATCGATTTTAATGTAATAAAAGGATTTTTAAACTTGGTGGTAAATCCAACCGTTTTTCTTGCATCATTTCAAGAAATTTATCAAAATAAACATTTTGGTATAGTTGAAATAAATCCAAAAAATAAAAGTGTGATGGTAGAATATTCATCACCAAACACCAACAAACCATTGCATTTAGGGCATATCCGCAATAATTTATTGGGATATTCAGTGGCAAAAATCATAAAAGCTTCGGGCAAAAAAGTGGTCAAAACTCAAATTATCAATGACCGTGGCATTCATATTTGCAAAAGTATGTTGGCTTGGGAACTTTTTGGAAATGGAGAAACACCCGAAAGCACTGGCTTAAAAGGCGATAAATTAGTGGGTAATTATTATGTGGCTTTTGATAAAATATATAAACAAGAAATTGAACAACTAATTGCCGAAGGAAAATCGGAAGAAGAAGCCAAAAAACAAGCACCAATTTTGTTAAAAGCACAAGAAATGTTGCTTAAATGGGAAGCTGGAGATGTACAAGTTGTGGCGCTTTGGAAAAAAATGAACCAATGGGTTTATGACGGATTTGAAAAAACGTATCAAGCTTTAGGGGTCGATTTTCATAAAAATTATTACGAAAGTGAAACCTATCTTTTAGGGAAAGAAGTAGTACAAGAAGGGCTAGAAAAAGGGGTGTTTTACAAAAAAGATGACAGTTCTGTTTGGATTGATTTAACAGAGGATGGTTTAGATGAAAAAATTGTACTTCGCTCAGACGGAACAGCTGTTTATATGACGCAAGATATCGGAACGGCCATTCAGCGTTATAAAGAATTTGATCTCGAAAGTTTGATTTATACCGTTGGAAATGAGCAAGATTACCATTTTAAAGTCCTGTTTTTAATTATGAAAAAGTTAGGTTATGATTGGGCCGATCATTTATTTCATTTATCATACGGAATGGTAGATTTACCCAGCGGAAAAATGAAATCGCGCGAAGGAACGGTAGTCGATGCCGATGAATTAATTGAAGAAATGACCCATGCTGCCAGAGAAATTTCCGAGGAATTAGGCAAATTAGAAGATTACAATTCAGCTGAAAAAGAACGACTTTATAAAATGATTGGTTTGGGTGCTTTAAAATATTTTATCTTAAAAGTTGACCCTAAAAAACGAATTTTATT
>CAMTWE010000243.1:0-21716 GCA_947085395.1 uncultured Bacteroidota bacterium | reverse complement strand
GCTGTATTATTAGAGCCCATCATGAAATTAGAAGTGGTAACTCCTGAAATAAATATGGGAGATGTTGTAGGTGACTTAAACAGACGTAGAGGTCAGGTTACAGATATGGACGATAGAGCGGGTGCAAAAGTAATTAAAGCTCAAGTGCCTCTTGCAGAAATGTTTGGTTATGTAACTACTTTAAGAACCTTATCTTCAGGTAGAGCTACATCATCTATGGAATTTTTACACTATGCAGAAGCACCAAGTAGTATTGCTGAAGCGGTGATCACAAAAGCTAAAGGTTAATCTCTTAACAAAAATAAGATGAGTCAAAAAATCAGAATAAAATTAAAATCATACGATTATATGTTGGTAGATAAATCTGCCGAAAAAATCGTGAAAACAGTAAAAAGTACTGGTGCAATCGTAAATGGACCCATTCCATTACCTACACACAAAAAAATATTTACGGTATTACGTTCTCCACACGTAAATAAAAAATCGAGAGAGCAATTCCAATTGAGTTCTTACAAACGTTTATTAGACATTTATAGTTCATCATCAAAAACTATTGATGCTTTAATGAAATTAGAATTACCAAGCGGCGTTGAAGTAGAAATCAAAGTGTGATAGCATCTTTTTTTAAAAGATTTTAATCAAAGTAAAATAATGAGTATTAATAATAATAATTAAATAATGTCTGGGTTAATAGGAAGAAAAATAGGCATGACCAGTATTTTTGACGAGAATGGAAAAAATATTCCATGTACCGTTATAGAAGCTGGTCCCTGTGTGGTTACCCAAGTCAGAACCGAAGAGGTAGACGGGTATAAAGCGTTACAACTTGGTTTCGATGACAAAGTAGAAGCGCGCACTACAAAAGCGTTGCAAGGTCACTTTAAAAAAGCTGGCACTACTGGAAAAAAGAAACTAGTTGAATTTAAATGGATCGAAAAAGAACACAATCTTGGAGATATCATTTTAGTAGATGTATTTGAAGAAGGTGAATTCTTAGATGTAATTGGCACTTCAAAAGGAAAAGGTTTTCAAGGGGTTGTAAAAAGACACGGCTTTGCTGGTGTTGGACAAGCAACACATGGACAACATAACAGATTAAGAGCTCCTGGTTCTGTTGGTGCTTCATCTTATCCGTCAAGAGTATTCAAAGGAATGCGCATGGCAGGAAGAATGGGTGGAGATAGAGTAACAGTTCAAAATTTAAAAGTTTTAAAAGTTGTTCCAGAAAAAAACTTAATCGTAGTTAAGGGATGTGTTCCTGGTCATAAAAATTCTTACGTAATTCTTCAGAAATAATGAAAGTAGCAGTTTACGACATATCAGGAAAAGAAACCGGAAGACACATTGAATTGTCTGACGATGTTTTTGCAATTGCGCCAAATAAACATGCCGTTTATTTAGATGTTAAACAACATTTGGCCAACAGAAGACAAGGTACCCACAAATCAAAAGAAAGAGCAGAAATTGCTGGGAGTACCCGTAAAATTAAAAAACAAAAAGGAACAGGTACGGCTCGTGCTGGTAGTATAAAATCTCCAGTATTTAGAGGAGGAGGAAGAGTTTTTGGTCCAAGACCAAAAGATTATTCTTTCAAATTAAACAAAAACCTTAAAAAGTTAGCACGTAAATCAGCATTAAGTTTACAAGCAAAACAAGATAATATTTTAGTGTTAGAAGATTTCAATTTTGAAACACCAAAAACAAAGAGTTTTGTTAACATTCTAAAAGCTTTTGGAATAGAAAATAAAAAGTCTCTATTCGTGCTAGGTGATTCAAATAATAATGTATATTTGTCATCACGAAATTTAGAAGGTGTAAAGACTGTAACTAATTCAGGATTAAATACTTATAGCGTTATGAATGCTAGAAAAATTTTAATCATGGAGAGTTCTTTAGAAGGAATTGAATCAAATTTAAATAAATAGGTCGAAAGATGAGTATTTTAGTTAAACCTATTATAACAGAAAAAGCTACAAATCATAGTGAGTTATTTAACCGCTATGCTTTTGTTGTTAATCAGAACTCTAACAAAATTGAAATTAAGCTTGCTGTAGAGCAAACTTACGGAGTTACTGTAGAGAAAGTAAGAACCATGAACTATCCTATGATTAGAAAAGCTAAACATACCAAAAAAGGGGTAGTAGAAGGTAAAATTGGGGCTTATAAAAAAGCCATTGTTGAACTAGCAGAAGGTCAAAATATTGACTTTTACAGCAATATTTAATACGAAACGATAAAAAATGTCAGTTAGAAAATTAAAACCAATAACACCAGGTCAGCGTTTTAGAGTAGTAAATGGCTTCGACACTATTACTACTGATAAGCCGGAAAAAAGTTTATTAGTTCCGAATAAAAGATCTGGAGGTCGAGACAATAAAGGAAAAATGACCATGCGCTATACAGGTGGTGGGCATAAGAAAAATTATCGTATTATCGATTTTAAAAGAGATAAATACAATATTCCTGCAACCGTAAAATCTATTGAGTATGATCCAAATCGTACTGCATTTATTGCATTATTGTATTATGCAGATGGTGTAAAAACTTACATCATTGCTCAAAATGGTTTAACAGTAGGTCAAGTATTACTTTCCGGAAAAGGAATTTCTCCAGAAATTGGAAATACCTTATTTTTAAGTGATATTCCACTTGGAACCACTATTTCTTGTATCGAATTAAGACCAGGTCAAGGTGCTGTTATGGCACGTAGTGCTGGTTCTTTTGCTCAATTAATGGCAAGAGAAGGTAAATACGTAACTGTAAAATTACCTTCAGGTGAAACCAGAATGATTTTAAATACTTGTATGGCAACAATTGGAGTAGTATCTAATTCAGACCATCAATTATTAGTTTCTGGTAAAGCGGGTAGAAGCAGATGGTTAGGAAGAAGACCAAGAACAAGACCAGTAGTAATGAACCCTGTCGATCACCCAATGGGTGGTGGTGAAGGAAAATCATCTGGAGGTCATCCAAGATCTAGAAACTTAATTCCAGCAAAAGGATACAAGACACGTTCTAGAACCAAGACAAGTAATAAACATATTTTAGAACGTAGAAAAAAATAAGTAAGATATGGCACGTTCATTAAAAAAAGGACCTTACGTTTTTCGTAAATTAGAAAAAAAAGTTCAAGAAAATACAGATTCAGGGAAAAAGACGGTGATCAAAACATGGTCTAGAGCATCCATGATTATTCCGGATTTCGTTGGACAAACCATTGCAGTACATAACGGACGTCAGTTTATTCCGGTATATGTAACTGAAAATATGGTTGGACATAAACTAGGTGAATTTTCGCCAACACGTCAATTTAGAGGACATGCTGGTGCTAAAAATAAAGGTAAAAAATAGTAGGAATTATGGGAGCTAGAAAAAAAATCAAAGCTGACGAAAGAAAAGAAGCTAAAAAGCATGTTGCTTTTGCAAAGCTGAATGGGTGTCCTACATCACCTAGAAAAATGCGCTTAGTTGCAGATTTAATAAGAGGTGTACAAGTAGAAAGAGCACTAAATATTTTAAAATTTAACCCTAAAGCATCTTCTGTTAATTTAGAAAAGTTACTACTTTCAGCAATCGCAAACTGGCAAGCAAAAAATGCAGATGCCAATATTGAAGATGCCGGATTATTAGTAAAAGAAATTACCGTAGATGGGGCAGGTATGTTAAAAAGACTTAGACCCGCACCACAAGGTCGCGCACATAGAATCAGAAAGCGTTCTAATCACGTAACAATCGTGTTAGGAACCAATATTTTAAACAGTAATCAATCGTAATAGCATGGGACAAAAAACTAATCCAATAGGAAATCGTTTAGGAATTATCAGAGGATGGGATTCTAACTGGTATGGAGGAAATGACTATGGCGATAAAATTGCTGAAGATTACAAAATCAGAGAGTACGTAGGTGCTCGTCTGGCAAAAGCAAGCATATCTAGAATTATCATTGAGCGTACACTTAAACTTATAACCGTTACTATCACTACTGCCAGACCCGGTATTATTATTGGAAAAGGCGGACAAGAGGTAGATAAGTTAAAAGAAGAGCTTAAGAAAATTACAGGTAAAGAAGTACAAATCAATATTTTTGAAATTAAACGCCCAGAGGTGGATGCGGTTATTGTTGCACAAGGTATTGCTCGTCAAATTGAAGGCCGAATTTCATACAGAAGAGCAATTAAAATGGCAATAGCAGCCGCCATGAGAATGAATGCTGAAGGTATTAAAGTACAAATTTCAGGACGTTTAAACGGAGCAGAAATGGCACGCTCTGAGCACTTTAAAGAAGGAAGAATTCCGCTTTCAACTTTTAGAGCTGATATTGATTATGCACTAGCTGAGGCACACACAACCTATGGAAGATTAGGCATTAAAGTGTGGATTATGAAAGGCGAAGTTTATGGTAAAAGAGAATTATCACCCTTAGTTGGTTTAGCTAAAAAGCAACCAAGTACTGGTAAAGCTCCTGCCTCTAATAAACCACGTCGTAAAAAATAATTTAAAAAATTTAGACGGTTATGTTACAACCTAAAAGAGTTAAATTTCGTAAAGTACAGAAAGGCAAAGGAAATTTGTCAGGAAATTCTCATAGAGGACACCAACTTTCCAATGGAACATTTGGTATCAAAACTTTAGAGCAAACTTTTCTAACATCAAGACAAATAGAAGCCGCTCGTATTGCAGCAACTCGTTATATGAAGAGAGAAGGACAGTTATGGATTAAAATATTTCCAGATAAGCCAATTACCAAAAAACCATTAGAAGTTCGTATGGGTAAAGGAAAAGGGGCTCCAGAATATTTCGTTGCTGTTATTAAACCAGGAAGAATTATGTTTGAAGTAGGTGGTGTATCTTATGATATTGCCAAAGAAGCATTGCGCTTAGCTGCTCAAAAACTTCCTGTAAAATGTAAATTTATTGTTGCAAGAGATTACGATAATGCTTAATTGAGACAAAAATGAAACAATCAGAAATTAAAGAATTATCAATAGCAGATTTGCAAGAAAAACTTGAATCATTCAAGAAAAATTATGCTGAACTTAAAATGGTACATAGTATTTCACCATTGGAAAAACCAATGCAAATCAGAACCATTAGAAAAACTGTTGCAAGATTAGCCACAGAATTAAAAAAAAGAGAAATACATTAATTGTTTTCAATAAAAGATGGAAAATAGAAATCTTAGAAAAGAAAGAATAGGGATTGTTGCTAGTAACAAAATGGATAAATCTATTATTGTTACCGAAGTTACAAGAACTAAACACCCAATGTACGGTAAATTCGTGTTGAAAACAAAGAAATATGTTGCACACGATGAAAAAAATGATTGCAATATTGGTGATACCGTAAAGATAATGGAAACTCGTCCTTTAAGTAAAACTAAATGTTGGAGATTAGTTGAAATCCTAGAAAGAGCTAAATAATTATGTTACAAGTAGAATCAAGAATAAGAGTAGCTGATAATACTGGAGCCAAAGAGGTTTTAGTTATACGCGTTTTAGGAGGAACTAAAAGACGTTACGCTTCTGTTGGTGATAAAGTTGTAGTTTCTATCAAAGAATCTACCCCCAACGGTACCGTAAAAAAAGGTCAAGTATCCAGAGCAGTTATTGTTCGTACTAAAAAGGAAGTAAGAAGAAAAGACGGATCTTATATTAGATTCGACGATAACGCCTGTGTTTTATTAAACGCAGCGGAAGAAATGAGAGGTACCCGTGTATTCGGACCTGTAGCAAGAGAACTTCGTGAAAAACAATTCATGAAAATTGTTTCATTAGCACCTGAAGTGCTTTAATAAAAATTTGAAAAGATGATAAAATTAAAGATCAAAACAGGAGATAAAGTAAGAGTTACTGCCGGCGATCACCGTGGTGAAGAAGGTAAAATAGTAAAAGTTCTTATAGAATCTAACAAAGCTATTGTTGAAGGAGTTAACATGATATCTAAACACACCAAACCAAGCGCTAAAAGTCCGCAAGGTGGTATTGTGAAAAAAGAAGCACCTTTGCACATTTCTAATTTAATGTTAGTAGAAGATGGAAAAACAACCCGAGTAGGTTATCGTAATGAAGACGGAAAAAAGGTTAGATTTTCTAAAAAATCAGATAAAGCGATATAGAGATGACTTATATACCAAGACTTAAGCAAGAATATAAGAGCAGAATTATACCAGCTCTGAAAGAAGAATTTGGATACAAAAACATCATGATGTTACCAAAACTTGAGAAAATTGTGATTAGCAAAGGAGTTGGAGCTGCAGTTTCCGATAAAAAGTTAGTGGACCACGCTGTGGAAGAATTAACTAAAATTACCGGTCAAAGAGCAGTATCTACCATCTCTAAAAAAGACGTTGCAAACTTTAAGTTACGTAAAGGAATGCCAATTGGTGCAAAAGTTACCTTAAGAGGTACTAAAATGTACGAATTTCTAGATCGTTTAGTAACTGTTTCACTTCCACGTGTAAGAGATTTTCATGGGGTGAGCGCAACAGGTTTTGATGGTAGAGGAAATTATAACCTCGGCGTTACAGAACAAATCATCTTCCCAGAAATTGATATTGACAAAATCAATAAAATTTCAGGTATGGATATTACCTTTGTAACAACTGCTAAAACAGATACTGAAGCAAAATCACTATTAAGAGAATTAGGTTTACCATTTAAAAAGAACTAAGGAATGGCTAAAGAATCAATGAAAGCCCGCGAGGCAAAAAGACAAAAATTAGTTGCAAAATTTGCCGCTAAAAGAAAAGAATTAAAAGCAGCAGGAGATTACGTTGGGTTACAAAGTATTCCTAAAAATGCGTCACCAGTACGTTTACACAATCGTTGTAAATTAACTGGAAGACCAAAAGGATATATGAGAACCTTCGGACTTTCTCGTGTTACATTCCGCGAAATGGCTAACCAAGGTTTAATACCTGGAGTTAGAAAAGCAAGTTGGTAAATTATAAATTGGTTTCAGGTTTAATCTCGAATGATTCAAGATTAAAAACCAAAACCGCAAAATTCAATATATGAACACAGATCCAATAGCAGATTATTTAACAAGAATTAGAAACGCTGTAAGCGCAGGGCACAGAGTTGTTGAAATACCTTCTTCAAATTTGAAGAAAGAAATTACTAAAATTTTGTTTGATCAAGGATATATTTTAAGCTATCAGTTTAATAGTGATACCGTACAAGGTACTATTAAAATTGCTTTGAAATATGATAAATTAACCAAAGAACCAGTAATCAAAAGTATTCAAAGAATCAGTACGCCTGGACTTCGTAAATATGTAGGCGCTACAGAAATGCCACGAGTTTTAAACGGACTTGGAATTGCCATAGTATCAACTTCTAAAGGAGTGATGACTAACAAACAAGCTCGTAAAGAGAATATCGGAGGTGAAGTTTTATGTTACGTTTATTAATATAAGAATTAGTAAAGATGTCAAGAATAGGAAAAAACCCAATTAACATTGTAGACGGTGTTACCGTTGACTTGAAAGACAACACCATTACCGTTAAAGGAAAATTGGGCGAATTATCTCAAGAAATAACAGATGTTACCGTTAATATCGTAGATGGAATTATCACTGTTGAAAGACCATCTGATGCAAAAGATCACCGTGCAAAACATGGTTTATACAGAGCATTAATTAGTAACATGATTCAAGGAGTGTCAACTGGATTTACCCTTAGCTTAGAGTTAATTGGTGTTGGTTACAGAGCAAGTAATCTAGGTCAAAGACTAGAGTTAGCATTAGGATTTTCTCACAATATTATTTTGGAGGTAGCTCCAGAAGTAAGTGTAGAAACTTTAAGCGAAAAAGGTAAGAATCCAATCATTAAATTAACTTCATTTGATAAACAATTATTAGGTCAGGTTGCGGCAAAAATCAGAGGATTCCGCCCACCAGAACCTTATAAAGGAAAAGGAGTTAAATTTGTAGGAGAAGTATTAAGAAGAAAAGCAGGTAAATCTGCATAATTAATCGTATTATGGCATTATCAAAGCTTGAAAGAAGACAACGAATTAAGCATAGAATTAGAAAAGTTATTTATGGTACTGCAGAAATGCCTCGGCTTTCAGTATTCAGAAGTAATAAAGAAATTTATGCTCAATTAATTGATGATAACGCTGGTAAAACACTTTTATCAGTATCATCAAGAGATAAAGAAATAGATGCAAAAGGCAACAAATTGGAACAAGCAGTAGCTGTTGGTAAAGCAGTAGCTGTAAAAGCAGTAAACGCTGGGGTTTCTCAATGTGCCTTTGACAGAAATGGATATTTGTATCACGGTAGAGTAAAAGCTTTAGCAGACGCTGCAAGAGAAGCTGGTTTAAAATTTTAGGAAATTATGTATCAAGAGTACAAAAACGTAGAAAGAGTAAAGCCTAGTGGATTAGAGCTTAAAGACCACTTAGTAGGCGTTAACAGAGTTACCAAAGTAACAAAAGGTGGTAGAACTTTCGGGTTCTCTGCAATTGTTGTGGTAGGCGATGGAAACGGTGTAGTAGGTCACGGACATGGAAAATCTAAAGATGTTGCTTCTGCAATTGCAAAAGCTATCGAAGATGCAAAAAAGAATTTAGTAAGAATTCCGATTATAGATCAATCATTACCACACGAACAAAAAGGTAAATACGGTGGCGCAAAAGTGTTTTTAAAACCTGCTGCTCATGGTACCGGAGTTATCGCTGGAGGTGCTGTACGCGCCGTACTAGAGTCTGTTGGTGTACACGATGTATTATCAAAATCACAGGGTTCATCAAATGCACACAACGTAGTAAAAGCAACTTTTGATGCTTTATTACAATTAAGAAGTGCGTATGCTGTAGCTCAACAAAGAGGAATTTCTTTAGAAAAAGTTTTTAAAGGATAAAATCAATAGTACGATGGCAAAAATACAAGTAACACAAGTGAAAAGTAAAATCAACTGTCCAAAAAGACAAAAATTGACTTTAGAGGCGTTGGGCTTACGTAAGATTGATCAAATGGTAGAGCATGATGCTTCACCATCAATCCTCGGAATGGTAAATAAAGTTAAACACTTAGTTTCTGTTAAAGAAATTTAATAATATTCGATATGAATTTACATAACTTACAACCAGCAGAAGGGTCTGTTAAAAAAGAAAAGAAAAGATTAGGTAGAGGTCAAGGTTCGGGCAAAGGTGGTACTGCCACTAAAGGTCATAAAGGACAAAAATCTCGCTCTGGTTATTCTAGAAAAGTAGGATTTGAAGGAGGGCAAATGCCACTTCAAAGACGTGTGCCTAAATTTGGTTTTACCAACATTAACCGTAAGGATTATGTAGGTATAAACCTTGATAAAATTCAAGAATTAGTTGATAATGGTATTATAACAGATCAATTAGATTTTGATACAATGTTAGAATATCGTTTAGCAACGAAAAATGAATTAGTTAAAATTTTAGGAAGAGGAGAGTTAAAAGCTAAACTAAAAGTATCTGGCCACAAATTCACAGCAACTGCTAAAGCTGCTATTGAAGCTGCAGGCGGAGAAGTAGTAACCCTATAAGCTCTGTAACTGAATGAAAAAATTTATCAAAACCATACAAGATATTTGGAAAATAGAAGAACTTAGAAATAAGATTCTTCTAACCCTTGGTTTCTTGGTAGTTTATCGTTTTGCTGCTCAAATTCCATTACCAGGAATTGATCCAGCTCAATTAGCAGCTTTAGAAAGTAAAGCCAGCGGTGGCGGACTTTTAGATATTCTAAACATGTTTACCGGTGGTGCATTTGCTAGTGCCTCTTTTATGGCACTGGGTATTATGCCTTATATTTCTGCCTCTATTGTGGTTCAATTAATGGGAATTGCGATTCCTTATTTACAAAAACTACAAAAAGAGGGCGAAAGCGGTAGAAAAAAAATCAACCAAATTACCCGTTGGTTAACAATTGCTATTTCAGCTGTTCAAGGACCTGCGTATATTGCAAGTTTACCAAGTTTAGGAATACCACATGAAGCATTTTTATTAGGAACCGGTCCTATGTTCTGGTTTTCTTCTATGATTTTGTTAACTACAGGAACAGTATTTGCCATGTGGATAGGTGAAAAAATTACCGATAAAGGTATTGGAAATGGTATTTCATTGTTAATTATGGTAGGTATTATTGCCCGTTTTCCAAGTGCGTTTGTTCAAGAGTTTACCTCAAGAGTATCACAATCTAATGGCGGTGTTATTATGGTATTGTTAGAAGTGATAGTATGGTTGATTGTAATATTGTTATGTATTTTGTTAGTAACTGCTGTAAGAAAAATTCCTGTACAATACGCAAGAAGAACAGTTGCGGGTAATATCAAAGATATTGCTGGAGCAAGACAATATGTGCCTTTAAAATTGAATTCATCTGGAGTAATGCCAATCATTTTTGCACAGGCAATTATGTTTGTACCAGCTGCCTTATTAAGCGCATCTTCATCAGAATCAATTAGTGCAATTGCGCAAAGTTTTGTTGATATCAATGGTTTAGGATATAATTTATTATTTGCATCTTTAATCATTATTTTCAGTTATTTTTATACTGCAATATCAATTCCAACCAATAAAATGGCCGATGATTTAAAAAGAAGTGGTGGTTTTATACCAGGAATTAGACCAGGAAAAGATACTGCAGATAAATTAGACGCTATTTTATCTAAAATTACGTTACCAGGATCAATATTTTTAGCATTAATTGCTATATTACCAGTAGTTGTTGTTAAATTTGGCGTACAACAATCATGGGCATTGTTTTATGGCGGAACTTCACTACTTATTATGGTAGGAACATCAATGGATACCATACAACAAATTAATTCACATTTATTAAATCGTCATTACGATGGTTTAATGAAAACAAGTACTAAACGTAAAAACGTAGCATAAATATGGCTAAACAAGCAGCAATACAACAAGATGGAACCATCACTGAAGCATTATCAAATGCAATGTTCCGTGTTGAGCTTGAAAACGGGCATATTGTAACGGCACACATTTCTGGTAAAATGCGCATGCATTACATCAAATTATTACCTGGTGATAAAGTGAAATTAGAAATGAGCCCCTACGATTTAACAAAGGCGAGAATTACTTATAGATATTAAAGACGAAACGATGAAAGTTAGAACATCAGTAAAAAAAAGAAGTGCCGAGTGCAAAATTGTGCGCAGAAAAGGCAGATTATATGTAATCAATAAAAAGAATCCTAGATTTAAACAAAGACAAGGATAATTATGGCAAGAATAGCAGGTATTGACATCCCGAAAAACAAAAGAGGGGTAATTGCTTTAACCTATATTTATGGTATTGGCAGTAGCAGAGCTAAAGATATTTTAGCAACTGCAAAAGTAGATGAAAGCACTAAAGTTACAGATTGGACCGATGAAGAAATTGGACACATCCGTGAACAAGTAGGTGTTTACACCATTGAAGGTGAGTTACGCTCAGAAGTTCAATTGAACATTAAGCGATTAATGGATATTGGATGCTACCGTGGTATTAGACACAGATCAGGTTTGCCTTTAAGAGGTCAACGTACCAAAACCAATTCTAGAACTAGAAAAGGTAAGAGAAGAACTGTAGCTGGTAAAAAGAAAGCAACTAAATAATTAAGTAGAAATAAAATGGCAAAGACAACATCAAAAAAGAGAAAAGTTATTATTGAAGCTATAGGTGAAGCACATATCACTGCATCTTTCAATAACATCATTATTTCTCTTACCAATAAAAAGGGAGATGTAATTTCATGGTCATCTGCAGGAAAAATGGGTTTTAGAGGTTCTAAAAAGAATACACCTTATGCAGCACAAGTTGCAGCAGAAGAGTGTTCAAAAGTAGCTTTTGAAGCAGGTTTACGTAAAGTTAAAGTTTATGTAAAAGGTCCAGGAAACGGTAGAGAATCTGCAATTAGATCAATCCACAATGGCGGTATTGAAGTAACAGAAATCATTGACGTTACGCCACTTCCACACAATGGATGTAGACCCCCAAAGAGAAGAAGAATATAATTAATAATTAAGTTTAATTTTTAGAAAGGATTTCGATTATCGAAGGATTTAAGCCTGAATTCATAATCCCTTTCAACTAAAAAATGTAAAAATGGCAAGATATAGAGGACCACAAACAAAAATTGCCCGTAAGTTTGGAGAAGCAATTTTCGGTGAAGATAAATCATTCGAAAAAAGAAATTACCCTCCAGGACAACACGGAAATTCAAGAAGAAGAAGTAAAAAATCTGAGTACGCTGTTCAGCTACAAGAAAAACAAAAAGCTAAATATACTTACGGTATATTAGAAAGACAATTCCGCAATATCTTTGAAAAAGCATCTGCTAGCAAAGGAATTACCGGTGAAGTTTTATTACAATTATGCGAGGCTCGTTTAGACAATGTTGTATATCGTATGGGTGTTTCTCCATCACGTAGAGCAGCGCGTCAAATTGTTAACCACAGACATATTACCGTTAATGGCGATGTAGTAAATATCCCATCTTATACTTTGAAAAAAGGTGATGTAATAGCAGTTAGAGAGAAATCAAAATCTCTTGAAGTTATTGAAAACGCATTAGCAAACAGAAATAATGTTTACGAATGGTTAACTTGGAATGATGAAACCAAACAAGGAACTTTTGTAAAAGTACCAGAAAGACTTCAAATTCCAGAGAATATTAAAGAACAATTAATCGTAGAGTTGTACTCTAAATAATAACTAAGACACCAGTCAAACTATGGCAATTTTAAATTTTCAAAAGCCCGATAAAGTTATCATGATTAATTCTACCGATTTTGAAGGTAGATTTGAATTTAGACCGTTAGAACCAGGATATGGTTTAACAATCGGTAACGCTTTAAGAAGAGTTTTGTTATCTTCACTTGAAGGATATGCCATTACATCGATAAGAATTAGCGGTGTAGAGCATGAATTTTCTACCATTAGTGGTGTTGTAGAAGATGTTACTGAAATGATCCTCAATTTAAAACAAGTTCGTTTAAAAAAACAAATTGAAGATATAGACCGTGAAACGGTATCAATAACACTTTCTGGAAAAGAACAAATTACTGCCGGCGATTTTCAAAAACATATCTCAGGTTTCCAAGTATTAAATCCAGATTTAATAATCTGTAACCTTGAAAAATCTGTGAAATTAGAAATGGAAATTACCATTGAAAAAGGAAGAGGATTTGTACCTGCTGAAGAAAATAAAAAGTCTGGAATGCCAATTGGCACCATTTTTACAGACGCTATCTTTACGCCAATCAAAAATGTAAAATTCGCCATTGAGGATTTTCGTGTGGAACAAAAAACAGACTACGAAAAATTAGTACTGGATATTGATACCAACGGATCCATCAGCCCACAAGATGCTTTAACAGAAGCTGCTAAAATATTAATTCATCATTTTATGTTATTTTCCGATGAGAGAATAACCCTAGAATCTGAAGTAATTGCTCAAACTGAAACATATGATGAAGAATCATTACACATGCGTCAGTTATTGAAAACTAAATTAGTTGATTTAGATTTATCAGTAAGAGCATTAAATTGTTTAAAAGCAGCCGAAGTAGAAACATTAGGAGACTTGGTATCATTTAATAAAAACGACTTAATGAAATTCCGTAATTTTGGAAAAAAATCATTAACAGAGTTAGATGAATTGGTTTATGGTAGAGGTCTGCACTTTGGAATGGATTTAAGTAAATATAAATTGGATAAAGATTAATAAACCTTCGGTTTAAGAAAAGAATAAAAAATGAGACACGGTAAAAAATTTAATCACCTAAGTAGAAAAACAGCGCACAGAGCCGCCATGTTAGCTAATATGGCTTGTTCATTAATTATGCACAAGCGTATTAATACTACTGTAGAAAAAGCAAAAGCTCTACGCGTTTATGTAGAGCCATTAATTACTAAATCAAAAGCAGATACTACCAATAATAGAAGAGTTGTATTTAGCTACTTGAAAGATAAATATGCAGTTACTGAACTTTTTAAAGAAGTTTCTGTAAAAGTAGCCGATAGACCAGGTGGATATCTTAGAATTATCAAATTAGGTAACAGACAAGGTGATAATGCTAATATGGCAATGGTAGAATTGGTAGATTATAACACCATTTATAATCCAAAAGGAGAGAAGAAAGTTGCTAAAACAAGAAGAGGTAGAGCTAAGAAAACTACCGATGCTGTGGTTGCAAATGTAGAAACTCCAGCAGCAGAATAAATGGAATTTCAATTCGCATAATATTCAAAAAGGATAAACTCAAAAAGTTTATCCTTTTTTTTTGTAAATTTGTAAAACAACTTAAATTATGGAATATAACACCTTACCTAAAGCAATTTTACTATTAGAAGACGGAACTTATTTTGAAGGAAAAGCAGTAATTTTAGGAACCGCATTTGGTGAAATCTGTTTCAATACCGGAATGTCTGGTTACCAAGAAATTTTTACCGATCCATCCTACAAAGGTCAACTAATGGTTGCTGCCAATGTTCATATTGGTAATTATGGAATTACCGCAGATGAAATGGAATCTGATAGCATCAAAATTGCAGGTTTAATTTGTCGTAATTTCAGTTTTCCTCATTCCAGAGAAAGAGCCAATGATTCTTTATTTAATTGGCTTCAAAATCAAAAATCAGTGGTAATTACTGCGGTTGATACTAGAGCTGTTGTACAGTATATCAGAGAAAATGGCGCTATGAATGCCGTAATTACAAGTGATATTGATAATATTGATGCTTTAAAAGAACAATTGAGAAATATTCCTAGTATGAAGGGTTTAGAACTGGCTTCAACCGTTTCTACTAAAGTGCCCTATTTTTTTGGTGATGAAAATGCAACCTATAAAATAGCAGCACTCGATTTAGGAATCAAAAGAAATATTCTTAAAAATTTGGCCAATCGCAATTGTTATATCAAAGTGTTTCCATACAATACTTCGTTTTCTGAAATGCAACAATTTAAACCAGACGGCTATTTTCTTTCTAATGGCCCTGGTGATCCAGAACCTTTAATCAATGCACAAGAAGTTGCTAAAGCAATTATCAACCATGATTTGCCACTCTTCGGAATTTGTTTAGGACATCAAATAATTGCCTTAGCAAACGGAATTAAAACTACGAAAATGCACAATGGACATCGCGGAATAAATCACCCTGTTAAAAATTTAATCACAGGAAAAGGAGAAATTACTTCTCAAAATCACGGATTTGTAGTTGATAAAACAGCTGTTGAAAACCATCCAGATTTTGAAATAACACATATACATTTAAACGATGATACTTTAGCAGGTATGCGCATGAAAAATAAGAATTGCTTCTCAGTTCAGTATCACCCAGAAGCAAGTCCGGGCCCACATGATGCTGCTTATTTGTTTGATCAATTTATAACGAATATCCAAAAAAGTAAAAAGTAGGATGTCTATAATTTTTACTACAATAACCGAAATCGTTATCGTATATAATGCAAATATTCATCTATAAATAACAGCCAATTTCTTAACTTAGCGCATCATAAAATAATCAAAAAAAAATAAAATGAGTATCATAATTAACATACATGCACGTCAAATATTTGACTCCAGAGGAAATCCAACCATAGAGGTTGATGTAACTACAGAAAACGGAATTATGGGTAGAGCAGCAGTGCCTTCTGGTGCTTCAACTGGTGAATATGAGGCAGTTGAATTGCGCGATGGTGGTAAAGATTATATGGGAAAAGGGGTGTCAAAAGCCATTCAAAATGTAAATGAAATCATTGCGCAAGAATTGTTAGGAATTTCCGTTTTTGAACAAAATTTTATAGACAAAACCATGATTGCTTTAGACGGCACTCCCAACAAAGCAAATTTAGGTGCCAATGCTATTTTAGGTGTTTCTTTAGCGGTGGCTAAAGCTGCGGCTAATGAATTAGAATTGCCATTATATCGTTATATTGGTGGCGTTTCTGCAAACACACTTCCGGTTCCAATGATGAATATTATCAATGGTGGCTCTCATTCTGATGCGCCCATCGCTTTTCAAGAATTTATGATTATGCCCGTTAAAGCCAAAACTTTTACGGAAGCTATGAAAATGGGTTCAGAAATTTTTCATCAACTTAAAAAGATTTTACACGACCGCAATTTAAGTACTGCTGTGGGTGATGAGGGTGGATTTGCACCAACTTTTAAAGGAACTGAGGATGCTTTAGATACTGTAATTTATGCCATTGAAAAAGCTGGTTATAAATCTGGTGATGAAATAATGTTAGCGTTAGATGCCGCTGCTTCTGAATTTTATGTGGATGGAAAATACGATTATACCAAATTTGAAGGTCCAAACGGAGCCATAAGAACTTCTGCAGAACAAGCAGATTATTTGGCAGAATTATCGCAGAAATATCCTATTATTTCTATTGAAGATGGAATGGATCAAAATGATTGGGAAGGTTGGAAATTGTTAACCGAAAAAATTGGTGAGAAAGTTCAAATAGTTGGTGATGATTTGTTTGTAACCAATGTTGAAAAGTTGTCAAAAGGAATTGCAGAAAAATCTGCCAATTCTATTTTAATTAAAGTAAATCAAATTGGAACTTTAACAGAAACTATTGCAGCAGTAAATATGGCTCATAATGCCGGATTTACATCTGTAATGTCTCACCGTTCTGGAGAAACAGAAGACAATACTATTGCAGATTTAGCCGTGGCTTTAAATACCGGTCAAATTAAAACTGGTTCTTGCTCTAGAAGTGATCGTATGGCAAAATATAATCAATTGTTAAGAATTGAAGAACAACTAGGAGATGTTGCTTATTTTCCTCAGCTAAAAGCATTTAAAATAAAATTATAAAATATTCATAAATATGATAAAAGTCAGGTTTTAACCTGACTTTTTTTGTACCTTTAGTTGCATTAAATTCAAACAATATTCAATAACTTTGAAAATATTACAACAAACAAAAATCATTAAAATAATTAATTATGTCAGACAAAGCTATATTAGAATATGATGGCAAAAAATATGAATTTCCTGTTTATATTGGAACAGAAAATGAAATAGCCATTGATATCGAAAAATTAAGAGGTCAATCCGGAATTATTACCTTAGATCCTGGATTTAAAAACACGGGCTCTTGCAAAAGTGCCATCACTTTTTTAGATGGTGAAAAAGGAATCCTGCAATACAGAGGATATACCATTGAAGAACTTTCTGATAAATCTTCTTTTGTTGAAGTTGCTTTCTTGCTTATTTTTGGCGAATTGCCAACCAAATCACAATTAGAGAAGTTTATTGCCGATATCAAAAAAGAGTCGATGGTAAGCGAAGAAATGAAGAATATCTTAGACGGTTTCCCAAGAAATGCGCATCCAATGGGTGTTTTATCTGCTTTAACAAGTGCTTTAACCGCCTTTAATCCAATTCCTGTTAATGTAAATGATTCTAAAGCAGTTTACAATGCAGTATGTAAAATTATAGGAAAATTTTCAGTAATATCTGCATGGGCATATAGAAATTCACAAGGTTTACCACTTAATTATTCTGATAATTCTGTTGATTATGTAGAAAACTTTATGCAATTAATGTTTAAAATTCCAACTGAAAAATATGTTATTTCTCCTGCTGTTGTTAAAGCAATGGATCAATTACTTATTTTACACGAAGATCATGAGCAAAATTGTTCTACCGCAACGGTTAGAGTAGTAGGTTCATCACACGCTGGTTTATTTGCATCAATTTCTGCAGGAGTTTCTGCTTTATGGGGTCCACTTCATGGTGGCGCCAATCAAGCGGTAATTGAAATGTTAGAAGAAATTCAAAAAGATGGTGGCGATGTTGAAAAATTTATCTTAAAAGCAAAAGATCCAAATGATTCTTTCCGTTTGATGGGATTCGGACATAGAGTTTACAAAAACTTTGATCCACGCGCTAAAATCATCAAAAAAGCAGCAGATGATGTGTTAACTTCTTTAGGTATTAATGATCCAATTCTAAATATTGCCAAACATTTAGAAGAAGTGGCACTAAAAGATGAATATTTTGTTTCTCGTAAACTGTATCCAAACGTAGATTTTTATTCTGGAATTATATACCGCGCACTAGGAATCACTACCGATATGTTTACCGTAATGTTTGCAGTTGGCCGATTGCCAGGTTGGATTGCTCAGTGGTTAGAAATGCGTGAAAATAAAGAACCAATAGGACGCCCACGTCAGTTATATATAGGCGCAACTAAACGCCCTTATATTGATGTAAATAAACGATAAAAAAATTAAATTTAATAAAGCCCTTAGTTTACTTGGGGCTTTTTTTATATTTTTACTCAAAATCTGAATTGTATGATAAAGTTAAATGTTCATAATGAAACTTCTCGCCTTAGAGCTGTAGTTCTAGGAACGGCAAATAGTAACGGACCAACTCCAGAGCTTGAAGATGCCTACGATCCAAAATCGTATGAACATATAAAAGCAGGAACCTATCCTGTTGAAAAAGATATGGTTAATGAAATGGATGCGTTTGAAAAGGTTTTGTTAAAATACGATGTAAAGGTCTATAGACCTGAAATCATCAAAGATTATAATCAAATATTTTCTAGAGATATAGCCTTTGTGATTGAAGATAAATTGATTAAGTCTAATATTCTTCCAGATAGAGAAAAGGAAATAGAGGCAATACAATATGTTTTAAATCAAATAGATCCTTCTAACATTGTTATTGCTTCAGAAGATATTCATTTTGAAGGTGGCGATGTAATTCTTTGGAATGATTATATTTTTGTTGGAACTTATAAAGGAAGTGATTACTCCAATTATATTACGGCTCGTACCAACATAAAAGGAGTCAATTTTATTAAAGAGTTGTTTCCAAATAAAATAGTGAAGGAGTTTGATTTGGTTAAATCAAGTACTAATGCAAGAGAGAATGCATTACATTTAGATTGTTGTTTTCAACCTGTTGGAAAAGATAAAGCAATCATTCACAAAGAAGGTTTTAGAGATGAAAATGATTATAACTACTTAGTTAAATTATTTGGAGTTGATAATTTATTTCACATTACTAAAGATGAAATGTATGAAATGTTTTCTAATGTTTTTTCAATTTCAGATGAAGTTATAGTTTCAGAGCAAAACTTTACACGATTGAATAATTGGTTACGAAATCAAGGTTTTATAGTGGAGGAAATACCATATGCGGAAATTTCAAAGCAGGAAGGTCTATTAAGATGTACTACTTTACCTTTGATTAGAGATTGAAAATATATAAATCATCACGTAAGAATTGATTAATACTCTTTATTCAAACATCTTTTTAATTAATTTTTATTAGGAGAATTAGAAATCAAGTTCAATTGCTAAATAATAATTTAGTTGTAAATTTGATTTTTTTTAAGCATTCTAATAATAAACATATTCTAATTGGAACACACAAAATATAGATTTATATACAATGAATAAATTAGCAGTAATAGCATTAGGAGGAAACGCAATTATTCGTGGCGACGAGCGTGGAACTATCCAAGAACAATATAAAAACGCAAGCGATACAATCCACAATTTAATATACTTGATAAAAGAAGGGTATAATTTAGTGTTGAGTCATGGAAATGGACCGCAAGTTGGGAACATTCTCATGAGGAATGACGCCGGTGAAGAAATTTACAAAATTCCTCAAATGCCGTTAGATATTTGTGTAGCCGATTCTCAGGGTGGGATTGGTTTTATGTTAGAAAAAATGCTTAAAAATATCTTAAAAGAAGAAGGAATTAACAGAGATGTGGTGACAATCGTTACACAGGTAGTTGTTTCTAAAGATGATCCTGCTTTTAAGAATCCAACCAAAAGAGTAGGTAAATTATATGAAAAAGAACGTGCAGATGAATTAGCCGCTCAAAAAGGATGGATTTTTAAAGAAAATTCTAAAGGAGGAACGGCATGGCGCAGAGTAGTTCCTTCTCCAGAACCTATTGAAATCATGAATGAAAATATCATAAAAAACTTGGTTAATTCTGGTGTAATTGTGATTGCGGCAGGTGGTGGCGGTATTCCTGTTTATTATGATAATGACGGGATGCTTCAATCTCTTGAGGCTGTGATTGACAAAGATGCAGCTTCGTCTTTGTTAGCAAGCAGAATAGGTGCTGATGAATTCTATATTTTAACTGATGTGCCTTATGTATATTCAAATTATGGAACACCTCAACAAGAAATAGTTGAATTCATGAATAAAAAGGATGTTGACACCATGCTGAAAGAAGGGGCCTTTGGTGAAGGTAATATGTTACCTAAAATTAAATCAGCATTGCGTTTTGTAGAAAAGGGTGGTGAAAAAAGTGTTATTACAGAAGCGAGTAAATTAGAAAATAGAAAATACGGAACACGAATAACATTATTGTAAAATAAACGAGTAATTATAAATTAAAATATTTTAAGATGGCTTATAACTTAAGAAACCGAAACTTTTTAAAACTGCTAGATTTTTCTCCAAAAGAAATAAAGTTTTTAATTGATTTATCGGCAGATTTGAAAAAGGCAAAATATGCTGGAACAGAACAACAGAAACTAAAAAATAAAAATATTGCCTTAATATTCGAAAAAGCATCTACTAGAACACGTTGTGCTTTTGAGGTTGCAGTACATGATCAAGGTGGAAATGTTACTTATTTAGGCCCTTCAGGTTCTCAAATTGGTGCAAAGGAAACGATGAAAGATACTGCTAGAGTTCTTGGCAGAATGTATGATGGTATTGAATATCGTGGTTTTGGTCAAGAAATTGTTGAAGAGTTGGGTGCTTTTGCAGGTGTGCCTGTGTGGAATGGATTAACCAATGAATTTCATCCAACACAAATTCTTGCCGATTTTTTAACGATGCAAGAACATTCAGACAAGCCATTACATGAAATTACTTTTGCTTATTTAGGAGATGCTCGTAATAATATGGGTAATTCTTTGATGGTTGGTGCTGCTAAAATGGGAATGGATTTTAGAGCAGTAGCTCCGAAAAGTTTGTTTCCATCAGAAGAATTAGTAGCTCAAGCAAGAGAAATTGCAAAAGAAACAGGAGCAAAGATTACATTGACAGATGATGTTGCCGAAGGAGTAAAAGGATGTGATTTCTTATATACAGATGTATGGGTTTCCATGGGAGAAGCACCTGAAGTTTGGAAAGAACGTATTGAATTATTGCTTCCTTATCAAGTAAACAAAAAGGCAATGGATTTAACTGGAAATCCAAATGTTAAATTTATGCATTGTTTACCTGCATTTCACAATACAGATACCAAAGTAGGTCAAGAGATCTTCGAGAAATACGGTATTGATGCTATGGAAGTTACTGAAGAAGTATTTGAATCTGAAGCGTCTATTGTTTTTGATGAAGCTGAAAACAGATTACATACTATAAAAGCTATCATGGTAGCGACTTTGGGTAGTTAAGTAACTAAATATTCAAAATCTTAAATAGATTGATACTAATGAAAAAAGTTTTTCGGCAGTATCAATCTATTTTATTTAATTTGATACAGATTGTTGGTACCTTTGTGCTTTCATTCTTTTTTTAGAAAAATTTTAAGAAAAGTTAAAGTTTTAATTTGAATCATATGCAACTCAAACAGATAACAAATGACATTCTGATGATTCGTCCAGTTAATTTTAAAAGGACTATAGGAATTGAATCCAGTAATTTTCCTCAAATTTCTTCAGTAGAATTAACTGATAACGAAATTCAAGCGAATGCGTTAAAAGAATTTGATG
>CAMTWE010000242.1:0-2300 GCA_947085395.1 uncultured Bacteroidota bacterium | reverse complement strand
TTATGCTTAAAAAAATTTCAATCCTATTTGTTTTAGTTGGATTTATATCAACTACAAACGCACAAATTAAAACTCCGCAACCTAGTCCTGCTACCAAAGTAGAACAGACTGTAGGATTAACTACTGTTACTTTAGAATATGCCCGTCCGTCTATGAAAGGTAGAGCTGTTTTTGGTAATTTAGTTCCGTTTGGAGCAATTTGGAGAACTGGCGCCAATGCCAATACTAAAATTACCTTTAGTGATAATGTTACTATTGGCGGACAAGAATTAAAAAAAGGAACTTATGCAATTTATTCAATTCCGAATGAAAAAACTTGGGAAGTTATTTTTTACAACGATGCTACAAACTGGGGTAATCCACAAAAATGGGACGACACAAAAGTAGCTGCAAAAACTTCAGTGGCTGTTCAAACAATCAATAAAAAAATTGAAACTTTTACCATTTCTTTTGATGATTTAGCTTCTGGTTCTGCAGTTTTAGGAATCCAATGGGATAACACTTATGTTGGGGTAAAATTTGAAGTACCTACTGAGAAAACTGCTTTAAAAAGCATTGAAACAGTAATGGCTGGCCCGTCTAAAAGCGATTATTTCCAAGCAGCAACATATTACCACACAGAAGGTAAAGATTTAAAACAGGCCTTAGCTTGGATGAAAAAAGCAATTGAAGGTACTCCAGAACCACCTTTTTGGTATTTATACAGAATGAGTTTAATTCAGGCAGATTTAGGTGATAAAGTTGGTGCAATTGCTTCTGCAAAATTATCATTGGCTGCTGCAGAAAAAGCAAACAATACTGATTATGTAAAAATGAATAAAGAATCTATTGAAAAATGGAGTAAAAAATAACATTTTCTAATTTGTAAAAAAGCCGTTTCAGTAAACTGAAACGGCTTTTTTTTATAAAATCATTTCTTTTTTAGGGGTTATTGTTTGAATTAATGTTGCTATAATCATCACCAAAGCACAACCAAATAAATTGAGCCACAAATACGGCATCCAATCTTGATACCATCCAACTATAATAATGACTTGCGTAATGAGAGCTGCTATAAATACGGCATTACTTTTAACATATTTCACAAAAAAAGCCAATAAAAATATGCCTAATATATTTCCATAGAAAATAGAACCTATAATATTGACCAATTGAATTAAATTATCAAATAAATTAGCAAAACAAGCCACCAAAATTGCCATAATTCCCCAAGCAAGTGTAAACCATTTTGATGCAGTTACATAATGCTGATCCGATTTTTCTACTTTAATATTTCGTCTGTATAAATCAATTACGGTGGTACTTGCCAGCGCATTTAATTCTGAAGAAGTGCTAGACATAGCCGCCGATAATATTACCGCTAACAACAATCCGATTAATCCTTTAGGTAAATTATTTAAAATGAAGTTAATAAAAACATAATCTTTGTCGTTTGTTTCTACAGAAGCATCCGCTTTTTTGATAATAGCTTTAGCTTGCGTTCTATTTTCACTTTCCAATAAATTTATTTGCTGAATTTTTTTAACCAATCTATCATTTGATAAATCATTTCCATAACTCATATTTGCGGCAGACTTCAGACTTTCAAATTGTAGGTGTTTATTTTCTAAAACTTTATATTCATCAGCATAAACAGAATTTTTAACAGCTTCATTTGCAGTTGGATTGAAATTTAAAGGCGATGCATTAAATTGATAAAACACAAAAACCATCACCCCAACTAATAAAATAAAAAATTGCATGGGCACTTTTAGCAATCCGTTAAACATTAAACCCAATTGCATTTCTTTAACAGATTTCCCCGATAAATAGCGTTGTACCTGACTTTGATCGGTACCAAAATAAGACAATGCTAAAAAAGTTCCGCCAATAATTCCGCTCCAAAAAGTATATCTATTGTCTAAATTAAAAGAGAAATCTAAGACTTCCATTTTTCCACTTGCTCCAGCAATTTTAAGTGCTTTTGAAAAAGTAATGCCATCTGGCAAATAACTAACAATCAGATAAAATGCCACAAACATCCCTGCAAATATGACCGCCATTTGTTGTTTTTGGGTAACACTCACAGCTTTTGTACCGCCAGCTACAGTATAAATAATCACTAAAACCCCAATAATAATATTGAGTGTAACTAAATCCCAACCCAACACTGCAGATAAAATTATTGCAGGCGCAAAAATGGTAATTCCGGCGGCTAAACCACGTTGAATTAAAAATAAAATGGCGGCTAAACTTCTGGTTTTTAAATCGAATCTTGATTCTAAAAATTCATAAGCTGTAAAAACTTTGAGTCGGTGATA
>CAMTWE010000241.1:0-1169 GCA_947085395.1 uncultured Bacteroidota bacterium | reverse complement strand
ATTTCAAGGATTATCTGAAATTAGATTTAAGAATGAGGAAGTCCTTGAGGATATCAATAAAGTTTTAAAAAAGCTAGAGGAAAAAATCAATTCTTTTCCCCGGCCCTTCCTTCGTCAAGCTCAGGATGGGAGGAATTGATTGAATAATGCCAATAAAACAGCAATCATGTCAGTTCCATAAGTTTATCGGCATGTATCGAGAACTAATAGTTAGAAAAAGTAGGAAATTAACAATAAACAGGATTCAAATCCCAAAAAGTTGCTAATTATAAGGATTGAAATCCTGAAAAGTTGATTTTCTAATCTTGGTACAAAAAATAATTATTGATAAATTGGTATAATATTTGTACATTTGCTTGTACGTTATAAAGTACAAAAAATAAATATTATGAAAGCAATCACTATTTCAACATTGAGAAAAGATATTAAAGAGTATTTTGATTATGTATCAAAATCGATGGAAGTGATTATTGTGCCAAGAAATAAAGAAGAGGATGCGGTTGTTATTATGTCAATCAAAGAATACAATTCTTTAAAAGAAACAGAGTACTTGTTATCTACAAAAGCTAACAGCAATCGTTTGTACGAATCAATGAATCAGTTGCAAGAAGGTCAAATAATTTCCTATAAAGTTGACGGAACTGATACTGTTTAAAAAAGTATGAACATCGAATTTACGAAGTATGCCTGGGAGGATTTTTGTTATTGGATAGAAACTGATCGTGATATCGTTCTAAAAATTAAAGAACTCTTAAAAGCGATCCAACAAGATCCTTTCAAAGGTTTAGGTAAACCAGAACCTTTAAAACATGGACTCAAAGGATTTTGGTCTAGAAGAATTACAGGAGAACATCGAATTGTTTATCAGGTAACAGGTAAAAAAGGTGTAGATCAGAAATGTAGTATCATTCAGTGTAGATTTCATTATGATACTAAATAATTTAGACAAGTTCGTTGAATAGAAGATTTGTTTATATGTGTAACTGTTAAGTTGTTAAGTTGTGAAGGTGTTGAATCGTTGAATCGTTGAACTGTAGTTAGAAATAATGTTTAACTGCTTAACTGTTTAATTGTTGAATAGGAAAAAATCAATTCTTTACCCCAGCCCTTCCTTCGTCAAGCTCAGGATGGGAGGAATTGATTCAACAACGCTCTGAGATTTTTTGACT
>CAMTWE010000240.1:0-2292 GCA_947085395.1 uncultured Bacteroidota bacterium | reverse complement strand
TTAAATAAATTCATCATTATTGTGGTACCGCATACCAGTTGGCTAGATTTCCCATTGGGATTGTTAATAAAATGGTCACAAGATTTGGACACTAATTATATCGGAAAGGATTCACTTTTTAAACCTCCTTTTGGGTTTATATTTAAATGGCTTGGAGGCACTCCGGTTGACCGTACTAAAAATGCCAATCTTGTGGATGCCATTGTAGATGAATTTAATAAAAGAGAAAAATTTAGTTTAGCATTATCACCAGAAGGCACCCGAAAAAAGGTAGAAAAATGGAAAACTGGTTTTTATTATATCGCAAAAGGCGCAAATATTCCAATTATTATGTTATCATTAGATTATGAAAATAGAATTTTAAAAGTTGCAGAACCTTATTATCTAACTGATGATATGGAAGACGATTATAAACACTTTGAGCAATTTTTTAAAGATACTAAAGGATATCATAAACATTTGACCTAATAAAAAAACGTTCTAATCAAAATTAGAACGCTTTTTTAATATTCATTTTGTAAATTGTATCAAATACTTTACCCTTTATAAAAAGGCAATTTTACCACTGCTGCTAAAATATTTGAATTTCTTATTTGAATATAAATTTGGGTACCAACTTTGGCGTATTCTTTTGGTAAATAACCCATTCCGATGGCTTTTTTAAGAGACGGACTCATAGTTCCAGAAGTAACAACTCCAATTTGATTTCCGTTAACATCCACAATTGGGTAATCGTGGCGCGGAATTCCTTTGTCTATTAATTCAAAGGCAACCAATTTTTTGGTTACTCCATCCGTTTTTTGTTGCAATAAATTTTCTGAATTGATGAATTTTTTGGTGAATTTGGTAATCCAACCCAAACCCGCTTCCATAGGAGAAGTGGTATCATTGATATCATTTCCGTACAAACAAAAACCCATTTCTAAGCGCAAAGTATCACGGGCAGCCAGTCCAATTGGTTTAATTCCGTAGGATTTACCTGCTTCAAAAACAGCATTCCATATAGTTTCTGCATTTTCATTGCTAAAATAAATTTCAAATCCGCCTGCTCCAGTATAACCTGTTGCAGAAATTACCACATTTTCTATCCCCGCAAAAGTTCCAATTTTAAAGGAATAATATTCCATTTCAGCCAAATTTACATCCGTTAAAGATTGCAAAGCTGCGGCTGTTTTTGGACCTTGAATCGCTAAAAGAGAAATAGCATCCGATTGATTGATCATTTCAACGCCAAAAGTATTGTGTTTAGAAATCCAATTCCAATCTTTTTCAATGTTAGAAGCGTTTACCACCAACATAAATTCATCCGCTTTTATGCGGTAAACCAGCAAATCATCTACAATTCCTCCTTCATTATTTGGCAAACAACTGTATTGCACTTTTCCGTCTATTAAAAGAGAAGCATCATTACTGCTAACTAGTTGAATTAAATCGAGGGCTTTTTCACCTTTCAATAAAAATTCGCCCATGTGTGAAACGTCAAAAACGCCCACTCCAGTTCTTACAGTTTCGTGTTCTAGATTAATTCCTTCGTATTGAACGGGCATTTGGTAGCCAGCAAAAGGAACTATTTTAGCGCCTAATGCTTGGTGTATATGAGTTAAAGCAGTATTTTTCATCTGTTTATATTGATTAAAAATTGATTTCAGTTTGATTTTTTAAAATATCTTCAATGGTTTCTCTGGTTCTAATGAGATGATCATTTCCATGGTGGATTAATACTTCGGCGGGTTTGTATCTTGAATTATAGTTGGATGCCATCGAAAAACAATAAGCTCCAGCATTTTTAAAACACAAAATATCGCCCTCATGAATTTCTTGAATGGGTCTGTTGGATGCAAAAGTATCGGTTTCACAAATATAGCCAACTACCGTATAATAGCGATTTTTACCGGTGGTATTAGAAAGATTGATAATATCGTGATATGAATCGTAAAACATAGGTCTAATTAAATGATTAAATCCGCTATCGATTCCTGCAAAAACAGTAGAAGTAGTTTGTTTTACCACATTTACTTTTGCCAAAAAATAACCAGATTCACTCACTAAAAACTTTCCAGGTTCAAACATCAAAGTAAGTTCTTTGCCGTAATTTTTACAAAATTCATTGAATCTGGTGGTCAGTTTTTCACCTAATTCTTCAATATCAGTAGCAATATCGCCTAATTTATAGGGAACTTTGAATCCGCTTCCGAAATCAATAAATTCTAAATTATCAAATTGTTTAGCCACATCAAACAAAATATCTGCGGCACTTACAAACACATCAATATCTAAAATATCAGATCCGGT
>CAMTWE010000239.1:0-19830 GCA_947085395.1 uncultured Bacteroidota bacterium | reverse complement strand
TATTTTTGAAAATAAATTTATAAGCTCATGAAATTATTAGGAATTGGATCGCGTGTTAAGCACTCAGAATTTGGTTTAGGTGTTGTAACAAACCTTACGGCTAAACATTATTGGATAACTTTTATAGAAAATGGCACAGAAACTTTAGCCATAGATGATAAAGAAATTGAAATTATTGAAGCGGTAGAAAATGAAGTTGATACCATCAGTTTTTATGATGTTGAAAAATCTTTGAGAGCTATTTTACAAAAATACAGTGATGTATCAGAAATTGTTCCCATTGCCGATAAGTGGAAAGGTGGAAAAATGATTCTGGAGCCAGGAACTGCAACTCAAAATAAAGAAATTCCGATTGATGCATTTTTTCATAAAATTATCATGGTTCGCGACAGAATCAGGGTTATGGAACAAAAAATTAATGCCAGTAATCTAGAAGAAATAGAAAAAATAGAATTGCAACAATATATTACCCGTATTTACGGAAGTTTAACTACTTTTAATGTGCTTTTTAAATTACAAGACCATTATTTTATAGGAGACAAAAGCTCTAAATAACTAGCAAAGTTTTACTTTTGATTCATAAAACATCAAAATAAATTTAATTTTAATGAAAAAAATAATTTGTATTACTGGTGCAAGTTCCGGATTTGGAAAAGCAACTGCCGAAATTTTTGCAAAAAACGGTCATGATTTAATAATTTCTGCAAGGAGAAAAGAAAAAATAGAGGCATTGGCTCAAGAACTTACTGAAAAATATAAAATCAATGTATTAGCGGTTGAATTAGATGTTCGCAATCAAAAAGCAGTAAAAAATGCATTTGAAAAGTTGCCAGAAAATTGGAAAAAAATAGATGTACTAATTAACAATGCCGGATTAGCAAGTGGTTTTGATAAAATACAAGATGGAAATTTAGCAGATTGGGAGCAAATGTTTGATACCAATGTTAAGGGCTTATTATACGTTTCAAAAGAGGTAATTCCGTTTATGATTGCTCAGAAAAAAGGTCATATTATCAATATTGGCTCTACTGCCGGAAAAGAAGTTTATCTAAAAGGAAATGTGTATTGTGCATCCAAATATGCTGTTGATGCTTTAACAAAAAGTATGAGAATTGATTTGCTAGAACAAGGTATAAAAGTTACTCAAGTTGCACCTGGAGCAGCAGAAACAGAATTTTCTGAAGTTAGATTTTATGGTGATAAAGAAAAAGCTAAAAATGTTTATCAAGGATTTAAACCCATGACATCTGATGATGTTGCCTCAATTATTTATTACACCACCACATTGCCAGAACATCTTTGTATCAATGATTTAACAGTTACATCACTAGCGCAAGCCAGTAGTTTTTACATCCACAGAGCATAAATTTGATAAATTTAGTCATAAAAAAAGCCACGAAAAACGTGGCTTTTAAAATATAAAATATGTATTATTTCTGAAATTTTGCGTACTTTGATTTAAACTTATCAATACGACCTGCGGTATCAATCATCTTAGTTTTTCCTGTGTAATATGGGTGTGAGGTTCTAGAAATCTCTAATTTTATAATTGGATAAGTTACCCCATCAATATCAATAGTTTCTCTAGAATTAGCAGTTGAACGCGTTAAAAACACCTCTTCATTAGACATATCTTTAAACACTACCATTCTGTAATTATCTGGGTGAATTCCTTTTTTCATTATAACTCGCTTTAATAAATTTTATTTTTAAGACTGCAAATTTAACCATATTTTTGAAAATACAAACAAATAAAACATTTTATTTGTATTAAATATAGATTAAAATCTGATACAAATGTATGCTATAAAAACCTCTTTACCAATTTTGCTTGCGCTATTGCTTTTGATGAGCTGTGAAAGTGATTATAAACTCGATTTTAAAGCGCCAAAAAAAATTCAAATAAACAAAGAGTTAACCCTAAAAGTTGAAGAAAAAAACAATAAAATTATTGATTCTGTTCAGTTTTACATCAATCAAGAAAAAATTGCTACTCATAAAAAGTTGAATTTTACTTTAGCTATCAAAAATTACCGATTGGGAAAACACACGCTAAAAGCCATCGTTTATTTTGATGGAAAATCTGAAGAATTATTAAATGATATTTACTTTTTGGCAGATACCGAGCCAGAAATTTATGTGTATGAAATTATCAACACCTATCCGCATGATAAAAATTCTTATACCCAAGGATTGGAATTTTATAACGGATTTTTATATGAAAGCGCCGGTCAGTATGGAAAATCATCGCTTAGAAAAGTGAAATTAGAAACCGGTGAAGTGCTTCAAAAAATAGATTTAGACCCAAAATATTTTGCTGAGGGCTTAACCATTTTTAAGGATAAAATTTATCAGTTAACATGGAAAGAAGGCGTTGGATTGATCTATAATCTTGAAAATTTTACCTTTGAAAAAAGTTTTAATTATCAAAAAAGTATAGAAGGTTGGGGTCTTACACACGATGAAACGCATCTAATTAAAACAGATGGAACCGAAAAAATTTGGTTTCTAAACCCAGATAATCAACAAGAAGAATATTATATTGAGGCCTATACAGATACTAGAAAAGTTGAGCAACTTAATGAATTAGAAATGGTTAACGGATTAATTTACGCCAACATCTATCAGCAAAATTCAATTCTAATTGTCAATCCGAAAAATGGAAAAGTTGTGGGAGTGGCCAATTTAAACGGACTTAAAGATTTGGTAGAACAACACGCCAATTTAGATGTTTTAAACGGTATTGCTTACGACCAAAAATCTGATAGATTATTTGTTACTGGCAAAAATTGGAATAAATTATTTGAAATAAAACTAAAAAAGAAAACTAATTAAACTATTTTTATAGTTAATTCGTTCTTATAAGATGTGTAATTATATAAAAAATAACCTACTTTTATTATTGCTTTTATCAATTCTTTTCAGCGCTTGCCGAAAAGATTTTGATTTATTAGAAAGTGATGGGAATATTACTTTTTCAAAAGAAACTGTTTTTCTTGATACTGTTTTTACTAAAAAAAGTTCTAGTACCTACCGCTTAAAAGTTTATAACAAAAGCAATCAAAATATTGTAATTCCATCGGTTGAATTGGGTCGTGGAGAAAATTCTTTTTACCGATTAAATGTGGATGGAAAACCTGGTAAAATGTTTCAAAATATTGAAATTTTAGCCAAAGACAGCATTTACATTTTTATTGAAACGACCATAGATTTTACCAAAGTTAGCAATCCAATTTATACCGATTCTATCGTTTTTAAAGGAAATTCATTTTCCAAAAATGTAAAATTGGTAAGCTTGGTTCAAGATGCACATTTTTTATTTCCAACTAAAAATGCACAAGGACTGATAGAAACCATCACATTGGGTAAAGATTTAAAAGGACAAGATATCAAAATAAACGGTTTTTATTTGGCTGGAAATACCACTTGGACCAACACAAAACCTTATGTTATTTATGGATATTGTGCCGTACCAGAAAATAGAACTTTGACAATTGAAGCTGGAGCCAACATACATTTTCACAGTAATTCTGGTTTAATTGTCAATAAAAATGCAACCTTAAAAATAAATGGAACACTCCAAAATAAAGTAAAAATTGAGGGTGATAGATTGGAACCTTATTTTAAAAATATTGCCGGACAATGGGGCACAATTTGGTTACGAGCCGGAAGTAAAAATCATGAAATTAACCATGCGCTCATTAAAAATGGAACCATCGGAATTTTGATGGATTCTATTGGAAGCATCACAACGCCCACTTTAAAAATTAAAAATACAGAAATTTACAACCATTCTAATTACGGAATTTTAGCCAGAGAATCTAATATTGAAGGATTTAATGTGGTGATTAACAATGCGGGTTTTGCATCTTTAGCGTGTACTATGGGCGGAACTTATAACTTTATCCATTGCACTTTTGCCAATTTTTGGAATAAAAGTTTACGCCAATTTCCGGCGGTATTAATCAATAACTATTATACTTATTTTGAAGGCAATAAACAAATTATTGTTCCGAAAAACTTAAAGGAAGCTAACTTTTCTAATTCCATTATTTATGGAAATAACCGAATAGAGTTGATTTTAGATAAAGTGGAGGTAGGTCAATTTAATTTCAACTTTCAAAATAATTTAATCCAATTTGATGATTTTAATAACAGCTATGCTACTAAACCTCAATATCAATTTAGCAATACCAATTTTTATCAAAATAATATTTTTAACATCTCACCAGATTTTAAAAATACTGCGTTAAATCAGCTAATTATCGGAAAATTATCGGCAGGCATCAACAAAGGAAATCTATCAAAAGCAAATCTAGTTCCTAAAGATATACTAGAAAAAGACAGAATTTTAGCGCCAGATTTAGGCGCTTATCAGCATATAAATTTCCAGTAAAATAAACTGATTTCTGTGGTTTATTGCTTATTTTTATCCAAAATTCAGCATTAAAAAAATTGCTGAATCAAAAAAATAGATAAAATCATAAGGTTGCTTTTTACAAAAATCCTAATGATTAATTCGGGTTAAACAACATCAAAAAAAATTATTTAAACATGCTATTATGAAAAATATTATTATAAGCGGTTGTAGCAGAGGCATTGGTTTTGAGCTGGTTAAATACTTTTCAAATCCTCAATATCAAATTATTGCCATTGCTAGAAATGTGGAAACTATTGTGCAATTAAATATGACAAATGTTACCGCATTTAAAGCAGATATAACCAATGAAAAGGACTTAAAAGCCCTGAAATCATACCTCAACAAAACTTGGACACATGTAGATATTGTAATTCACAATGCCGGGAAATTACTCAATAAACCATTTTTTAAAACCACCACTGATGATTTTTTAGATCTCTATAAAGTCAATGTTTTAGCGGTTGCTGCCTTAACGCGCATTTTAATTCCTTTCTTAAAAAAAGGAAGTCATGTTGTTACTATTAGCAGCATGGGCGGTATTCAGGGAAGTTTGAAATTTGCTGGTTTAGCGGCTTATACTTCCTCAAAAGGTGCTTTGATAACACTGACCGAATTGCTAGCAGAAGAATATAAAAGTGCCGGAATTTCATTCAATGTTTTAGCGCTTGGCGCCGTTCAAACCGAAATGCTTACAGCCGTATTTCCAAATTATAAAGCACCTGTAAATGCTGAAGAAATGGCTAATTATATAGCTGATTTTGCACTAAAAGGCAACAAACATTTTAACGGAAAAATTATACAAGTATCTAGTACCACACCCTAAAATTTGAAAATGAGTAATAAATTAGCGCATTACATTCCAGAAGCAGCATTAGACCCAGTAATTGAACTGCTGAAAAAACATGCTTTTAAATTAAAAATTGTAAACCAACGCATTACAAAACACGGTGATTTTAGAAGATTGGCAGATGGTAACTTTCAAATTACCTTAAATAACAATTTAAATAATTATCAATTTCTAATTACACTTTTACACGAAATTGCGCATTTTATCACTTTCACAAATACACCAAAAGCATCGCCTCACGGAAAAGAATGGAAAAGTTCTTTTCAACATTTGATGTTACCATTTATCAATCCAAGCATTTTTCCGAATGAATTATTGCCATTGTTGGCATCTTACATTAAAAATCCGAAAGCCAGTACTGATAGCGATATTAAACTGTCTTTGGCTTTAAAACAATACAATAAATTAAATGATAAAAATTATATTTTTGAATTACCACAAGGCAGTTTATTTTATTTTAAAGAAAGTATTTTTAGAAAAGGTGTAAAAAGGAGGGTTAGAATTGAATGTGTAGAGTTAAAATCTAAAAGAAATTATTTATTCAACCCAAATGTTGAAGTTGAAGTGGTGAAAAATATTGTAAAAAATTAAAATTTCTATGAATAAAAATTATTATGCATTAATTATGGCTGGCGGAGTTGGCAGTCGGTTTTGGCCGGTGAGTACGCAACAATTCCCGAAACAATTTCATGATATGTTAGGAACCGGTGAATCCTTACTGCAAAGAACCTTTCATCGCTTGGAAAAATTAATTCCAGCTTCCAATATTTTGATTGCCACCAACGCGCAATACGAAAAACTGGTTTTAGAGCAACTTCCATTTATTTCAAAAAATCAGCTTTTGCTGGAGCCCGTAATGAGAAATACTGCGCCTTGTATTTTGTATGCTGCATCTAAAATATACCAATCAAATACTGATGCCGTGATGATTGTTGCGCCATCTGATCATTGGATTGATGATGAAAATGCGTTTATCCAAGACATTAAACAGGCTTTTGATGCTTGCCAACAACAAGATATTTTAATGACTTTAGGTATTAAACCTTCCTCGCCCAATACCGGATATGGATATATCAACTTTGAAAAATGTGAAAAACCCATTAAAAAAGTCATACAATTTACTGAGAAACCAAATTTAGAAAATGCCACAAAATTTGTTGACAGCGGCGTTTATTTATGGAATGCAGGTATTTTTATTTGGAGCGCTAAAAGTATTCTAGCATCCTTTAAAACCTATTTACCCATGATGGATGCATTGTTTCTTAAAGGAAAAGAATTTTGGAACACGCAAGCAGAATTTGATTTTATAAATACCCATTATGAAAATGCAGATAATATTTCCATCGATTATGGCATTATGGAAAAAGCAACCAATTCATTTGTGTTGCCAGTAGATTTTGGTTGGAATGATTTAGGAACTTGGGGTTCTTTATATGATAAATTAGCAAAAGACGAAAATAAAAACGCCTTAATTGGGGGCGATGCAATTTTTAGAGATGCAACAAACAACATGGTTAAAACCTCAACTGGTAAAAAAATCGTAATTCAGGGATTGCATGATTTTATTGTGATTGAAAATAAAGCGGTGATTTTAATATGTCCGAAACAACAAGAACAAGATATCAAACAAATTACCACGGATGTAAAAAATAATTTCGGTACTGATTTTACTTAAAATTATTGTGTATGGAAAATATAGAAAATCAACCAATAAACAAACCAAATATTAAACCTGAATTGGATTCACAAAACCAAATTCGTAAAGATTTTAATGCAGTAATCAAAAATTCTATCCAATTTTTAAAGGAACTTTTTGACATATCTCATTCTACAAATCAAAAAGAAACTATTGAGCGGATTAAAGAGAATATCCCAATGAAAGGTCAAACCGCTTGGGTTTTAATTTTCTCAATTCTAGTGGCGTCTATTGGTCTCAATGTAAGTTCTACAGCTGTAGTAATTGGCGCTATGTTAATTTCACCTTTAATGGGACCTATTTTAGGCGTTGGACTTTCTATCGGAATTAATGATATTGAAACACTTAAAAAATCATTAATCAATTTAGGAGTTATGGTGAGTTTAAGTTTATTAACCTCATTCCTCTTTTTTAGTATTCCTATTTTTCAGGATGTAACACCAGAGTTAAAAGCAAGAACATATCCAGATATCAGAGATGTTCTCATCGCTTTATCGGGTGGTTTAGCATTAATTGTTGCGCTGAGTCGTTATAAAGAAATGACGCACACTATTGCCGGCGTTGCCATTGCAACGGCGCTGATGCCTCCATTATGCACAGCCGGTTTCGGATTGGCAACAGGACGAATTGATTATTTTGGTGGCGCTATATTCTTATTTTCAATTAACACCGTTTTTATTGCCATCGCCACTTTTGTTGTGGTAAAATTTTTAAAATTCCCGCTTGTAAAATATCTCGATCCTAAAAAAAAGAAAAGAATTGCGCAACTAACTACTTTCTTGGTTGTTTTAATGCTCATTCCGAGCAGTTATATGTTTTACAATTTGTTTAGAGAAAATCAGTTTAAACAAAATGCCAAAAATTTTATAAACTATATAGAAAATAAGGGTTTGAGTGTTATTTCAAAAGATGAAAAAACCATCAATTTTCAAAAAAGAGAAATCAATCTTGTGGTTTTCGGAAAACCACTTTTGGATGATGAAATCATCGAATTAAAAAAATCAATGGTTGATTTTGGTTTAAAAGAGGTAAACCTTAACGTTCAACAGAGCAATGAAGGTGTTGAGATGAAAACGCAAATTGATAATTTGACCAAATTGTATTCAAAAAATCAGAATATAATTTTTTCTAGAGAGGAAACAATTCGTGAAAAAGATGATAAAATAAGATTGCTAGAAAATGCTTTAACTAAATTTTATTCTAGTCAAGTAGCGTTAGATAAAATAGGAACTGAGATTAAAATTAATTATCCTGATGTTTCAAAAATCACCTTTACTAATCAAATCTCCTCTAATTTCAAAAAAATTGATACTATTCCGATAATTTCAGTAAAATGGGATGCTAAAACAAGAAATGTTAATCAACAACATAAAAAATTATCTCAGTGGCTTCAAGCAAGATTGGAAATAAAAAATCTAAAGATTAAAAAAGAATAAAAAAACTCCGAAAAATTTCGGAGTTTTTTGGTGACCGGTCTGGGGCTCGAACCCAGGACCCCAACATTAAAAGTGTTGTGCTCTACCGACTGAGCTAACCGGTCTCTTTTTGAGGGTGCAAATATAGGAGTATTATTTATTTATACAAATCAAATTATCATTTAATATTTCCTGTATAAACATCTCTTACTTTTTTAAATAAATTAGAGGAATAAACAAATGAGGTAACTGCTTCATTATCGGTATAAAACACTTCATTTTTATTACCTTCCCACGCTTTACAGCCATCTTTTAATAATATAATTTTATCACCAATTTCCATCACAGAATTCATATCATGTGAATTAATGATGGTTGTTATGTTATTTTCAACCGTTATTTCATGAATTAAATTATCAATTAAGGTAGAAGTTTGAGGGTCTAAACCAGAATTGGGTTCATCGCAAAACAAATATTTCGGATTCATTACAATGGCACGCGCAATGGCGACTCTCTTTTTCATGCCACCTGATAATTCTGACGGATATTTTTTATTTGAGTTTACTAAATTTACCCGCTCTAACACTTCGTTTACGCGTAAAAGCATTTCTTTGGGCGTTTTATTTCTAAACATTTTAATAGGAAACATTATATTTTCTTCAACGTTTAAGGAATCGAATAAGGCACTTCCTTGAAAAACCATCCCAATTTCTTCTCTTAGTTTTCTTTTGGTATTGATAGCCAACTCTGAATGATTTCTGCCATCAAAAGATATAATTCCTCTTTCTGGTTCAAATAATCCTAATAAACACTTTAGTAATACCGTTTTTCCAGAACCACTTTGCCCAATAATAAGACTTGTTTGCCCTTTTTCAAAAGTTGCTGAAATGTCATTTAAAACATTAATTCCGTTAAATTCTTTATGTAAATTCTTTACCTCTATCATTAGCTCAGTAACATTTGAGTTAGAAAATAATTTAAAACGATGATTACCACACTGGTCCAAACCACTGCTTTTGTGCTGGCTCTACCCACTTCTAAAGATCCGCCGGTAACATAATAACCGTGATATGCTGGAATGGTTGCAATAACGAATGCGAAAACTACGGTTTTAATCATAGAATAGGTAAAGTGAAATGGATCTAAATCGGTTCGTAAACCGATAATATAATCTTGCATTGAAATTAAATCGGTAAGAACTCCGGCTACCATGCCACCATAAATTCCTAAAAATATTCCTAAAGTTACTAAAAGTGGATAAAAAATAATGGATGCAATAATTTTAGGCAATACCAAATAATTTAGAGAATTTACACCCATTACTTCAAGCGCGTCAATTTGCTCTGTAACACGCATGGTACCAATACTAGAAGTGATATAAGAACCTACTTTTCCGGCCAAAATAATAGACATTAAGGTAGGTGAAAATTCTAAAACCAATGACATCCTGGTTGCATAACCAATTAAATACCTGGGTATAAATGGATTTTCTAAATTTAATGCCATCTGAATTACAACAACTCCACCCACAAAAAATGAAATAAAAGCAGTAATACCGATAGAATTAATTCCGATATCTTCTATTTCTCTAAAAAGCATTTCATTAAAAATAGTGCGTTTTTGTGGCTTTTTAAACACTTGTTTAAGCATGGTGAAATACTTACCGGTATGTTCTAAATAATTCATAATTAAATTTATTATAAGCCAAATTAGCTCGAAATATTGAAAGATTAAAAGATTAAAAAATTAAAAGTTTAAAATCTTTTAACAATGATTTTACTTTTTCTGTTACTGACATTTATAAACAATGGCATTGATGTTCATTCCAGCGCCAACTGAAGCCAATATAATTACGTCATCTGTATTAATTTCCTGATTTTTAACTTGCCCTTTTTTAACTAAATCAAATAAAGTTGGAACAGTTGCAACTGAGCTATTACCTAATTTATGAATACTCATGGGCATTACATCTGCTGGCAAAGGCGATTTAAACAATTTATAAAATCGTTTAATGATGGCTTCATCCATTTTTTCATTGGCCTGATGAATAAACACTTTTTTTACATCATGAATATCAACATTGCATTTTTCCATAGCATATTTCATAGCCAAAGGTACATTAGAAAGTGCATATTCATAAATTTTTCTGCCGTTCATTTTGATATATCTTACATCTGGATCTTCTGTTTTATCGAATGAATTTCCAAAGTGTAAATAAAAAACCTCATCTACTGTATGACTTTGTGTAGCGTGACTCATTATCCCAACGGGTGTTTCACTTTCAACAGCTTCAACAATACAAGCACCGGCTCCATCAGAATATATCATAGAATCTCTATCGTGCATATCTAACACTCTTGAAAGTGTTTCAGCGCCAATTACCAAGCATTTTTTTGCTATTGAAGATTTAATAAAAGCATGGGCTTGAATTACACCTTCTATCCAACCGGGGCATCCAAATAATATATCATATGCTACACAATTTGGGTTTTTAATTTGAAGTTTATGTTTAACTCTTGAGGCCAAACTTGGTAAAATATCACTTTGGATGGCTGCACTTTTAACATCGCCAAAATTATGGGCTACAATAATATAATCAATGGTTTCTTTATCAATTTTTGCATCCTCAATAGCTTTTTCGGCTGCAAAAAAAGCTAAATCTGATGTATTTAAATTGATTGATGCCCAACGTCTTTCTTCAATACCAGTAATCGCTTTAAATTTATCAATAATGGTTTCATTATCAACAATAAACGGAGTACCGTCTTCATTAAGAAATTCGTGATTTAAAAAATCTTCATTGGTTTTTAAGATATCAGGTATATAACTTCCTGTACCTGTAATTACAGAATAAATTGCCATATTTTAATATTTTATACTTTACTAATCTTCTTAAAAAAATCATTTTTAAAAGACAAATATATTGCTTGAACTTTATATATAACACAAATTTTCATTGCTTTAAGTGATGATTTTAATATTTAAAATCATCAATATCAATAGAAAAATATTATAATTTTATAGCAATAATTTGCTAAACGCAACGGGTAATAAGTCTTTTAAAGAATCTGTTTTAAATATTTTACCAGTTTCACCCATGAAATATACTTCAATTGATGTTTCTTGTTTGCTCTCATATTCAAACAGCGTTTGCCTACAAGCACCACAAGGAGAAACTGGGGCATTTACCAATTTAAGATTTGAATTGGCATTGATAACAAGTTTAGTTACTTTAACATTTGGATAATCGGAAGCTGCTTTCCAAATAGCAACGCGTTCAGCACAAATTCCTGACGGATAGGCAGCGTTTTCCTGATTGTTTCCTGATATTATTTTTCCATTTTCTAGCATTAAAGCGGCGCCTACATTAAAATTAGAATAAGGTGCGTAGGCGGTTTTTCTAGCTTCGATGGCTATTTTAACCAATTGTTGTACATCAACCGGAAGTTCTTCAACATCATCATAAATGGTTAAAGGAGTATAAATTTCAATTTTTTTCATGGATTTTTTTAACTATATATTTTTAATAACTTTCGTATAAATCACCAAAATTAAAGGCCAAAGAAAATCGCAATGTATTTTCTAACGGATTGTTAATTTTTGATGAATTAAATAAATAAGAAAGGTCTATGGAACTACTTTTAAATTTGAATCCGGCGCCTAAGGTAAAATATTTACGAGCTCCTTTAAATTCGTTTTCATTGAAATATCCTGCTCTTAGTGCAAAAGATTTATCGTAAAGATATTCTGCACCAATACCCCAAGTAAATTCATTTAATTCTTCAGAAAAACCATCGGGTGCATCATTAAATGATTGAAAAATACCTTTAACCCAGGCAACATTATCATCTTTTCCTTTGATAATTTCTCTGGTTTGCGTGTCTCTAATTGGAGGCGTTGGAATTAACAATTTATTAAATTCTAAATTGGTAGAAATGGTATTGTATTCATCTAGAATAAAATCAAAACCACCGCCTAATTTTAAATTTGTAGGGATAAAATTTTCATTGCCACCATCAGTATAACGTACTTTGGGACCGATATTAGAAATGTTAAATCCGCCTCGCCATCTTCCAGAAAAATCACCATAATAATCTTCATTAGATTGGTAATATCCAGATATATCAACTGCAACGGTATTGACTGTATTTAATTCAGAATTTTCTACTTTTAAAGCAAAATCTGATCTAATATAACGCAACGTAACTCCCATTGAATAGGTTTCGCTTAGTTTCATGGCATAAGTTCCATCTATCGCTAATTCATTGGGTTTCTCAATATTTAAAAGACCACCATCATTATCTGTAAGTTGAATATCACCAAATGTGAAATATTTTAGACTTGCCGCCCAAGCGCTTTTTTCATTTAAACGATTGGCAAAGCTAAATCCACCTAAAAAAACATCATTAATCAATTCGCGCATCCAAGGGGTGTAATTAACTCCCAAATTAAATTGTGCCTCACTAAAAGCATATTTTGCCGGATTGTGGTGTTGTGAATAAACATCTGGTGAAGTTGAAACGCCTACATCTCCCATACCGCCTGCGCGCGCATCAGGAATAATTAATAAAAAAGGAGCGGCTGTTGTAATTGCTCGTTGTTGTGCAAACACATTAACACCTATAATTAATGAAAGTAAAAATGCTAAATATACCTTACTGCTCATAAATTCAAAATTTATATTACAAATATCTATTTTTTTATTGAAGTATTACTAATTTCTCTATTTTTTCTCCTTTTTTACCAGAGAGTATTGCCTTAACTTTCAATTTATAAAGGTACACTCCTTTGCCAATTTTATCGCCAAAATCATCTAAACCATTCCAATTAATAGAACGTGATAAACCGCCATTTGTTTGAATGGTTTGATTAATTGTTTTAACTAATTTACCTGATACTGTAAAAATTTGTATTTGAACCTCTAAGGGTTCATTTGGTTTGTTGTGCGTAAACCAAAACTCTGTATAATTTATAAACGGATTTGGGTAATTTAAGACGTTTTCTAAACTCAAAACTGCATCACTTATTACATAAAAAGTGATGGTAGCTTCTGATGAGTTGTTGTAAGTATCCCAAGCTTTTAACGTTAAGGTATGAAAACCGGTTGCTAAGTTTCTCAACAAATAGGATAAAGAACCTTTTTTAAAATTATTTAAGTCGGTTTCATAATAATCATTCAAAATAATTGGGTTGGATTGATTGCCGTCTAAGATGGCTACAATATTATGTCCTACGGCAGTTGTAGAGGTGTTAATACCGCTTTCATCTTCAAATTTTGCAATTAAAATGGGTGATTGATTTGTTTTTCCACCATCCATAAATGATTCATCATTTAAATATAATTTAATTGTTGGTCCTATTTTATCTTCTGACGGATTAGGGTTTACACCACCCACCACAACATTTAAATCAAAACCACTTTTATCAATGAGTTGATTGTTGGCATATAAACTTATTTTTCCTTTTCCATAGGCAACTCTGATGTCTTTTGGAGCAATAAATTCAAATTTAAAAATTCCGTTGGTTACTTTTGCTTTTCCTTTAAATAGCTTGCTTTCTAAAGATTCAAATTGCATTGGAACGTTATATCCAGCACCTCTAAAATTATTTCTAAGGGTGCTTTTAATGATGGGTTTATCATAAACAGTTGCATCTAGCGTTCCGTTAAAATCTGTTATTGTATTGCCATTGTTATCAGTTACCATTCCTTCCAAAGAAATAAATGAAAGCGCTTTTATAGTATCTAAAGCTTGATTAAAATCTTTTCCATTCATTTTATTCAGCATAATTTTGGGTTTTGGAACGGCTAATTTCATGGCAGGATCTCCAAATGAATAGATAAAAAATCGTTGACTGGTATTAAAATAATTTTTTGAATGCATCAATGATTCTGCAATGGTATAGTTTTCATTGTTATAACTCAGCAAAACTTTCATCAAATAATCATTAATAACACTTCCAACATTGATAAAAACTTCTCTGGTGGTAGAAATTAAATTAGCAGCTCCGCCATTTGGATTCCACATTACATATTCTCCTGCAGTTGGTCTAAGCGGATTGTCAAATCTAGAAAATTCGCAGGTTATGGTGATAAATAAAGGTAAAGTATTGTTATTTTTCCAGGACTGAATTTCTGGTACCCCCAAAATACGTTCAGAGGCAAATCCGTCTTCACCGCCATGACCAAAATAATCAAAAATCAATGTTCCTTTTTCAATGGCATTGTTAACATCAATATTTACTTCTGGATATCTTTCACCACCCGACGAAATTTCTTGTTTATATGCATCGGCATATATCTTTTTGATATTTAAAAATGGTTTTTGTGTTTGTATTAAGATGGCAATTTTTTCTAAATCGGCTTGTAAAACCTCTTCACCATCGGCATCTACATCATCGGCTAAAAAGGTAATTAAATTGCGCCAATCGCCCATAGATTGTGCGCTGTAATAATTTAGTAATTTGGAAATAACCCTTTCTGCTTCTTGAGCTGTAGTTACCGGAATTCTGCCTGTTACCACATCTTGTTTATCAAATGTTGACATAGTTCCTTCATTTGAATCCATCATTCCATAAAAATCATCGGTTACAAAAGTGGTGGCCTTATTAAAACTTTCAAACGCCTGAAAAACGGGAACAATATTGTTATTGCCTTTAATTCTATCTTTATAATCATAAGAAGCATCACCTAAAAATGTTACAAATTTGATTCTTTTTTGTGGTGATGAAGCATTGTCATACAAATGTTTTACAAAATCTCTGATGGCAGTGATATCTTTAGAACCCGATCCAAATTCATTATATATCTGATTGATATTTATTACTTTAGCGCTAAAATTACTGTTATCTCGATGGTATTTTGCCAATCTTTCTGCTTGCAACATCAAATAATCTTGGGTAATTACGATATAATCCAAATCTTGTAAAGCGTGTAAATTCTGATTGGCTTGTTTTGAATTGGCTATTTGTTTAGGCGTATAATAATTAGCTGTATTTAAAGCGATAAATTCTTTTAGATTTCCACCATTTAATTTAAAATTAAAATTTGCACCAGTTGTTTGATTTAAAATTCGTTTTGGATTGAGAAAATCGGTCACATTCCAAACTTCTTGCACGTGATTCGCATTTTGAATTTGATATTCTACCACTCCGTTTACACTGGCAGTACTAAAATTTCTAAATGCAAATTGTTTGCCATCGGCTATTAATTGTTTCGTTCCCAAAACCTCAATATAATCTACATAAGCTTTTGCAGACGGATTTCCATTGTTATTAAAAGTGATGTCAACTTTTACACTATTTCCAGACAATTTGAGTGGCGCAATGCGCTCAATTGCAAACGCTTTGGTAAGTGCACCAATAATAACAGCCGGGTAATTTAAAGTATATAAATCCAATCCGTTTGCTTTTACCGTCATATTTGAAGCAGTAGAAGAAACAGAAACGCCTCTATACCTAATAAATACATCTTGATTAGTAACTATATTTTTAAACGGAATGGTATAACTGAGTGTATTTTGAATGTTAAAATCATCGCCAAACCATTGCTGACCGATTCCGAATAAATTTATTTTATCTTTTTCTACAAAAGTATAGTCCTGAAAAGTGCTAATAGTTGAAATGGGAGCAGTTGTAATTACAGTTTCATTAGTAATTCTTTTACCCAAACCATTGTCAACAGTTATGAAATAAAATGCCTGATCTGAAAATATATTTTGTTGATGTCTAATATTTTGTAGGTTTAAACTGGATACATTTCTCCATTGATGCGGACCTTTTGCATAAAATAAAATAAAATCATTGTTATCAAATTTTAGATCTTCTTCTCCACTTACAAAAATTGCATTTTCTTGCAGGTCATCATGTCTAAAATCACTGTTTAAAAAAGGCAACATTCCGCCTCCATTTCCAAATATTCTGATGTTTTTTGGATTGATATTATTGACATTCAATCCTAAATTTTGCAAAAAATTGCGATCTATTTTATAAACACCACTGGTATCAACAGCAAATTTATACCAAGTTCCGACTGACATAACCGAATTTTTAACCGATGTAGGTTTTTGAATTTTTTGATTATCAACACCTTCCTCATAAATCAACTCAAATGATTTTATCCTTAAAATTGAATTTCCATCTCTTAAAAACGGAACTAAATTTAAAACAGCCAAAGAATGTGATGAAGTTTTTACAATTCTAAATTCAGCATTAATTTTATCATCAATTAATTTTTCATCAAAATCTGGATATTTTTGATAATTAAATGATTCGTATTGAATATTTTGTATAGAATAATTTGATATTTTTAAATTAGTATCAACCGTCCATTGCGTTGTAAAATTCGGAATTAAGGTCTCATTTACAAATTGATTTTCTATTAAAGGCAACTGAATAGCAGTACTTTTATCTATTCTTAAAGTTTGATTTTCAAGCCATAACAACTCAAATTGCTTAGAATTTTTCTCTTGTGCTACCATATAAAGTGCACAAAAAATGGCCATCATATTTAAGAGTATTTTTTTTAACATATACTTGCTATAACGCATAAAATATTTGCTTATTTTAGTTCACAATGCAAGGTTACGTATAATAAAGAAAAAAATCAATCGTTATAATGATGAAACAGTAATGAAATAGCTACTTTTTATTTATATTTACTTGTTTAAAAATAATTATATTGTAAATTGCAACACGATTAAAACCCTATTAATAATGGTTTATATGAAGAAAATTTTAGGAATTAGACTCCTGTTTATATTGTCAATTATCGTTCTTTTAGCCAGCTGTAGCAAGAGCTCTAAAAGTGAATCATCGTTAACTGGATGGAACTCAAAAGACATGAGAGCTGCTGGTTTTTCTAAAAATGATAACTATAAAGGCGAAAAAGCACCTCCAGGAATGGTGTTAATTGAAGGTGGATCATTTACCATGGGTCACGTACAAGATGACGTGCTTTTTGATTGGAATACAACCCCAACAAAAATACAAATCCGTTCATTTTATTTGGATGAAACAGAAGTAACCAATGCAGAATATTTATTTTACTTAGATTGGTTAGAACGCGTTTTTCCACCAAACGAACCAAATTACAAAAACATATACAGCGCTGCATTACCAGATTCTTTGGTATGGAGAAATACTTTAGGCGCCAATGAATTGTTGACAAAAAATTATCTACGACACCCAGCTTATGCAGATTATCCAGTAGTTGGAGTTAGTTGGTTACAAGCAACTCAATATTGCAAATGGAGAACTGATGTGGTAAACGAAAAAATATTGATTCAAAAAGGCGTTCTAAAAAACCTTTACAGAGACCCAGATAAACAAGTACAAGGTAAAAATCGTTTTGATTCTGATGCATACAGTCAAAATCCAGCTTTACTTTATGAAGGCGATGAATCTATCTACAAAAAAGGATTAAGAGATGATAAACCAAAAATAAAAGGTCAAGCCAGTCCAGCAAAAGGTAGTTTTACAGGCAGACATGTTAAAGTTTCTGACGGTATTATGCTACCTGACTTTAGACTTCCAACCGAAGCAGAATGGGAATATGCTGCAAAAGCTTTGGTAGAAAACCGAGAATACAACAACATTAGAGGTCGTAAAAAATACGCTTGGGAAGGTAAATATACTAGAAACAAAACGCGAAAATACCAGGGAGACCAATTAGCAAATTTTAAACAAGGAAAAGGAGATTACAGCGGTATTGCTGGTTGGAGTAATGATGGTGCCGATATTTCCATCAAAGTAAAATCATACGCTCCAAATGCTTTCGGACTTTATGATATGTCTGGAAACGTAGCAGAATGGGTGCAAGATGTTTACCGTCCAATCATTGACAATGATGCCAACGATTTTAATTACTTCCGTGGAAATATCTTTAACAAAAGATTGATTAATCAGGATGGAAAAGTAGTTGTGGTAGATTATAACAATATGGCTTATGATTCTTTAGACAATGGTAAAGTTGTAGCCAGAGAACTACCGGGCAGTATTCGATACATTCCAATCACAGATTCTGATGCTTTTATGAGAAACAATTATGAAAAAGCATATAACAAAGACTCTAAAGATGGAGAATTAGCATCTACTAAATTATACAATAAAGATCCAGAACAAGTAGATCCAATTCAATCTCGTATGTATAATGCACCTATCATTCCTAAGTTATTAGGTGAAAGCGGCGTAATGCAACAAGTGTATGACAAAGAAATACGAAATACCTTAATTAGTGACCAAGCTAGGGTAATTAAAGGAGGATCTTGGCAAGATAGAGAATATTGGTTAGACCCTGCTCAACGTAGATTTTTACCAGAATATATGGCAGCAAGTTATATTGGTTTTAGATGCGCAATGGATAAATTAGGTCCGATGACACATAAAAGAAAAAAACCTTATAACGTTAAATTATAATTAAACTATTTTAACAATACAAACCCCAATGTTTTTTATAGTTGGGGTTTTTTTATACTGATCTCATGGATATTCAGCAACTTTATCAACTTTTTTTTACCAATTCAATTATAGATACTGATAGTAGAATCATCAGAAAAAATAGTATTTTTTTTGCCTTAAAAGGCGAAAATTTTAACGGAAATCTATTTGCAGAAGAAGCGCTTAAAAAAGGAGCTGCATTTGCCATTGTTGATGAAAATCTATTTCCATCTAATCCGAATATTATTTTAGTAACCGATGTTTTAAAATCATTGCAACAACTTGCCAATCACCATCGAAACACCTTAAATATTCCTATAATTTCACTTACAGGAAGCAATGGTAAAACAACTACCAAAGAACTAATCAATGCAGTTTTATCAACTAAATTTAATACAATCGCCACCAAAGGAAACCTTAACAATCATATTGGCGTGCCGTTAACCTTACTTTCTATTACCAAAGATACCCAAATTGCCATTGTAGAAATGGGTGCCAATCATCAAAAAGAAATTGAATTACTATGTTCCATAGCCGAGCCCAATTTTGGCTATATCACCAATTTTGGAAAAGCACATTTAGAAGGTTTTGGTGGTGTAGAAGGCGTTATCAAAGGGAAATCTGAATTGTATGATTTTTTACGAAAAAACAACGGACTCGCTTTTATAAATGATGATGATGTTATTCAATTTGAAAAATCATTGGGCATTAAAAAGATTTCTTTTGACATTAATTCAGATTCTATTGAACTTTTAGAAGCCAATCCATTTGTGAAAATAAAAGTGAACGAGGCAGTAATTCAAAGTCAATTAATTGGAAATTACAATGTTAACAATATTGCTGCAGCCATTACTATCGGACTATTTTTTAAAGTTCCTGAAAAAGACATCAAAAAAGCCATTGAAAATTATGTGCCGTCTAACAATCGTTCACAATTAATGAAAATTGGGAATAATACTATTTTTATGGATGCTTACAATGCCAATCCGAGTAGTATGAAAGTTGCGTTGGAAAATTT
>CAMTWE010000238.1:0-4046 GCA_947085395.1 uncultured Bacteroidota bacterium | reverse complement strand
GCATTGGATGAGGGAATTACATTGTCAAAAAGTTCATATTTTTTCACATAAAGCGATTCACTTTTATTGGAAGTAAATGAAAACAATCCGTTTTCAGAATCGTAAAAATGACTGATGCAATAATCCATCAATCCTTTGCTGATGTTGAGCCATTGAACATCCAAAGTTACTTGATATAAATTCAAAAACGCTTCTGCAACTAAGGCATAATCCTCTAAAAAGCCATCGATAGATGAGTTGAAATCTTTATAATTGCGCCACAAACTAAAATCATTTTTTAAAAGATTTTCAGTTAAAAATTGCGCATTTTTTAAAGCGATGTTTAAATAATGTTGATTTTCCAAAGCCACAAATGCCTCTATAAAACCTTGCAACATCAGCGCATTCCAAGCCGTTAAAATTTTGGTATCTGTTGTAGGTCGAATTCTTTTGTTGCGATATTTAAAAAGTTCTTTTTCGCTTTTTATCAACAATTGTTCAACGGTATCTATTTTGAGTTGGTGTTTTTCTGCAAATAATTCGGCTGTAAAGCTGGTAAACAATACATTTTTTTGATGTTCCCAATTGCCTTCATCGGTAAAATGATAATAATTGATGATGAAATTGGCTAACTCAGCATCAAAATTTTGTTCAATTTCAGCTTTCGTAAATACATAAAAAGTGCCTTCATCGCCTTCAGAATCCGCATTGAGAGAAGCATAAAATCCGCCCGATACGTCCATCAATTCTCGTTCAACAAAATCCAATGTTTGGACAATCACTTTTTCGTATAGCGGATTTTTATCAACCAAATAAGTTTTTGAATACAAACTGATTAACTGTCCGTTATCGTATAACATTTTTTCAAAATGAGGAACACGCCAATAGGCATCAACAGCATAACGTGCAAATCCGCCGCCAATTTGGTCGTAAATTCCGCCTTTTGCCATGGCAGTTAAAGTATTGTTGACTGCTTTTAAAACTTCAGCATTGTTGGTTTGTTGGTAAAATTCGAGTAAAAAATTCCAACCAACGGGAAGCGGAAATTTAGGTGCAGTACCAAATCCGCCGCGCAACACATCAATCCTTCCTTTCCATTGATTAAAAAGTGGCAAAAACACCTCGTTCAAATCCGATTTTTCATCCATTTTTATCAGTCCTGATAGTTGTTGTTTTTGAATATTTTGCGATAATTGCAATGCTTCATCAACTAATTTAAGATATTCATTTTTATAGAGTTGATGAATTTGTTGCAGCAAAGATTTCCAATGTTGTGTAGGAAAATAAGTTCCGGCATAAAATGGTTTACCGTTGGGTAGGGCAAAGGCGTTAAGCGGCCATCCGCCGTTACCTTTAATGGCTTGTACGGCTTCCATATAAACTTGGTCAATATCGGGTCTTTCTTCACGGTCAATTTTGATGCAAATAAAATGAGCATTCATCAAGTCGGCAACTTCCTGATTCATAAAACTTTCGCGTGCCATCACATGACACCAATGACAAGCGGCATAACCAATGCTAATCAGCAAAGGTTTATCTTCCTTTTTTGCCTTTTGCAAAGTTGCAGAATTCCATTCATGCCAAAAAACAGGATTGTTGGCGTGTTGTTGTAAATACGGACTCGATGCTTTGTGTAGTTGATTCATCATGAATATTTTATCAAAAGATAAGTAAAATTTTTAACAGATTTATTTCAACCAAAATTTATCGTTTGGCGGAATTGCGGTTTTAAAATCAATTTCAAAAGGATTGTAATTTAAAACGCCCCACAAATACCAAACCGAACCGGAAATACTGGGTTCTTTATCCGCACTTTTCCATATAACTTCTCTTCCAAAGTTGGTGGCATTATTAGCAACATAGGGCAATCCTTTTAATTTGGTATTAGTAGCGCTTTCTATAATTGTTTTTGACATTTCATTTAGATAAAAAAGGGCTTCTTTTTCCATGTTTGCTTTTTGAAATGCGATGACCATTTGTCCGGTTCCTTCCAGCCAAACACAATCATTATCTACATCAAAACAAAAACCTGTAATAGAATTTTTTGAATGAGAAATAGTTTGAGTTGATGAAAATTTGGAAGCATCGGTGAGTGTAGCTATTGGAAAATCTTCTAAAATACAATAAGTCCATGAATGCAAATCCAAAGCAGTATGATATCGATGATTTTCTTCGGTGGTTGTTAAATATCGTTGAGCTGAATTCCATCTATTTTTATATAGAAATTGCAATATATTTTGATGAAAATCATCAAAACCGCGAACCGCATGAAAAGCGTCCAACATGCCTTCTGTATTTTTAGGAATGTGATTTCCGTTGGCTTCAAATCCGCCCCATAAACCGCCATCTTTATCTTGTAAAGAGCGCAACCATTTTTCTAATTCAGTCGCTAAATGTTTGTATTTCTGATTTTTAGCTTGATGATGATACGTATTAATAGCGATGAGTAACCAAGCATTATCGCCCATCCAAGTTCTGTGATTGAGTTCTCCATTGAGATTTCTCATCTGTGAAAATCCACCTTTATTTTTTAAAAATTCTTTTTTAAGTTGTTTATTGAAGTAATCAAAAATGGCTTCGGTTTTTTTAAAATCGTGCTGAGAAGAAAATAAAATAGCCGCCAAAGCATTGTTGTATAATGATGAATTATTACTGTTATCGGTGTTTTTGATAAGTCCGTTTGGTAATTGTTGTGTTTGAATCCAATGGTAAATTGCATTGTTGATGGGTTGTTTCCTCAAATTTTGTTGGGCAATTATAGGAGTATCAAACAAAAGAACCAGCATAAAAACCAGAAAAGCACAATAGTTAATGAAACGATTAAAATACATGGACGTAATATTGTTTGGAAGTTAAATAAATTTTGGAAAAGATAAAATATATTTCCATTTAAATTAAAATTGATAGCATTGCGAAGTTATTAAAAAAAGGACTTAGAAAGTGCTTAAAATTTTCTTTTTTGTAATTTTTAGTTTATTTTTTTTAGATATGGTATTCCTAATAAAAATTATATTTCTTAAGAAAAAAACATAATTAAATTACAAAAAATAATTCAAAATGTAGTATTTTTTTATAATTGTTAAAGAAATGTTAATTATTTATTTTTTTCATTTTAACAAAAGATTGTTGCTAAAAAAAAGTTAATTTGCATTGTTTTTTGTGATAATTTTCATAAAATTCAACAAATATTATTTACTAATCAAACTTAATCATCGTATGTTAATGAAACAAAAATTACTCATTTTCTTTTTAGTGCTTTTTTCATTTACAATGAATGCACAAAAGATGGGTCAGGATTCCTATGCTATTTCCATCAATGGAAACAGTATTGCTCCCCCTGAGAATTTTAAACAACAAAAGGAGTTGTTAAAATCAGAGTCGTTAAAACGAACTGTAAAAAAAACAGATTATTTACTGTTACAGTTTTACGAAATTCCAAGCTTAAATGAGCAACAAAAATTAGCGCAACAAGGACTTGTTTTGCTTAATTATGTGTCAAATGGAGCTTATTTTGTAGCAGTTGATGCTCGTTTTTACAGTGAAAACAAACCAGCAGCAAATGTTAGATCAATTGTTCCTATAGAAGGACGTTTTAAAATTGATCAAGATATTGCAGCAGGTGCCATACCAGATTATGCTTATGAAACTAATAATATAGTTAAAGTTGTTGTTTCTTATTTTAAAGGAAGTAACTATGATGCTATGCAAAATGATTTAAAACAATTGCAAATTCGTTTGCCAAAATACAAATCATTTTTTACAGAAATGTATTTACAAGTTCCTTTGAGTAAAATAAAAGAATTATCCAATTTAGAGTGGGTTCAAAATATTGAATTGGTTCCGCCTCCTATGGATTATGAAAATTTACCTGGAACAACATCACACAAAGCCAATGTTTTAAATTCTACCATTGCCGGATTGGGTTATGGATTAACAGGAAAAGGGGTAAAAGTTGGAATTTGGGATGGTAACTTACAAACCCATAAAGATCATACCGGCAGAGTTACCGTTCGAGAATATGAATCTACCTCTTCGCATGGAAATCACGTTTCTGGAACTATTGGTGG
>CAMTWE010000237.1:0-22221 GCA_947085395.1 uncultured Bacteroidota bacterium | reverse complement strand
TAATTTTTCTAGATTTATCTATTAAATTAACCCGATTACTTCATAAAAAGGAGGATTAATCCCGAAAGCATAATCCTCACCCCGGCCCTCTCCAAAGGAGAGGGAGTCACTATAAGAAAACATAGTTTATATATAAATAGTTGCTATAATTTGAGAAAAATGATGGAAATATTAATAACGAATTTTCAAATTTAATGGATTATTTGTTTCCCGTAGCGGTAAATTGTTTCCCCAAAAAAAAACGAATAACTTCCATGGCTCCATAAGAGCATTTTTATTTTATAAATTTCTTACACCGTTTTTTTAAAACTTATTATCAAGATCTTAATACGCATAATCAAATATATAAATATAAAAACCACCCGCAAATGGGGTGGTTTTCAAATTTGTTTAAAGCTGAATATTAAATTCTAATTAATTGATATAGTGATTTTTACAATCAAATTCTTCAATTCTCAGTACTCAATTCTCAGTACTAAATTCTCAATTCTCAATACTAAAAATATTATTTCTTAGGTTTAAGCGCAGCATTTAAATTTTCTAATACTTGCTCAGTAATATCTAATTTTTCATCACCATACATCACGGTTCCTTTTCCGTTGGTGCCTAAAATCATTTTATAACCTTTGTCTTTAGCGTAAATTGCAACAAAACTATCTACTTTTTTAGACAAGGCCTGAAAACTTTCTTGAGAAATTTGTTGTAACATTTGAGACGCTTGTTGTTGTTGACCTTGTATTTGTTGTTGTTCTTGCATTAATTGTTGCTCCAATTGTTGACGACTTTGTGGAGACATGCTTGCAGATTTTTTTTGATAATCTTGCACTTTTTGTTGAAAACCTAGGGCCAAACTATCTAAACTAAATTTTAATTTATCTTGTTTTGATTTTAAATCAGCTTCCATTGTTTTGGTTTCATCATAACCTTTCATTAACTGTTCAACATCAACAAAAGCAATTTTTTGTGTACATGAAGCTAAAGAAAAAATTACCGTAAGTAGTAATAGAATTTTTTTCATCTTAAAATTTGTGTTTAATTATTATTGTGCGAATATATTTAAAAATTTGGGCTGTACGCATTTTTTTATCAAAAATATGAATTATAATTTTTTCTGATATGTAATTATATAAACAATCAATTTTACCTATTAATTTCGACTTTATTAGCTTTCATAAGATTGATTTTTAAAAATATTTGAAATCATTTATCTTTTTTAAGGATAAAACGCGCTTAAAATAACTTTAAATCGTTTTTTGATGTTTAATAAGGTATAAATGGGACGAATATTCATCAGAAATTATCGCTTTGATATTAGATTGAAATCCGATTAATAATCCTTTAAAATAATTCATTTTTCCGGTCTTGTATTGCTCACTTAAAAGTGACACATAAAAGGAATCCATTTTCATCGGAAATATTTTTACAACCTTCATATTTACATTTTCAAAAAGTATGGATATTGATTTTTTGGAAAAATGGGAAAGATGTCGAGGCGCATCAAAAGCAGCCCAATATTTTCCGTAATAAAAAGCATCGTAACTTTTATAATTCGGAACTGCAATTACCAAAGTTCCGTTTGGTTTCAATAATGATTTAAGCTGTAAAATATAATTTTCAACATCGGGTACATGTTCTAAAACATGCCACATGGTAATCACATCAAATTTAAGTTGATTTTGAGTTGATTCTTGAAAACTTTTTAAACTTTCATAAAATGGATTTTTAGCATCCTTCGTTGAAATTTTTTCAAACTTTTCTAGCGCTAATAAACGAGCGTTTTTGTTGGGTTCAATTCCGGTTACCTGCCAACCATTTTTTTTACACGCTAGTAAAAAATCACCGGTTCCAGTTCCAATATCAAGGACCGTTTTCGATTCTGATTTTATAGAATTTAATAAATTTACTTTATTTTTAATTACCTTCTTTTTTACAAATTGATAAATTTTATCGAAGAGCGATTTGTTAGAATCGGTATGTGGCAAATAGGCGGTATCTTCATAAAATCGACCCAATTCTTCATTGCTTGGCTTAGGCATTGTAACTAACATCTCTAAATCTTTGTGGAGATATAAGTCGAATTTTTCTTGCGTTAAAGCGTAATCTTTAAGTGAAATATAATGTTGTAAATGTTCTTTATCGTTTATTATCATATGTATTTATTTTATAAAAATAAAAAGTTCCACGTGGAACTTTTAAAATTATCGACCCATATAAACCAATAAAACAGAAATATCACTGGGCGATACACCGCTAATTCTACTGGCTTGTGAAATGGTTTCTGGCTGAATTTTCATCAATTTTTGACGCGCTTCAATCGAGATATTTTTTACTTTATTGTAATCAAAGTTTTTTGGAATCTTAATATTTTCTAATCTATTTAACTTATCAGCATTGTTTTTTTCTTTGTCTATATAACCAGAATATTGGATAAAAATATCGACCTGGTCTATCATTTCTTGATCCATTTCATGCGCATTGATAAATTCTAAAACGCCTGGAAAAGTTTTTATATCTTCAAAATTTAATTGCGGACGTGTGGCTATTTTAAACATTTTCATCGATTGTGTTATGGGCGATGATTCTTTTTCAATCAAAATTGGATTGGCAGTTTCTGGTGAAATACTGGTTTCTTTAAAAAATTCTATGAACTTCTCTACTTTCAAATACTTCTCTTCTACTCTTTTCAATCTTTCATCAGAAGCTAAACCAAGGGCATGCGATTTTGGCGTCAATCTTAAATCGGCATTATCTTGACGTAAAAGGGTGCGATATTCTGCTCTAGAAGTAAACATTCTATACGGCTCTTCGGTTCCTTTGGTAATTAAATCATCTATTAAAACCCCAATATAGGCTTCATCTCTTTTTAACACAAAGGGCTCTTTTTGTTGAATTTTTAGCGCTGCATTAATGCCCGCCATCATTCCCTGAGCCGCCGCTTCTTCGTAGCCGGTTGTTCCATTAATTTGTCCGGCGAAATATAAATTCTCTATCAATTTGGTTTCTAAAGTAGATTTTAATTGCGTTGGTGGAAAATAATCATATTCAATTGCATAACCATATCTCAGAAATTTTACCTTTTCAAAACCAGGAACCAACTTCAAAGCTTGCGCTTGAATTTCATAAGGTAAAGAGGTGGAAAATCCGTTTACATAAACTTCAATCGTATCCCAACCTTCGGGTTCTATAAACAATAAATGTCTTTCTTTAGTCGCAAATCGGTCTATTTTATCTTCAATAGATGGGCAATATCTTGGTCCCACTCCTTTGATGGTTCCAGTAAACATGGGTGAACGGCTAAAACCAAGTCGCAATAAATCATGTACTTCTTGCGAGGTGTAAGTCATAAAACACGAGCGTTGTTCGGTCAGTGATTTTGTTTGATTGGAATAAGAAAATTTCTGCGGATTTTCATCGCCAGGTTGTTCGGTCATTTTAGAATAATCTAAAGAACGGGCATCAACGCGTGGCGGTGTTCCGGTTTTCATCCTTCCAGATTCAAAACCCAATTGAATTAATTCTGCTGTAATTCCTTTAGAAGCTGCTTCTCCAACCCTACCTCCACCAAATGTCTTATCTCCAATATGTATCATTCCGTTTAAAAAAGTACCATTGGTTAAGATTACAGATTTGGCAAAATACTCAATTCCTAACTGTGTTTTTACCCCTTTTATTTTATTATTTTCAACCATAAAACCAACTACCATTTCTTGATACATATCAACATTTGGAAGCGATTCTAATACCAAACGCCACTCTTCAGCAAATCGCATGCGATCACTTTGCGCTCTCGGACTCCACATTGCGGGACCTTTAGAACGATTTAACATCTTAAATTGTATGGCAGTTTTATCGGTAACAATTCCCATATAACCGCCTAAGGCATCAATTTCGCGTACAATTTGCCCTTTAGCAATACCACCAACAGCTGGATTACAACTCATTTGTGCTATGGTTTGTAAATTCATTGTTATCAATAAAACTTTTGCGCCCAAATTTGCCGCAACTGCCGCTGCTTCACAACCCGCATGTCCAGCTCCAACCACAATTACATCATACTCCATTTTATCCATTTTTTTATTGATTTTGTTCCACGTGGAACAATTTATAAATTGTTTACTATTTGATTGTTAGTTGTTTATGTATTTTTGAATGCAAATTTCTTCATTTATCCGCATTTCTTTTTGATCTGCTTCATTTTTATCTTTAAAACCCATAAAATGAAGTATTCCATGACTCATCACCCTCAATAATTCTTGATGAAAATCAACTTTAAATTGATTCGCATTTTCTTTAACCCTTTCAACAGAAATAAAAATATCGCCACTGATGATTTTATTTTCTGAATAATCAAAACTGATGATATCGGTTAAATCATCGTGATTCAAATATTGCTGATTGATTTTGAGTAAATATTCATCATCACAAAAAATATAAGAAACATCTCCCGACTCAAAACCAAAATCAATAATGATATCTTTTATCCAAACTTGATGTTTTTTAGCATCGTCTATAACAAAATCCGTTTCAAAATTAAAATCAATCATATAATAAATTTGATGCAAAATTAAGCAAACTCTTTTGAATTGAGTTGTTCAGCAAAAAATAGATTCTAAAAATAGATTGTAGTTAAAAGTTGAGAGTTATATCTTTGCTACTTAAATACCTATTTATGAAATCTAATGTTCGTGTACGCTTTGCTCCCAGTCCAACTGGCCCATTACATATTGGCGGGGTAAGAACCGCACTTTTTAATTATTTGTTTGCCAAAAAAAATGGTGGAACTTTTATCCTTCGAATTGAAGATACCGATAGAACTCGTTTTGTACCGACGGCTGAGCAATATATTGTTGATAGTTTAAATTGGTGTGGAATTCCGTTTGATGAAGGTGTCGGAAAAAATGAAAAATTTGGACCGTACCGACAAAGTGAAAGAGCCGAAATATATCAAAAATATGCTGCTGATTTGATTAAAAATGGTTGGGGATATTACGCTTTTGATACCGCAGAAGAAATAGATTTGCTAAGAGAAAGTTATGAAAAAGAAGGGAAAACTTTTATCTATAATCATCATAATAGAAAAGTTTTAAACAATTCATTGAGACTTTCTGATGAGGAAGTTGCAGAAAAGTTAATAAATAAGCATCCATTTGTCATCCGTTTTAAAACGCCGGAAAATGAAATTTTGGTTTTAAATGATATCATTCGCGGTGAAATAAAAATTGATACCAATACTTTAGATGATAAAGTTTTATTTAAAAGTGATGGAATGCCAACCTATCATTTGGCAAATATTGTGGATGATCATTTGATGGAAATTTCTCATGTAATTCGAGGTGAAGAATGGTTACCTTCTATGGCTTTGCACCTACTTTTATACAGAGCATTTAATTGGACGCCACCACTTTTCGCCCATTTACCCTTGATTTTAAAACCCATTGGAAAAGGAAAATTAAGCAAACGCGATGGTGAACAAATGGGAATTCCAGTTTTTCCATTGGCATTTGTAAATGATATTACAGGAGAAACTGTAAAAGGATATAAAGAAGAGGGTTATTTGCCAGAAGGTTTTATTAATATGTTGGCATTATTGGGATGGAATCCAGGAACGGAACAAGAAATTTTATCTTTAGATGAATTAATCAATTTATTTGATTTGGAAAAAGTAGGAAAATCGGGTTCTAAATTTGATCCAGAAAAAACCAAATGGTTTCAGCATCAATATTTTATCAAACAAACTGATGAAAGTTTAGCCGCATTATTTCAACCCATTTTAATCGAAAAAAACATACATGAATCTTTAGAACGCATCACAAAAGTTATTTCACTTATTAAAGAACGTGCCACATTTGTTGCTGATTTATGGGAATTAAGCGATTTCTTTTTTGAAAGCCCCACTGTTTATGATGAAAAAAACATCCAAAAACAATGGAAAGAAGATACCGAAACATTGTTGAAAAACTTGGTTGAAATACTTCATCAATGTAAAAATTTTGCCTCTATTGAAATTGAAGCAACTGTAAAAGAATGGATTACCAAAAACGAAATTGGTTTTGGAAAAGTAATGCAACCCTTGCGATTGAGTTTAGTTGGTTCCTTAAAAGGACCGCACCTATTTGATATCATTGAATTTATTGGAAAAGAAGCAACTATGAATCGTATTTTGAAGTTCATAGAAGTTGCTAAAATCCAAAAATAATTAAGTATCTTTATTGAAATTAAAAAATAAACTTCTATGACACTTTTTCCTATTTTTTTAGTTGTTGTAATTCTCTTATTATTTTTAAGTGTTTTTACAGTAAAACAACAAACCAACGCCATTGTTGAGCGTTTTGGTAAATTCGTTGCCATCAGACAAGCTGGATTGCAATTTAAAATTCCATTTATTGATGTAATTGCAGGACGTGTTAATTTGAAAATTCAACAACTTGATGTGATTGTTGAAACTAAAACCAAAGATGATGTATTTGTTCATCTTAAAATATCGGTTCAATTTCAAATTTTAATCGAAAATGTTTACGACGCTTTCTACAGATTACAATATCCTCACGATCAGTTAACTGCCTATATTTTTGATGTGGTTAGAGCAGAAGTTCCTAAAATGAAATTGGATGATGTTTTTGAAAGAAAAGATCATATTGCCCATGCTATTCAAGCTGAATTAAAAGAAGCGATGTTGGGTTATGGTTACGATATTGTAAAGGCCTTAGTAACCGATATTGATCCAGATGCGCAGGTAAAAAATGCTATGAACCGTATTAATGCTTCTGAGCGTGAAAAAATTGCTGCTCAGTTTGAAGGTGATGCACAACGTATTTTGATTGTAGAGCGCGCTAAAGCAGAGGCAGAAAGTAAAAAATTACAGGGACAAGGTATTGCAGATCAGCGCAGAGAAATTGCACGTGGTTTGGTAGAATCTGTAGATGTGCTTAATAAAGCCGGAATAAATTCTCAGGAAGCTTCTGCATTGATTATTATTACCCAACATTACGACACTTTACAAGCAGTTGGTGAGCGTAATAATAGTAATTTAATTATGTTGCCTAACACTCCATCGGCAGCAAGTAATATGCTAAATGATATGACCGCTTCTTTAATTGCAGCCAATCAAATGGGAAGTATTCCTTCAGATAAAAAGAAAAAATAATCCATTTCAATCCATAAAAAAATCCTGAATTTCTTCAGGATTTTTTTTATTTTTTCTCTTCTTCTGGAGGTAAGTTTTTTTTATCTTCATCTTCATCTTTTGCGGCCTTTTTAAATTCTTTTATTCCAGAGCCCAATCCCTTTAATAATTCAGGGATTTTCTTTCCTCCAAACAATAATAAAACAATTACAAAAATCAAGATAACTTGCGGTACCCCAATAAAACCTAGGAATATATTATTTGTCAACATAACTTTATATTTAATACAACAAAAATACTAATTTTTAAACATTAATAATTTAATAATCAGTTTTTTTTAATGGTGATTTGATTTTAACTTTTTTTTAAAAAGACAAAAGATAAAAGACTAATTGCAAAAAGACTAATAAAAATGAATTCGTGTTCAAAAATTAATTCAAAATATTTATTTATTTATAGGGAAATCTTTGTCAAAGTTTAAAACTTTGACAAAGATGCTGTGTGCTTCTTAAAGTCTTTTGTCTATAAAAAACAGCTATGCTTTCGGCACTAATATTTCTTTTGTTCAATAGTTCCTCCTACAACTTTCTTGGTATTGAGTACTTCTGGATTTCCTTTATAATAAATTTCACCTCCAAAAGAAACTTTTGCATCGAGCAAATCTGTTGCTGCTATTTCTGCAATACCTGCAGTGGCAGAAACCACATAAGATTGTTCAGAAACGGTATTAAATCCCTTGTAAATACCACGTGAATTAGTTTCTACTTGTTGATTCTTTACTTTTCCTTTTAACTGAACTACGCCACCAGAAACTGATTTTACTGTCAGATTTTTTACATCAACAATTAAATTAATTTTAGCGCCTTCTTGGGTTTTAATTTCTAAACTGGGCTGATTGATAATATGTACAGCAGTAATTTCACTTCCTTCATTGGCATCAATAATAGCCAAGTCTTTACTATAAAATATTTTAATAGTATAAACCTCACCTTTAAAAGTTTCTTGTAATTTTAAGTTAATTCTTAGTGTTCCGTTAATATTTTTAACTATGATATTTTCAGGATTATTAGCAGTGATTTCAATCTTAGATTCATGACTTTTAAATAGTTCTACTTTTAATCCGTTATAAGTTTTAATGCTGTTAAAATCACCAAAATTACTACTCACAGTTTGCTGTGAGAAAACGAAAAACGGAATTATAAATAGTACAAAATTGACTAATTTTTTCATCTTTTATTTTTTTTACTTACTATACAAATATGATGCCTTTTTAGTTATTAGGAAAGTTACTTCACTAAATTAAAATCTAAATGTTTCTTTTCTAAATCTATTTTTTTCACCATCACTTTTACTTTAGAACCCAATTGTAATATATTTTTGGTTGATTGTCCTACCAAGGCATATTGCTTATCGTCAAAAATATAAAAATCATCTTTTATATCTCGAATTCTAACCATGCCTTCACATTTATTTTCGATAATTTCTACATAAATTCCCCATTCGGTTACGCCAGAAATTACACCCTCAAACACTTCATTTTGATGGTTGAGCATGTATTTAACTTGCATGTATTTAATAGAATCTCTTTCTGCGGATGATGCCATCATTTCTCGACTAGAACAATGTTCGCTCATTTCTTCATATTTTAATGGATTGGGCGATTTTCCATTTTGTAGATAATGAAACAACAACCGATGTACCATTACATCGGGATACCTTCTAATGGGCGAAGTAAAATGTGAATAATGTGTAAATGATAAGCCATAATGACCAATATTTTCGGTAGAATATACCGCTTTACTCATGGTTCTGATAGCTAAAGTTTCTATCATATTTTCTTCTGCTCTGCCCTGAACATTTTTTAACAACATATTTAATGACTCAGAAATATCGCGTTGCGAGGTCATTTTAATTTTATAACCAAACTTGGTAATTAAATTATTTAAGGCAAATAATTTGTCGATATTCGGTTCATCATGAATGCGATAAATAAAAGTTTTTTCGGGTTCATTTTCTTTCGTTTTACCAATAAATTCTGCTACTTTTTTATTGGCTAACAGCATAAATTCTTCAATCAATTTATTAGAATCTTTTGATTCTTTGAAATAAACTCCGGTTGGATTTGATTTTTCATCCAAATAAAATTTAACTTCAATCTTATCAAAAGTAATGGCACCTTTAGCAATTCTTTCATTGCGAAGAATTTTAGACAAATAATTTAATTTTAAAATTGCTTGTGATATTTCTACAGATTTTGCTTCATTATTTTGTAAGATATTTTTATCGATGCCGTTTTCAATAATTTGTTGCGCTTGCTCGTAAGAAAATCTTTTATCAGAATGCATAACGGTTTTTCCAAACCACTGATTGATAATTTTAGCTTTATCATTGATTTCAAAAATAGCAGAAAAAGTTAATTTATCTTCATGTGGTTTTAAAGAACAAACTTCATTTGATAAAATTTCTGGTAACATTGGTACAACTCTATCAACCAAATAAACAGAAGTGGCTCTTTTGTAAGCTTCTTCATCTAAGGTTGTATTTTCTGTTAAATAATGCGTTACATCGGCAATATGAACGCCTACTTCATAGTTTCCGTTTTCTAAAATTCTATAAGAAAGTGCATCATCAAAATCTTTAGCATCGGCAGGATCTATGGTAAAAGTGGTAATCCCTCTAATATCTTTTCTTTTGGCAATTTCTGCTGGTGTAATGGTGGTATCTATTTGATTGGCTTCATTTTGTACTTCATAAGGAAATTCATAAGGCAATCCATATTCGTATAAAATAGAGTGAATTTCGGTTTCATGTTCTCCTGGTTTACCGATGATATTGGTAATTTTTCCGAACGGATTTTTAGAATTATCAGGCCATTCTATTAATTCAGCTACAACTTTTTCGCCATTTTTTGCCTCATTTAAATCTTTTTTAGCGATAAAAATATCGGCATACATTTTAAAATCATCAGGAATTACAAATCCGAAATTATTGTTGAGTTGTAAAATACCCACAAATTCTGTTTTGTGTCTTTTGATGATTTCAACCACTTCACCTTCCTGCTTTTTACTTCTTTTTTTGTTAAAAACATAAACTTTAACAATATCAGAATTCAATCCTTTATTTAAATGATTGGCTGAAATAAAAATATCATCCTCTAAATCTTCTGAAACTAAATAAGCATTTCCGTTAGATGTTACATCAAGTTTTCCTACAAAATAATTAGAAGATAGTTGTATTTTATACTTACCTCTGGTAGTTTCATTAACTCTTTTTTTACCACATAAATCTTCTAAATTTTTAATAATCAAATTTTTAGAAGTAGCATCAATAGCGCCTAATTTAGATGCAATTTGCTTATAATTAAAATCTTGCGTTGGATTTTTAGAAAGAATTGATAAAATTTCTTTGGATAAATCTTTGCTATTATTTTCTTTATTTTTGAAAATATCTTTCTTTTTATGGGACATATTTTTCATTTTTTTCTTTTTTTAAAAGTACAAAGAATTATTCACTCTCTTAAAAATTGAATATTATAAAAGTGTTAATATATTATGTTGATGTATTTTTATAAATATCAAATACAATTTGTATTCTTGTAAGGTATTAAATTAATTTAATTATGGTAAAAACTTGGTTTATAATTGTGAATCCAACTTCTGGAATGGGCAGGGCAAAACGCAACTGGAAAAAAATAAATAATTTATTAAATAACTATCAATTTGATTTTGATTATAAATTTAGTGAATACAGCAAACACGAAACTGTATTGGTTAAAGAAGCTATTAAAAAAGGATATCGAAAAATTATAAGTGTTGGTGGAGATGGTACTTTATTTAATATTTTAAATGGGGTAATGACACAAGAATTTATCAATCCGTTAGATATCACAGTTGGAGTAATACCAATAGGAACGGGTAATGATTGGGTAAGATCTCATAAAATTCCAAAAAATTCTGAAAAAGCCATTCAAATTATAAAAGAAGGAAAAACCGTGCAGCAAGATGTGGGTTATATAGAATTATTAAATGAAAATAAATCGGCTTATTTTAACATTTTAGCAGGTTCTGGTTTTGTGGGTCATGTAGTTCATAGAACCAATAAAATTAAAAAAATTGGTCCTTTTGCTTTTGCGCTCGGAACGCTTTTAAGTTTAGCCAGTCATAAATTAAACACCTTAAAAATTCATATCAATGAGGAGGTTTTTACCACTAAATCATTGTTAACGGTGGTAGGAAATTTAAAATATTCTGGTGGTGGCATGCAACTTACTAAAAATTCTAATTCTTTAGATGGAATGTTTGATGTAACCATTGCTAAACAAATTAATAAACCCACTATTATTGGTAATATTTTGAATTTATTCAACGGTAAAATTGTAAACCATCGCTTAATTTCTAACTATAAAACCGATAAACTTAAAATTGAAATTGAAGACAATACAGAATCATTTGTACAAGCCGATGGTGAAATAATTGGAAAAGGCGGATTCCAAGTTTCTTTAATTCCGTTAGCAGTAACTTACATTGTTCCTAAAAATTAATTTTCATTTTAATAGTTATCAACATCTATAATATTAATTAAATATTTATTTTAAAATTTATAAAAAAAATGGTGGTGATAATATAGTGTTAATATGTTGCATAAGTTTTTTAAGATTGAGATAATAATCTTACTTATCATTTAATATCAACAATTTTTAACAAGTTATGAGTAGTTTAAAAGATTTAAAATCAGTTTAAAAATGTACTTATTAACAAAAAATTAAAACCATGCCAAGTTCTAAATTTTTAATAAGTTTGATGTTTAAAAATGTTTATAAACACCTTAAATATTGTTGAAAAAAAGTGTGTAAATAATAATAAAAAAATTTGTTTTATTAAATCGCATTTTTGATTGGAAAAATATTTCAATAAAACAAAAAAACTTATATTTTATTAGTAATAATTTATAAACAATTCAGTTATATTGTAATTACACTAATAATCAAGCTGTTAAATAAAAGCAATTAACAAGCTATTATTTTTTTGTTAATAACGCATTTATGTACCTTTGTTGATGATAATTTTAATAAAATGATGAAAATAGCGATAGGAAATGATCATGCCGGAACTGGCTACAAATTTGAAATCATAAAGTATTTAGAATCTAAAGGATACCAAGTTTTTAATTTCGGAACTGATACCAATGAAAGTATGGATTATCCAGATACCATTCATTTGGTAGCTCATTCGGTTGAAAATAAAGAAACTGATTTGGGTATAATTTTATGTGGTAGTGGTAATGGCGCTAATATGACCGCTAATCATCACCAAAAAATTAGAGCTGCTTTATGTTGGACAGAAGAAATTGTTTCTTTAGCCCGCCAACATAATGATGCAAATATTTTGAGTATTCCAGCCAGGTTTGTGAGTTTAGAACAAGCATTAAAATTTGTCGAACTATTTTTAAACACCAAATTTGAAGGCGGAAGACATCAAACAAGAATTGATAAAATTCCAGTTAAATAACCATTTAATATGGGCGTAAATCACCATAATAAATCAACCGTATCTGGAAAAAATTTACTTTTTTCCATCATATTAAATCTTATTATTACCATCGCACAATTTATTGGTGGCTTAGTTTCTGGAAGTTTGGCTTTGATTTCAGATGCCATTCATAATTTTTCAGATGTTATATCATTAATTGTAAGTTATATAGCCAATATTTTAGCCAACAATAAAAAACAAACCATCCGTAAAACTTTTGGGTATAAAAGAGCTGAAATAATTGCTGCTTTTTTTAATGCGGGTACCTTAATTATAATTGCTTTAATTTTAGGGTTTGAAGCCATAAAAAGATTTTTTAATCCTGTAATCATTGAATCTAATTTAGTAATTGGTCTGGCATTTTTAGGAATATTAGTAAACGGATTTAGTGTTTTACTCCTAAAAAAAGATGCCAAACACAACCTTAATATGAAATCTGCTTACATCCATTTATTGGCAGATATGCTAACATCGGTTGCGGTTTTAATGGGCGGATTGTTGATGAAATTTTATCAAATTTATTGGATAGACTCGGTTTTAACACTCATCATATCAATCTATTTAATTAAAATGAGTTGGAAAATATTTAAAGATTCTTTGCATATTTTGTTGATGTTTTCACCAAAAAATATTATTATAGAAAAAGTAGTAGCTGAGTTATGTAAAATAGAAACCGTCAAAAATATTCACCATATCCATATTTGGCAATTGAATGAAGTAGAAATTTATTTTGATGCGCATATTAGTTTTACAAAAGACATTAGCTTATCAGATTTTGATATTATTTGTAATGAAATTGAAATTATTTTACACGATAAATTCGAAATAAATCACTGTAATATACAACCAGAATACAATAGAGAAGATTTAAAAGAATTGATTATTCAAGATTAGTGCCAAAAGCATAGCTGTAATAGTGTGACAGAAGTTAAAAGATATATGACTAAAAATGAAATAGTCTTTTATCTATTGTCTATATTCTTTTGGTCTAGTTATAAAATAGTAAATTTAAAGTCAAAATAGTATAACTAATGAACTGGAATCTAAAAAATTTCGACTCGCTTACGCGAGAAGATTTATATGAAATACTTCGCCTTCGTTCAGAAATTTTTGTAGTAGAACAAAACTGTGTTTTTCAAGATATGGATGAAAAAGATTTTTGTGCACTTCATCTTTTTTTAAAGGATGAAAAAACAAGCAAAATAATTGCGTACACTCGTTTATTTAAACCAGGCGATTATTATTTTCACGCCTCTATTGGTAGAGTAGCGGTAAAAAAAGAATACAGAAAAACCGGATTAGGGCATCAACTGATGCAAAAAGCAATAGAAGAAATTGAAAAAAAATTTCAAACAAAACCCATCAAAATTGGCGCTCAATTGTACTTAAAAGCGTTTTATGAAACCCACAATTTTAAGCAAATAGATGATGAATATATAGAAGACGGAATTCCGCATATTCACATGATTCGGAAATAATATTTTTAAAAAATACTCATCAAAAAAATACGTATTTTAGCAAATTAAATAATCATTTATACCTAAAAATATGGCAACAGATAAAGATAAAGAAGCTAAATTAAAAGCACTTCAACTTACTTTAGATAAATTAGATAAAACCTACGGAAAAGGTGCGGTGATGCGTTTGGGTGATGCTGCAATTGTAGAAGTTGAAGCTATTTCTTCAGGTTCTATCGGGTTGGATATTGCCCTTGGTGTTGGCGGCTATCCCAGAGGAAGAGTCATTGAAATATACGGACCAGAATCATCGGGTAAAACAACTTTAACCTTACACGCCATTGCAGAAGCACAAAAAGCAGGCGGCATTGCCGCTTTTATTGATGCAGAACACGCTTTTGACCGTTTTTATGCAGAAAAATTAGGAATTGATGTGGACAATCTCATCATTTCTCAACCCGATAATGGTGAACAAGCGCTTGAAATTACCGAAAATTTAATCCGTTCTGGCGCAATTGATATTGTGGTGATAGATTCTGTTGCTGCTTTAACGCCAAAAAGTGAAATTGAAGGTGAAATGGGCGATTCTAAAATGGGTTTACATGCGCGTTTAATGTCTCAAGCGCTTAGAAAATTAACGGCTACCATCAGCAAAACAAATTGTACGGTAATATTTATCAATCAATTGCGCGAAAAAATTGGGGTGATGTTTGGCAATCCAGAAACTACCACCGGTGGAAATGCCTTGAAATTTTACGCCTCAGTTAGATTGGATATCCGTAAAAAAACACAGATAAAAGATGGGGAGAAAATTATAGGAACTGGAACCAAAGTAAAAGTGGTGAAAAACAAAGTGGCGCCACCATTTATGACGGCAGAATTTGACATCATGTATGGCGAAGGAATTTCAAAACTGGGTGAAATAGTTGATTTAGGAGTAGAATATGAAATTGTTAAAAAAAGCGGCTCATGGTTTAGCTACGGTGAAACCAAATTAGGACAAGGACGCGATGCGGTAAAAGGATTGTTAAAAGACAATCCAGATTTAGCAAAAGAAATTGAAATGAAAATTTTTGACTTTATCAAGAATAATAAATAATAAAAAGGGGAGCCAAAAGCTCCCTTTTTTATTGTAGAAAAATTTAAAATTCCACTACGAAATTTCTCAGCATCTTTGTCAAAGTTTGGAACTTTGACAAAGATTGTTCAATAATTTGACAAAGATTGTTCAAAAACTTTATAGAGAATTCCATTAATTCAGTCAGTTCGTTGACTGAATTAATGTTAATTTAGTCATCGAACTGACTCAATTAACATTTTTTCATTAAAAAAACTTACTTTCCGGTACTTCCAAAACCACCGCCACCACGAGAAGTTTCGTCTAAAACCGTCACTTCTAACCAATCAATTCTTTCGTGTTTTGCCACAACCATTTGCGCAATTCTATCGCCATCATTAATGGTAAAATCATCTTTAGATAAATTCACTAAAATTACCCCAATTTCTCCGCGATAATCGGCATCAATAGTTCCCGGACTGTTTAAAACGCCAATTCCAAATCTTGCTGCGAGACCGCTTCGCGGTCTAACTTGTGCTTCAAAACCAATAGGCAAAGAAATAAATAAACCTGTTTTAACCACAATTCGCTCTAAAGATTTTAATAAGATGGGCTCATCAATATTGGCGCGTAAATCCATCCCAGCAGCAAAAATTGTTTCGTAATTGGGTAAAGTGTGTTTTGATTTATTAACTATTTGAACCTTCATTTTTTATTCTTTTTTTTAAATAATAATTTCAATTGCGTTTGTTCATTTCGGTAAATAAAACCACCAAATAAGAGTACCATCAAAATAGAAATCAACATTTGGTCTCTAAAATACAGAAAAGAAAGTGTTGATAAAACAACCGAAATTAGAATGTAATTCAATATTTTTTTAATTTCATACGGAACCGGATAATATTTTTTTCCATAAAAATAAGAGGCAATTACCATACTTGAGTAAGCCAAAAGTGTTGCCCAAGCCGATGCCATATAACCCATAATCGGAATAAAAATTAGGTTAATAACAATGGTAATAAAAGCAGCTAACAAGGAAAAATACATTGCAAATTTGGTTTTATCAGTTAATTTATACCAAACTGCTAAGTTGTGATAGATCCCTAAAAATAAATTTGCCAACAAAATTATAGGAACAATTGCCAAGGCGCTCCAATAATTTTCATTGATAAAATGTTTGAGAATATCTATAAAAACAACAATTCCTAACAGTGCAAAAGCGCCAATAATGGTAAAATATTTCATTATTTGAGCGTAAATTTCTTTGGCATTTTCTTTGGCTGCTTGATTAAAGAAAAAGGGTTCGGCACCTAATTTAAAAGCCATAATATACAAATTCATAAAAATTGCCAATTTATAAGCCGCCGCATAAATACCCATTGTTTCTTTATCCATCATTTTGCCAATGAGGTATTTATCTAAATTTTCATTGATTACATAAGCAATTCCGGCCACCAAAATTGGCCATCCGTAAGCCAACATTCTTTTCAATAAACTAAAATCAAAAGATAGTTTAAACTTGAGTAAATACGGAATTAACATCAAAAAAGAAATAGCGCTTCCCACCAAATTAGCGATGAAAATATAATTTACTTTAGGCGTAATATCATAATTTTTTTGAATAATTTCTGGCAGTACCAAACCTTTTTCTAAATACATAGGAATGTATTTTAAGAAAAGTAAGTTGATAATTACAATCACAAAAACATTCATCAATTTAATACTGGCGTAAGAAAGTGATTTATTTTTAGCTCTTAAATAAGCAAAAGGAATGATAGACAAAGTATCAATGGCAAGTATGGCAATCAGCATTTTTAAACGCATCGGATTTTCTTCAAAATCAAAAATATTGATGAAAAAATCGCTAAAAAAATATGCTATAAATACAAAAACAACGGTTGTAATTGAAATACTGATAAAACTTGTACCAATAAGTGTATCCTTTTTATTTTCTGTATTATAAAACCTAAAAAAGGAAGTTTCTAATCCATAAGAAAGTAATACTGCCAACAAACCTGCCCAAATATAAAAATTGGTATTATCTGCATAACTATTTGTTGGTAAAGCATCGGTATGGATTTTAACGAGTAAAAAATTGATAACTCTTGGCAAAACTGTTGCCAATCCGTAAATTAAAGTATCTTTTAGAAAATGTTTTATGGTACTCAAAGCATCATTTTAATGAAACAAATATAATTAAATGTACTAAGCATTAACATTCTTTTGGCATAATTAAAACAATGCTTTTTTAAAAATTGTTACTTTTGCAAATCAAAATGTATAAAAATGAGTGATTCAATAAAAATTGCAGTTTTTGGAGGAGGAAGTTGGGCAACGGCTATTGTAAAAATGTTATCAGAAAATTTAGAAGAAGTGGGTTGGTATATGCGTAGTTCTTATGCAATTGAGTATATCAAAAGAAATAAACACAACCCAAATTATATCAGTTCAATTGAATTTAATCCAAATCGTCTTTTTTTAAGTGATGATATTAATGAAGTTATAAAATATGCTGATTATTTAATTTTTGCCATTCCGTCTGCTTTTTTAAAAGATGAATTGGATAAAATAACCGAATCTTTTGATGGAAAAGTTGTTTTTTCTGCCATTAAAGGCATTGTGCCAGAAAGCGGATTGATTGTTGGCGAACATTTTCATAAAATATTGAAAGTCCCTTTTGAAAATATCGGCGTAATTACGGGTCCTTGTCACGCCGAAGAAGTTGCGTTAGAAAGATTATCGTATTTAACTTTGGCATCTTTGGATGATGAAAAATCTGAAACTTTAAAAAAATATTTAGAAAGCGATTATATCAAAATTAAAATGACCGATGATATTTTCGGAACGGAATATGCCGCCGTTTTAAAAAATATTTATGCCATTGCAGCTGGTATTGCACATGGTTTGGGTTATGGCGATAATTTTCAATCGGTATTGATGTCAAATGCCATTAGGGAAATGAAACGCTACATTAAGAAAGTACATAAAATGAAACGCAACATCAATGATTCTGCCTATTTAGGCGATTTGTTGGTAACGGGCTACTCCATTTTTAGTAGAAACCGAATGTTCGGAAATATGATTGGTAAAGGATATACCGTAAAATCTGCGATGTTAGAAATGAGGATGGTTGCCGAAGGTTATTACGCCGCCAAATGTGCGTTTATCATCAACGAAAAAAATAAGGCAAAAACCCCCATTTTAGATACCATTTACAGAATTCTTTATGAAGGATCTGATCCTAAAAAAGAATTTCTAGAACTTTCTAATTTGTTGGACTAATTAATAATAAAGGAATAGCGAATAGGAAATAGCGAATAGTATTAGACTTAAGAAAAAATACCTGATACCAGCTACCAGCTATTAACCAATTACCAAACCTTTCATATTGATAAGCGGAATCATTTCAATATTTTTTACAGAAACAGTATTTTTTGCAAACAAATAAGTTTTATCGTACAATTTGTTGTTACAGAAAAAACTGACCTGAAATTAATTGTTCAGTTGCAATACCGCTTCTGGAATCATTTCAATTTTAGCGATAGATTTTGCCGGTAAATGTTCGATGGTTTTTCTGATGACCGCCGTAACTTTAAACAATTCCGATTAACCGATTAAACCACATTGGGAAGGATTTAGGATGGGAAAAAACCAATTGATAAGGTACAATTAACAGTTAAATAATAATTTTCAAATTACTTAATATTTAAGAAATTTTTACAAAATAAAAAATAAAAATTAAAAAAATGGATGCAAAAACACAAGTTTTAGAAACTATGAAATAGCCATGTTTGCAAAAACACAATTGCGAAGCAATCACTGAACACCAAAACAAATAAAATTTGGTGAAGTAAACTTTGATGAAAATATTTTAATCAAACTGGCGAAACGTTAGTTCGTGAATACCAAAAAGAAAATAAATAAGGAATGAAAAATTCCATAACCTGTCCCGATTTTTCGGGATGACAAATAAAATTTATAGTGAGCGAAGTCGAACTAAACAAATAAATATTCACATATGAAAAAAGAAGGCAAACCTTTAAATGCTGGAAAGATTGTTGAATTGACCAATCTTGACCGTAAAGTAGTAGATAAAGCAATGGCAGATTTAAAAACCGAGGAATTAATTATCTCACCAAAAAGATGTTACTGGCAAGCAACCTAAGTTTGCTTGTTTAAATTTCAAAAAAACTTAGCAAATCTAACGCTAGCGAACAAATATTTTCCGTGTCTTTTAATAAAATAAAGCTAATTCTGATTTAGTTTTTATAGCATTGTAAAGTCAGGAGATTTTGCAGTGCATTTTTTATACCCTAAGAATGTTCAAACAAACCCATAATATTAGCGGCAAATAATTTAACGGCAATTGCTAATAAAACAACGCCAAATATTTTTCGGATAACGCCCAATCCGGCTTTGCCTAAAACGCGTTCAATTTTTTTGGATGATTTTAAAACCGCATACACCACAATAGTATTGATAAAAATAGCCGCCACAATATTGATGGTTTCGTACTCAGCTCTAATGGATAAAAGCGTAGTTAAGGTTCCGGCTCCGGCAATTAACGGAAAAGCAATCGGAACAATACTGGCAGTTTCCGGACTTTCATCTTTATACAACTGAATTCCTAAAATCATTTCTAGCGCTAAAAAGAAAATAACCAAAGACCCCGCAACAGCAAATGAATTGACATCAATACCTATTAAAGTCAACATTCTTTCACCTACAAAAAGAAAAATAATCATGATAATTGCCGATACAATGGATGCTTTTTCTGATTGAATATGACCAACTTTTGAGCGTAATTCTATAATAATAGGAATAGAGCCCACAATATCAATCACTGCAAATAAAATCATAGTAGCGGTAAAAATTTCTTTAAAATCTAATGCGTACATTTCTTGAGGTTTAATTTTTTGCAAAAGTAGTTAAAACCTATCAATTGGCTTGTGAAATTAAAATTCATCTCATTACCCTGTTCCCCGAACGGAGCCGAGGGGCAATTCTCAATACTAATATCTCAATTCTCATTTCAAAAAGAAACCGTATTTTTGCGACATGATTCAGATAGGAAAAACCATAGTTTCGGAAGAAATAATAGACAATGAATTTGTGTGTAATTTATCCAAATGTAAAGGCGCTTGTTGTGTTGATGGCGATGCTGGCGCACCTTTAAATAAAGATGAACTCCCAATTTTGGAAACTATTTATCCGAAAATAAAACATTTATTACTGCCCAAAGGAATTGCTGCCATTGAAAAAAACGGACTTTACACCATCAATGAAAAAGGTGATATAGAAACTACTTTGATGGATCAAAAAGATTGTGCTTATGTTATTTTTGATGCTAAAAATATTGCCAAATGTGGTATTGAAGAAGCTTACAATCTAGGAATTATTGATTGGAAAAAACCCATTTCTTGTCATTTATATCCGGTTAGGGTGTTAGAATTCTCAACTTTTACCACCGTAAATTATCATCATTGGGAAATTTGTGACCCTGCTTGTTCACTGGGAAAAGAACTTCAAATTCCGGTTTATAAATTTGTAAAAGAAGCCCTCATCAGAAAATTTGGCGAAACTTGGTACGCCGAACTTGAGAAAAAAGCAAAGATGAAGAAATTTTAAATTTTTCGGCTCAATTCTCTGTTCCCCGAGCGGAGCCGAGAGGCAATTCTCACATCTCAATTCTCACATCTCAATACTAATTTTTCAATCTTTTAATAATAAATGTATCTTGCACTTAAATATTTATCCTATGAATTGGTTACAATTATTATCGCTAAAACGATTTGGAGATACAGAAAAACGTTTAAGAAATTTACAAGATGAGTCGCGTTTAGGATTTGAAGTTGATAACGACCGCATTCTTTTTTCGGATTCTTTTAGAAGTTTACAAGATAAAACACAGGTAATTCCGCTGTCACAAACCGATTTTGTTCACACCCGATTAACGCATAGTTTAGAAGTTTCGGTAGTGGCGCGCTCTATTGGCAGAATTGTAGGCGAATATTTACTGCAAAAATATCCAGAAATTGCACAAGAAGGTTTTTTAAAAACTGATTTCGGAACCATTACCGCCACCGCAGCTTTAGCACACGATATTGGAAATCCGCCCTTTGGACATAGCGGAGAAAAAGCCATTGGCGAATTTTTTATTTCGGGTAATGGTAAGGAATTTCAATCATTTTTGACTGATAAACAGTGGCAAGATTTAATCAATTTTGAAGGAAATGCCAACGGATTCCGAATTTTAACCGATAACAGCGATGGGGCAAGTAGCGGACTTCGGCTTTCTTACGCCACCTTGGGCGCTTTTATCAAATATCCGAAAGAATCACTTCCTAAAAAACCAACAGCTAATATAGCCGATAAAAAATTTGGTATTTTTCAGGCAGAAATTCCTGTTTTTAATGATTTAGCGCAAGAATTGGGTTTGATAAAAGCCAGAAATGACCAACATATTGCCTATCATCGCCATCCGTTGGCGTTTATAGTGGAAGCCGCCGATGATATTTGTTATACGATTATCGATTTTGAAGATGGCATCAATCTGGGTTTAATAGAGGAGGATTTTTCCCTTGAATATTTTATCAAATTGGTAAAAGATACCATCGATACCAAAAAATATTACACCTTAAAAAATAAGCAAGAACGCATTAAATACCTCAGAGCTTTGGCTATTAACGCGCTTATCAATGAAGCAGCCCAACAATTTATCAACAATGAAGAACTTATTTTAGCAGGTAATTTTCATGCTAGTTTGATGGATCGGTGCAAGTACGAAGCGCAAATGAAAGACATCATCAAAATAAGCAATGAAAAAATTTATCAGAGTAAAGAAGTGATTGAAAAAGAAATTGCGGGTTATAAAATTTTGGCCGATTTATTAAGCGTTTTTAGCAAAGCGGTTATCAATGATTTAAACCATCAACTTAGCAGTTATGATCAGTTAATTTATAAATTATTACCCTCAAAATTGCAGGAATTACCAGAAAATCATTACGACAGATTGTTGGCAGTTTGTTCATTTGTAGCCAGTATGTCTGACAGTTA
>CAMTWE010000236.1:0-6995 GCA_947085395.1 uncultured Bacteroidota bacterium | reverse complement strand
AACTATTCTTTAAAAGAATTCCAACCTTGTGCAGTAATTTCTATTTGCTGATTCGCCCGTGTAATTAAATTTATACCTTCATTTGCCTCGGTCATATATCCAATAATAGTCATATTCGGGTTTCCTTTAATCTTGTCAAAATCTTCCTGAGCTACGGTAAATAGCAACTCATAATCTTCGCCACCACTCAAGGCAACGGTGGTGCTGTTGAGGTTAAATTCTTCACAAGTCGTTATTACTTGTTGGTCTAACGGAATTTTATCTTCATATAATTTACACCCAACATTAGATTGTTTACATAAGTGTAATATTTCAGACGAAAGTCCGTCAGAAATATCAATCATTGAGGTTGGTTTTACACCCATCTCTTTTAACATTTCAATGATGTCTTTTCGGGCTTCTGGTTTTAGATGTCTTTCAATTAAATAATCGTAAGCGGTTAAATCAGGTTGCGAATTGGGATTCACTAAAAAAACTTGTTTTTCGCGTTCCAACACTTGCAATCCGAGATAAGAAGCGCCTAAATCTCCGCTGACTACCAATAAATCATTGGGTTTTGCACCATTTCTGTAAACCACTTCATCGGCATTTAAAACACCCAAAGCAGTAATACTCAACAACATTCCTTTGGTAGAACTGGTGGTATCGCCACCCACTAAATCAACGCCATATTTTTCACAGGCAAACTTAATTCCGGCATACAATTCTTCCAAAGCTTCAAGCGGAAATCGGTTAGAAATAGCAATGGAAACCGTTATCTGAGTTGGTCTTGCATTCATGGCGCACACATCAGAAATGTTTACAATTACCGCTTTGTAGCCCAAATGTTTCAAAGGCATATAACTTAAATCAAAATGTACATTTTCAACCAACAAATCGGTTGTAAGTACTACTTGTTGGTTTTTAAAATCGAGCACGGCGGCGTCATCACCAACTCCTTTAATGGTGGTCGGGTTTTTAATTTCGAATTGTTTTGTTAGATGGTCTATCAAACCAAATTCACCCAATTCAGAAATATCGGTACTTTTAAAGCTTTTATCTTCTATCATGATGCAAAAATAAGTGTTTATTGAGAATGGCAATTAAAGAATCAATTTTATATATATCTGATGCCAAATTTAAGGTAAAAAGTTAGTACCTTTGCTCTTATTTAGAATCAATCTATATTACAAAATGATTAAAGTATCTGAAATAGCACGAAAAAAAATCATCGATATGATGGGTGAAGAAGACAAAGATCCTGCTTCAAATTATGTGCGCGTTGGAGTACAAAGTGGTGGTTGCTCTGGACTTCTTTACAATTTATCATTTGACAATCAGCAACATGAGGGTGATAAAATTGTAGAAGATAACGGCATTAAAATCATTATTGATAAAAAAAGCTTTTTATACATAGTTGGAACCACCCTCGATTTTTCTGGTGGCTTAAACGGCAAGGGCTTGTATTTTGAAAATCCGAATGCCAATAGAACCTGTGGATGCGGAGAGAGTTTTTCGTTATAGTTGGAAAGTAATAAAGTAATAAAGTAATAAAGTTGTAATGTATTAAAATGGCAAAATTTAATTCTTTTGAAGAAATTATTGCTTGGCAAAAAGCAAGAGCGCTAAATGCATTAATTTATAATATTACAAATATAAATCTCTCTTTTTCAAAAGATTACGGATTAAGAGATCAAATAAGAAGAGCGAGTGTTTCAATAACCTCTAATATTGCAGAAGGGTTTGAAAGAGAAACAACTAAAGAATTTATTCGTTATTTATATATAGCAAAAGCGTCTGCAGGTGAATTTCGTTCACAATTATATTTAGCGCTAGACTTAGACTATATTTCAGATGATGAATTTAAACAAATGAATACAAAAATTAATGATATATCTAAATTGTTAAGTGGTTTAATAAAGTATTTATCATCAACTTTATAACATTCAACATTTTAACATTTAAACTACGATGAATAAATACACCGAAGACGATTTAAAAAAAGAACTGGAAACCAAGGAATACGCCTATGGTTTTTATACAGATATTGAAGCTGATAAGTTTCCGCCGGGATTAAATGAAGCGGTGGTTAGGGCCATTTCTAAAAAGAAAAATGAACCCGAATGGATGACTGATTGGCGCCTAGAAGCGTACCGAATTTGGGAGAAAATGGTAGAGCCAGAATGGGCTAATGTCAAATACACCAAACCAAAATTTAATGAAATTAGCTACTATTCGGCGCCTAAACAACGACCAAAATTAGACAGCTTAGATGAGGTTGATCCAGAATTGTTAGACACTTTTAAAAAACTAGGAATTTCATTAGACGAACAAAAACGCTTGTCTAATGTGGCAGTTGATATTGTAATGGATTCTGTTTCGGTTGCCACTACTTTCAAGAAAACCTTAGGTGAAAAAGGAATTATCTTTTGTCCAATTTCTGAAGCCATTCAAGAACATCCAGCATTGGTAAAAAAATATTTGGGCTCTGTTGTTCCTAAAACTGACAATTTTTACGCGGCACTCAATTCGGCCGTTTTTTCTGATGGCTCTTTTTGCTACATTCCTAAAGGCGTAAAATGTCCGATGGAACTTTCTACTTATTTCAGAATAAATGAAGGCGGAACCGGACAGTTTGAACGCACTTTAGTCATTGCCGATGAAGGTAGTTTTGTGAGTTATTTAGAAGGATGTACCGCTCCGCAACGCGATGAAAATCAGTTACACGCCGCAGTTGTTGAGTTAATTGCTTTAGATGGCGCAGAAATAAAATATTCTACCGTTCAAAATTGGTATCCTGGTGATAAAGCCGGAAAAGGTGGCGTTTTTAATTTCGTAACCAAACGTGGTTTGTGCGAAGCCAATGCTAAAATTTCGTGGACTCAGGTAGAAACAGGAAGTGCCATTACCTGGAAATATCCGTCTTGTATTTTAAAAGGTGATAATTCTGTTGGCGAATTTTATTCCATTGCCGTTACCAATCACCATCAACAAGCCGATACCGGAACTAAAATGATTCATATCGGTAAAAACACCAAAAGCACCATTATTTCTAAAGGAATATCAGCCGGAAAATCGCAAAATAGTTACCGCGGATTGGTTAGAATTGGTTCAAAAGCCACCAACGCCAGAAATTTTTCACAATGCGATTCTCTTTTGATGGGCAATAATTGTGGTGCACACACTTTTCCATACATCGAAGTAAAAAATAAAACAGCACAAATAGAACACGAAGCAACCACTTCTAAAATTGGAGAAGACCAAGTTTTTTATTGTAACCAACGCGGAATTCCAACCGAAAAAGCCATCGCATTAATCGTAAACGGATTTAGCAAAGAGGTGTTGAATAAATTACCGATGGAATTTGCCGTTGAAGCGCAGAAATTGTTGGAAATTTCACTTGAAGGAAGTGTGGGTTAAAAAAGGGTTTAACGTTTAAAGTTTAAGGTTACTTAGCTTTCAAATGTTGCCAATAAAATAACTTTAAACAAAGAAAACTTTAAACAAAGAAAATGGCAACCATTCACAAATTTGAAGATTTAGAAATTTGGCAGGAAGCAAGAAGATTGGCTAAAGAAATAAATAGAATTTCTATTGAAACCGAGTTGAAAAATGATTTTAGGTTTAGAGATCAAATTAGGGCATCTTCAGGTTCAATAATGGATAATATTGCTGAAGGATTTGAAAGAAATGGAAATCAAGAATTTCGACAATTCCTTTCTATAGCAAAAGGTTCAGCTGGTGAAGTACGATCTCAACTATATAGAGCATTAGATTGCAATTATATCAAAGAAGATGTTTTTGAAAATTTAAAAGTTGATTTTGAAAATTTAAGTGGAAAAATAAATAATTTTATAATCTATTTAAATAAAAAGAGTTTAAAGGAACAAAATTCCAATAAAATATAGATAATTAAATAAAAAATAAAAATGACTTTAAAAAGGTGAAATTCTAATAACCAAAAGAACTTTAAACCTTAAACTTTAAACAAAAATTATGTTATCAATAAAAAATTTACACGCCGGTTTAGAAAACAAAGAAATTCTTAGAGGGATTGATTTAGAAATAAAAGCGGGTGAAATACACGCTATTATGGGACCAAACGGTTCTGGAAAAAGTACCCTTTCTGCAGTAATTGCTGGAAACGAAACCTATGAAGTTACCCAAGGTGATATCCTTTTTGAGAACGAAAGTATCATGGAGTTTTCTCCTGAAGAACGCGCACACAAAGGCGTATTTTTATCCTTTCAATATCCGGTAGAAATTCCGGGAGTTACCGTAACCAACTTCATCAAAACTGCTATCAATGAAACCCGAAAATCTAAAGGTTTGGATGATATGCCTGCCAAAGATTTGTTGAAACTCATCAGAGAAAAAGCAGCGCTGTTAGAAATTGACCGCAATTTCTTGTCGCGCTCTTTAAACGAAGGTTTTTCTGGTGGGGAGAAAAAAAGAAACGAAATTTTTCAAATGGCGATGTTAGAACCTAAACTTGCTATTTTAGATGAAACCGATTCTGGCCTTGACATCGATGCCTTGAAAATTGTGGCAAACGGAGTGAATAAACTCAAAAATGAAAACAATGCAGTGCTGGTAATTACCCATTACCAACGATTGTTAGATTATATAGTACCAGATTTTGTACACGTTTTACACAACGGAAAAATTGTAAAATCGGGTGGTAAAGAACTCGCATTTGAATTAGAAGAAAAGGGCTACGATTGGTTAAAATAATCATATCAAATTAAACAATAGTTGATTAGAAATATATAAAATGGATTTAAAAGAAAAACTGATTTCGTCGTTTTTAGCGTTTGAAAATTCAACAGCAACCGATACCAATATTCATCAAATACGTACAGAAAGTTTTAAGCTTTTTGAACAAAATGGTTTTCCATCTAAAAAAGAAGAAGATTGGAAATACACCTCTTTGCGTGATGTTTTAAAACCAGATTATCGCATTTTCTCTTCCGTAGAAAGTGATGTTAATTTAAATGACGTTAAAAAGTATTTCATCCACGAAATTGATACTTATAAATTGATTTTTGTAAACGGTGTTTATAACTCGCTTTTATCAACCACTACGCATGAAGGCGTTGATATTTGTGTAATGTCATCTGCTTTGGTTAAGCCAAAATACAAAATGATTGTTGATTATTATTTCAATAAAATCATCAATAAAAATCAACATTTTGCCAACTTAAATACATCCTTTGCTACAGAAGGTGCTTTTATCAACATTCCAAAAAATGTGGTGGTTTCTAAACCTATTGAAATCATTTATTTTAATACCGGAACCGATGTTGAATTGATGTTACAACCGCGTAATTTAGTGGTAGTTGGAGAAAATTCGCACGTGCAAATTATGGAACGCCATCAAAGTTTAAAAGAAAATACCGTTTTAACCAATGCAGTAACCGAGATTTTCGCACACAAACGCGCCATCGTCGATTTTTATAAAATTCAGAACGATTTAGAAACCGCTTCACTTATCGATAATACCTTTGTTTCTCAACAAAAAGAGAGTATTGTATCTGTTAACACTTTTTCTTTCGGCGGAAAATTTATCAGAAATAATCTGGAATTTTACCAAGAAGATGAGCGAATTACCTCTAATTTAAACGGATTTTCTATCATCGGAAAAGAGCAAGTAGTTGCAAATTATACCTTGGTTCACCACAAACAACCCAATTGCGAGAGTCATGAATTGTACAAAGGAATTTATGATGAACAATCTACAGGTGTTTTTAACGGTAAAATTATTGTGGATAGAGATGCGCAAAAAACCAATGCTTTTCAGCAAAATAATTCGATGTTAATTGATGATAACGCCTCCATCAACAGTAAACCGCAATTAGAAATTTTTGCAGATGATGTTAAATGTTCACACGGTTGTACCATTGGTCAGTTAGACCATAAAGCCATCTTTTACTTACGCTCGCGCGGCATTCCAGAAAAGGAGGCGAAAGCATTAATGTTGTACGCCTTTGGAAATGATGTGTTAGAAAAAATAAAAATACCAGAACTTAAAAAGCGTATCACCAAAATTATAGCGATGAAATTAAAGGTTGATTTAAGTATGGAATTGTAAAAATTCAGTATTTTTTTGATGATAAACTAAAAAATCGGATGTTGAACATCCGATTTTTTTATTGTAATGAACTTAAAATTTCCTTCAAAAATTGATTAAAATCAAATTCTGGCGCTTCGGTTAAACCCATTCTAACGATAACCAAATCTTTGGATGGAATGATAAAAATATGCTGTCCTTGATAACCATCACAAGAAAACATATCTTTGGGCACATTGGGATATTTACCTCCGGTATTTAACCAAAATTGCGCTCCATAAACGCCCTCAGAATTGTTGGTTGGCGTAACCGAATAATCTACCCAAGATTGATTTAAAACTTGTGTTCCATTCCAATTTCCTTTGTGTAAATAAAGCAATCCGAATTTTGCCCAATCGCGAACTGTTGCCCATGCATATGAAGAACCTACATAATTTCCGCTTAAATCAGATTCGATAATCATAGAATTCATGCCAATTTTATCGATTAATTCTGTGTACCAAAAATCTAAATATTCTTGCGGCGTTTTAAATTGATTTCGGATAAATCTGGTAATTAAATTGGTCGTTCCCGATGAATAATTCCAACTATTGTTAGGTTTGCCAACAAAAGATTTATCGAGTTGTGTTTTGGTCATATCACTCTCAATATAAAGCATTTTGGTAACATCAGAAATGGTGTTATAATCCTCTACCCAAGCCAAACCACTATTCATTTGCAATAAATTGTTGAGGGTAATTTTGGAACGTTCATCATTTTGCCATTCGCTAAACAAATTGTGCTGATTTACGTTTACTTTTCCTTGTTTTTCTAGTATTCCAACCACAGCGCTTGTAATACTTTTAGTCATTGACCAACCCAAAAGTTTAGAATTTTTATCAAAACCGTCAGCATATTTTTCGGCAATAATTTGATCTTTATACACCACTAAAACCGCACGTGTTTT
>CAMTWE010000235.1:0-2747 GCA_947085395.1 uncultured Bacteroidota bacterium | reverse complement strand
TTCTCCAATTCCTGCATCCGTTTCTTTTTAAAATCTACACTGAAGTAACGATTCCTTTTAGCTCGTTGTTCTTCATTAAAAAATCCATTTCTATTTTCCATTGTTAACCTTTTTATGGTCAACGTATTTCAGGCGAAGACAGATGTTTAAAGTTTGACGTTTAATTTATCATTTTCAATTTTCAATTTTCAATTGTCCATTGTCCACTCTAAATTACCGAAAAATGATAATAAGCAGCGCAAGCACCTTCGGATGAAACCATTGGTGCGCCTAAAGGGTTAGATGGAGTGCAATTTTTTCCAAATTGCGAACATTCCATCGGTTTTTTAATTCCTTTTAAAACTAAACCTGCAATACAAAGTGCGTTTTCTGGCACTTTAATATGACTGATGTTGAATTTTTTTTCGGCATCAAACAATTTAAAAGCATCTCTCAAAACATAACCACTATTAGGAATTTCACCTATTCCGCGCCATTCTCTGTTTCCAACTTCAAAAACCTGTTCAATAACTGCTTTTGCGGTTTTATTGCCCTCTTCTTTTACGGCTCGTGTATATTGATTTTCGACAAAATACTGCTGATTTTCTAATTGTTTAACGGCAAAATAAATGCCCTGTACCAAATCTAAGGGCTCAAATCCGGTTATGATAATGGGGACTTTATATTTTTTTGCAATTGGATGGTATGCTTGATAACCCATAATAGCGCACACATGACCGGCTGCTAAAAACGCATCGATTGAACTGAATTCATCATCTAAAATAGCTTCCATAGCGGGCGGAACCAACACATGTGAAACCAAAATAGAATAATTGGTAAGTCCTTCTTTTTGCGCATGTAAAACCGATAAAGCATTGGCTGGAGCAGTAGTTTCAAAACCAACTGCAAAAAACACCACTTCTTTTGTCGGATTTTCTTTGGCAATAGTTACGGCTTCTAAAGGTGAATATAAAATCCGTAAATCGCCACCATTGGCTTTAGCTTCTAACAAACTTTTTTTACTTCCCGGAACGCGAATCATATCTCCAAAAGAGCAAACAATAACGCCTTGTTCTAACAATTCAATCGCTTTATCAATCAAATTAAGTGGCGTTACACAAACCGGACAACCAGGGCCGTGAATCATTCTGATATTTTCTGGGAGCAATTCCAAAATGCCGTTTTTAACCAAACTATGGGTTTGTCCACCACAAATTTCCATAACATTCCACTTTTTAGTGGTAATTTTATGAAGTTCATCAATAACTTGTTTTGTAACTTCGTAATTGCGATATTCTTGTAAATATTTCATATCTAATTATTAAAAGATTAAAAGATTATACAAATCACTATATTTTACAATGGTAATAATACATCAATTGTCCGAACGCAATATTTTCATCGTTGGGCGGTAATTGTTGGTTAAAGTACAAATAATATTCATTTCCTGCCAATTCTAAAAGCATATCAACCAAAGTGGTATTTTGAAAAACGCCTCCACTTAAAGCAATATGTTTGATATTTTGTTGATGTGCAATTTCTATAATAATGGAACTTAAAGTAAATAAAAAATTGCCGATAATTTGTGAAATTGCAATGCCGTTTACAAAATCATGATGACAATTTTGTAAGATTAGTTGCGGAGAAATTTTATTATTTTCAATAGTTGGATGATAATTGATACAGTTTTTTAATTGATAATCTTCTACTTGATTTTCCAAAACAATGGCAGCTTCGCCCTCATAAGTATTAAAATTTGTTAAGTTTAGCAAAGAAGCAAGTGCATCAAACAATCTTCCCATGGAAGAAGTTTTGAGCGAATTATTTTTCAAAATAGATTTATAAATATTCCATTCTTCAGAAGAAAATTTATTTTTGACTGATAAAATCATTTCATCTGATGCCAAAGAAAGTAAAGAAATTCTAGGTTCTTTCGCCATTTTATCACCCGCTAACCAGTTAAAATAGGAGAGATGTGTAAGCCGATTTAGTTGCTTATTTTTATAAGTAAAAAACTCGCCTCCCCAAATATTTTTATCATCGCCAAAACCCGTTCCATCCCAAATAACGCCTAAAATAGTTTCTCCTGCATCAAACAATTGATGTTCGCCCAAAACGGAGGCAAAATGTGCTTTATGATGCTGAATTTCAAAAACAGGAACTGAAAATTGCTGTCCTAATTCTTTTGCAATTTGATTACTTTGGTACTGTGGATGCAAATCTGTAACAATAATTTCAGGCGTTTCTTCAAATAAATTGATAAAATTAGTCATGGTTTTTGAATAGCGTTCTACCACTTCAAACGAATCTAAATTGCCTAAATACTGGCTGATATAAACCTGCTCATTCGGCACAAAAGCGATGGAGCTTTTTAGATGCGCTCCTGTTGCCAATACTTTTTTATTGTTAGGACTAACAAAATTGAAGTAATTGGGTGCGAAACCGCGAGAACGTCTAAACAAAATTGGTGTTTCAAATTTGGCGCTTATTTTTAATACCGAATCGTCTTGCGGATTGGTGATTTCTAAATCGTGATGCAAAAAATAATCGGCTACATTTGATAAAAGGTCAACCGCCATTTTTTCATCACTGATAATGGGAGATCCGTGAATATTGCCACTGGTAGCAACAATAGGAAACGACAATTCGTTGGCTAATAGTTGTAAAATTCCGGTATAAGGCAACATTACGCCCAGTTGTTTTAATTGTGGCGCGATGGAATTTAAACTGCAATTTCCTTGATAATTTTTTGTCGAAATAATAACAAT
>CAMTWE010000234.1:0-2796 GCA_947085395.1 uncultured Bacteroidota bacterium | reverse complement strand
TGATTGGTTTGATTGGCCAACGATTGTAAGGTGGCTTCAAAAAAAGTGATTTTGTAATATGGGATGATGATAGCGAGCATTCCTGTTTTATTTCAAAATTATTTTACTGTTGCTGGTGGCACTTTCTAATACAAAAATCCAAACAACCACAACGGAATATTCAAATCGGATCCTATTTCTATATTGTCTTTTACTATAAATGCGTTTTTAAGATTTTTAATTTGTTTTCGCTTTTTGTTTCTGCCCCCTAATTCAAATTCATAAACGCCATCTACTTTAAAATCTGCATTTTGCGAAGCAAAAACAGTGCTTTTATAATTGAGTTGGTTATAAAAGAAGGTTTCGCGTATATTCCCTTTATCGGCTTCTTTGACTAAATTAAACATTAAATTAGTGTTATTCAGGTAAATTTTTTCTGGCTTTCCCAAACTATTAATTCCTTTGTCTTCTACATACAAAAGTTGCAAAATTTGTGCATCATTCAACAATCTTAAATAATTTTTCATGGTATTGAGGCTAATCCCAGTGCGTTCGCTAATGGTATTCATATTGGGTTTAAAAGGTACTGAATGACTAATGACTGACAATAATTTTTTTAGCATTATTATATTAGAAACCGGAATGGATGCGTATTGCGGAATATCGACTTCTAAAACGGTTAGCAAAACCTCGCTCAATTTTTGATGAAATGATTTTTTGTTTTCGATATAAAAAGGATAATAACCATAATTTAAGTAATCATCAAAATAATGTAATGGTTTTATTTTTTGGCTAATGGCAATACTTATGGCAACGTGATTTTTAGTAATATCTTCAAGTGTATGTGTATCCAGATTTATTTTTGTCTCGAACTGAAGAAATTCTCTAAACGACAAACCAGGCATAGCATAAACCACCACGCGCCTGCTTAAATCTGCCTTTGCCTGTTGTATATGAAGTAAAGAGAAACCCGTGAAAACTAATTTTAAATGTGGCATATCGTCATAAATATTTTTTATTTCAATGGCCCAATTGGGGTATTTATGTACCTCATCAACGGCAATAAACAAGCCCCCTTTTTTATAAAAATCACTTACTAAATCGTAAAGTGTGTTTTCTAGAAAATATAAATGGTCTAAACTTACATACAAAACACTTTTGTCTGGTTTAAAATTCAATCGAATGTATTGCAACAGCAGCGTTGTTTTACCTACACCCCTACTTCCTTTTATGCCTATAAATCGGTTATCCCAATCAATGGTGTGCATAAAATCCCTCACTTGTAGCGTTTGCACAAGTGCATATTTTTCGTAGAATTGACTGTATAATCTTTCCATCTTTTTTTTACAAATATACTAAAAACATCAACTCATTGATGTTTTTTTATTGTTTTTACATCAATACATTGACGTTTTTTGTTGCTGTTGCTCATGACTGTAACGTTTCTTCAAAATAAGTGATTTTATAATATGGGATAACGATGGCGAGCATAAAAAACTTTTAAGTTAACAAAAACTGTTCTAAAGAAATTGCAGCGATGCCTTCATAGGTGTTTCCAGAAAAAGTGTCGTATGTAATTACCGTTTTAGGATAATTATCTGCAATCATGCTTAAATTACCAAATTCTCGTTCTAAGGTTTTGGTATCGTTTATGGTTAATGCCACCTGAAAATACAATTTTTCGCCTTGTTTCTCTGCTATAAAATCAATTTCGTGTTGGTTTAACTTACCAACCATTACCGTATATCCTTTAAATATTAGGTGATTATAAACAGTATTTTCTAAAATTTTACCCCGATCTTCTAACCGATAGCCCCAAATACCATTTCTAATTCCTGTATTTTCAAAATAATATTTATCGCCAAATTCAAATATTCTTTTTCCAATCATATCATAGCGCGCTACTTTATGAATTAAAAAAGCATTGACCAAATATTGCACATAAATTTGCACTTGGTTGGCAGCCATCTTTATATGTTGCGATTTTAAAAAATCACTGATTTTCTTGGCCGAAAAATTACTGCCCGTATTGCCTGCTAAAAATAACACTAATTGTTCTAAAAATGGCACATTTCTAACTGAATATCTATTGATGATATCGCGATATACAATAGTTACATAAATATTTTTGAGATATTCAAACACCACCTCATCTTGTAATGGCAAATTTCTTAAATAAGGAAGACCACCATATTTTAAATAATATTCTAAACTCTTAGCACCTTTTGACAATTGATGAAATGCTAAAAATTCTGGATAGGAAAGACTGTACACTACAATTTCTATAAATCTACCACTTAAATGACCCGCTATATCGGCAGATAATAAATTGGCGTTACTACCTGTGCAATATAAATCTAAATCTTCGTGTAATAACAATGAGCGCAAGGCAGTATCAAAATTTTCTATATCCTGAATCTCATCTATAAAAACATAGGTTTTTTGTGTTGATGACTTGTTTTCTAACACATAAGTATGCAAATCTTGGGCATTTTTGAGGAAAGAAAATGCTAAATCTTCTTTATTGATATACAAAATAGCAGCATTGGCAGTTTTAAGTAGTTGCATAATTTGAAACAGCAAATAACTCTTGCCTACACGGCGTTGTCCTGTAAAAACCTTGATTATATTTTGCCCCATAAATGGTTTTACCCTATCTATATAATGGGGTCTAGGCAGTATATTTTGTGGAATTGTATAAGAAAACATTATAGATACGTTTATACTTTTAAACAAATATACAAATTATTATAAATACGTTTATAACTTTTTTATAAATTTAGCTTTATTATAGGTATGATTATAACTTTTATTTTT
>CAMTWE010000233.1:0-9188 GCA_947085395.1 uncultured Bacteroidota bacterium | reverse complement strand
TTAATTTACACTAAAAATACCGAATTATTTGTTCCCAGAATTATCAATCAACAAGAAATAGCAAACTTATTAAATCAATATGATGCTATTTTGCCACAAGCAAGAAAGCTAAAATACACAGTAGAAACGCATTACAGCCGATATCACAATATCAATGATTTAATTTTGTTGAGAAATATATTAGCTCAAAAATATCCATCTTTTTTAAACGCTTTTGATACGGTTTTACAAAGTAGACAATTGTACGCCAACAATATGTTTATCACAAAAGATGCATTATACCAAGAATTTATGCATTGGTGGTTTGATGTGTTATTTGAATTTGAAAAACAAATAGATTTAAATAATTACACCGATTATCAAAAACGTGTTTTAGGTTTTATTGCAGAACGATTGCTCAATGTTTGGTTTGAATATAAAAACTTAAATTGCGTTGAATTGCCTATAATTTACTTTAAACAATTTAAGCATATTAAATAATCAGAATTATTTTATACTACTAACGGAGGTCATTAAAATAAAAATTATATGGAATTTAAAAAAACTAAATATTACGCCAACAACAGAGCTGAAATGTTGTCTTTCATTCCTTCATCAGCTAAAAAAACATTAGAAATTGGATGTGGTCAAGGTAATTTTTCAGCTCAATTAACAGAAAAAGGAATTGAAACTTGGGGAGTTGAGCCAAATATCGATTCTGCTAAAATAGCACATCAAAAACTCCATACGATTTTAACAGGCACCTTAGATGAAGTCATAAATCAATTGCCCGAAAATTATTTTGATGCCATAATTATGAATGATATTTTAGAACATTTATTATTTCCCTGGGAAAATATGAAACAGTTGAAAGACAAGCTTACTAATGAAGGAGTTTTAATTTCATCTATACCCAATGTAAGATATGCTAAAAATATGTTTCATCTTTTATTTATGAAAAATTGGGAGTACAAAGAATCTGGAATATTAGATTCGACTCATTTTAGATTTTTTACTAAAAAAAGTATCATATCGATGCATAAAAAAAGCGGCTATTCAATTCAAAAAATAAAGGGAATTAATATTACAAAATCAGTGTTGTTTTTCCCTTTTGCGCTATTAGTTAACGTTATTTTATTATTTACTCAAATGGATATTTTTTATATGCAATTTGCGACAGTCGCAAAAAAACTAAATAGTAATAATTGAGGGCTAAGATTAATATCCATAAATATAAGCATCAAAATGAACATCAAAAAAAGGAAAAATATTTTCAATACTTGGCGTAACAAGAAGTTCTGCTTTTGTGGAAATGCGTGTGAATTAAAATGGTTTTAGATTGCATATTTAACCTACAAAAACTTTCTTTCAATTAAAAACAGGAAGCGTTGTTCATACTCCAATTTGTCGTTCCAATAATAATCAGGTTTTACTATATTTAAAAGGAAATCTTTGGCTTCGTCTTCGTTATCAAAAGAATTTAATTGTGATAAAACTCGGTTATAATCTTCCTGACTTCCGTTAAAAAGGTATTTAACAAAGGCAATTCTGTCATTTAAACCCACTTGTATAACGCCATTTTGTAATTTATCATTTAAAGAAACCTGTTTTTGTTCTACCCTCACGCTTTTTTCAAATAAATTAGCCGCAACATCAGCAGAAATAGAGTTTTGCAACTCTTCTTCTAGTGAAAGTTGTCTGCTGCGATAATTTATAAAAGTCGTAGTTTCTTCAATTATTTCATCTTTTATTATTTCATCCAAAATTAATTCTTCTTCAATTAATTCTTCATCAGAAAAAATAAAATCTTGATTTTCTAAATTTTCTTCGGCTTCTAACGCCACAAATTCTTCTTCTATAACCACTTTTTCTTGTGCTAATTCTTCAAAATCTTCTGCTATTTTTGATGGAGCGAAAGAAATTTCGACATCTTCAAAACGGGTTTCAAAGTAATTATCAACAAATTTTAAAAGTGTTAACTTTTCATAAAGTTCCAATGATTTCTGATGTAACTGCGCTACATCTGTAAAATCAGCCAATTGCAAAATTTCTGTGGCCAATGATTTTAATTCGGTTTCAATTTTTTTACGCATAGGTTGATAAATTTATTGTCAAATGAGTACTATTTTTAATAGATTTGTAAAAAACCAAAATAGATTGTTGAATCTTTCAAGCTCTAAATTTACAAAATGTTTCTTGAAAATACCGTAAATCACACAGAACAATTTGGATGGATAGAAGTCATTTGCGGCTCTATGTTTTCTGGAAAAACCGAAGAACTCATTCGGCGCCTTAAACGCGCTCAATTTGCCAAACAAAATGTTGAGATATTTAAACCTAGCATTGATACGCGTTATGACGATGAAATGGTGGTTTCTCATGATGCCAATCAAATTAGATCAACGCCCGTAACTTCTTCTACTAGTATTTTATTATTGAGTGAAGGCGTGCAAGTTGTGGGAATTGATGAGGCACAATTTTTTGATGACCATATCGTATCCGTTTGTAATGAATTGGCAAACAGAGGTATTAGGGTAATTGTTGCCGGTTTGGATATGGATTTTAAAGGAAATCCGTTTGGACCGATGCCAGCGCTCATGGCAACTGCAGAATATGTTACCAAAGTGCATGCGGTTTGCACACGAACCGGAAATTTAGCGCATTATAGTTTTAGAAAAGTTGCCAATGATAATGTAGTAATGTTAGGCGAAACACAAGAATATGAACCACTTAGCAGAGCTGCTTATTACAAAGCGATGAGTGACTCTAAAAAAATTGAAAAACATGAATAAAACACATGTTACCGTTTTAGAAATAGACACTAAAGCAGTTATTCATAACTATCATTATTTTAAATCAAAATTAAAACCAAACACCAAATTTTTGGGTGTTGTAAAAGCATTTGCTTATGGAAATGAAGCAGTTGCCATTGCAAAAATACTAGAAAATGAAGGCGTAGATTATTTAGCAGTCGCTTTTGTTGATGAAGGAATTGCACTTAGAAAAGCCGGAATTACCAAGCCAATTTTAGTTTTACATCCGCAAACTGAAACTTTGCATCATTTATTAAAATACCAATTAGAACCCAATTTATATAGTTTTAGGGTTTTACATCAGTTTATAAAGGAAGTAAAAAAAGCCAATCTTCAGCAATATCCAATTCATGTAAAATTTAATACTGGCCTAAATCGCTTAGGATTTAAACCAACAGATGTTGTGGAAGTTATCTCGATTTTAAAAAATCAAAAGGATGTTTTTTTAACTTCTATATTTTCACATTTAGTAGCCAGTGAAGATTTAAATGAGCGCGAATTTACCCTAAATCAAATTACCGCTTTTAATGAAATTGCTAAGCAAATTAATGAAAAACTAAATATAAATCCGATTAAACATCTAACAAATACTTCGGGCGTAATCAATTATCCCGAGGCACATTTTGACATGGTTAGAGTGGGAATTGGATTGTACGGGTTTGGTAATGATGCCCATGAAACGGCTCAACTAAAAAATGTAGGCACTTTAAAATCGGTAATTTCTCAAATTCACACCATCAATTCGGGCGAATCTATTGGTTATAATCGGGCTTTTATTTCATCAGAAATGATTAAAAGCGCTACAATTCCGATTGGTCATGCAGACGGAATTCATCGTAATTTAGGCAACAAAGTTGGGTATGTTACCATCAACAATCAACAAGCATTTATTTTAGGAAATGTGTGTATGGATATGATTATGGTTGATGTAACTCATATTGATTGTGAAGAAGGCGATGAAGTTTTTATCTTTAAAAATCAGGAAAATGTAGAAGATTTAGCCACACGTTCTAACACAATTTCCTACGAAATAATTACCGGAATTTCTCAACGAATACCAAGGGTGGTAAAGTAGTTTAAAGTTTTTTGATTAAAGTTTTTTTTGTTTAAAGTTTAAAGTTGGGTAAATTGGAAATTGTTGGGTGGGAAAGTAGTTTAAAGTTTTTTTGTTTAAAGTTTAAAGTTAAAATGTTGAAATGCAAAACTTTACAAACTTTATAAACTTTACAAACTTTACAAACATTACAAACTTTACAAACTTTAAACTTTCAAACCTTCATACACCTCTGCAATAGTTGGTTGGTTTACAGATTTTTCAATCATTTCTAAAACATCGCCGGTTTGTACAGTTCCTGTTTGCAGCACTTTAAAATAGACGCCGCTAAAAGTTGTATCCCAAAATTGTTTTACGATGGCTTCATTTTGAAAACGGAAAATAAGTTTAAAACAAGGTTCTCTGGGTTTGGTAACTTCTACTATGGCGGTTCCTAATTGATAAACATCGCCCACACAAATGGTGGTTTCATCTAAATTGGCAATGGTTAAATTTTCGCCAAACATGCCAAAATCAAAAATTAATTGCGGATACAATTTTTTAAAATATTCATAATGATTTTCACTGTAAGCGTAAACTGCTTGGTCAATTCCGCCATGGTATTTTCTATCAACAACTGCGTCATTTTCAACATCTTCCAAGCCCAAAAAAATAGGCGTTGTAGTTGGGTTTTTAAAAATTCCGGTTTCGGTAATTTTACCTTTCCATTGGTGAATTTCTCCTTTTCCTATATTGGTTGATACTACTTTCATCAATCTATTATTTTTAGTAAATCTACAATTTTACGATCGTTTGATAAACGCGGCACTTTATTTTGTCCGCCTAATTTCCCAATCGATTTCATATAATTATTAAATCCGTCTTTTGCTACTTTTCTAACTTTTAAAGGTTGTAAAACCTTGCCAGCAATCAAATCAAAATAATACGCATTTTGTTCTTGCATTGCTTTATCAATAAGCGCAGAAAAAGCGACAAAATCTTCGGGTTCATTTTCAAATTCAATAAACCATTCGTGGTATGGCAATCCTTCGGCAGGTGTAACTTGTGGCGCCACCGTAAATTCATTGATACTGATTTTAGAATTTTCAACAGCATCTTTTAAAGCGTGTTCCACTTCTTTGGCAATCACATGTTCTCCAAAAGCAGAAATATAATGTTTGATTCGTCCAGATACAATAACTCTATATGGTTTTAGGGATGTAAACATAACGGTATCGCCAATGTTATAGCCCCATAAACCTGCATTGGTATTGAGAATTAAGACGTAATTAACGCCTAATTTTACATCGGCAATTGAAATTCTAGTCGGATTTTCATTAAAAAATTCATCCGATGGAATAAATTCATAAAACATGCCGCTGTTTAATTGCAGTAACATTCCTTTTGCTGTTTGAGAATCTTGAAAGGCAAAAAATCCTTCAGAGGCAGGAAATAATTCAATAGCATCTACTTTTCTGCCAATTAATTGTTCAAATTTATTGCGATAAGGTTCAAAATTAACGCCTCCAAAAACAAATAAATTAAAGTTTTTATAAAGAGTTCCTACATTTTGTCCACTCTTTTCTATCAGTTTTTCAAAATACATTTGCACCCAAGACGGAATGCCGCTGATAAGCGTCATATCTTCATGAATGGTTTCTTCAACAATGGCATTTACTTTGGTTTCCCAATCATCAATACAATTGGTATCCCAAGTAGGCATTCTGTTTTGTTGTAAATATTTGGGGATAAAATGCGCTGCAATTCCAGAAAGTCTGCCAGTTTTGATGCCGTTTTTAGTTTCAAGCACCGGACTTCCTTGTAAAAATATCATTTTTCCGTTTACAAAATCGGCTTTTCCAGTTTCTGCAATATACATAAGCAATGCTTGTTTGGCTGCTTTGATGTGATATGGCATTGATTCTTTAGAAATTGGGATGTATTTTGTGCCCGAAGTTGTACCAGAAGTTTTAGCGAAATAGATTGGTTTTCCTTTCCATAAAACATCTTTTTCTCCGGCAACAACTTTATCAATATAAGGTCTTAAATCTTCATAGTCTCTAATCGGAACCTGTTTTTTAAAATCATCATAATTGTTGATATTTTTAAATTGATGGTCTATACCAAAGGAAGTATTTTGCGCATCAACAATTAATTGTTTTAAAACTTTATCTTGAGTTTCGATTGGTTTTGAAGCCCATTGATGGATGTTACGCTTTATAATTTGCGCGTAAATTTTTGCAAAAAATGATTTTAAACTCATTATTCAAATGATATATAATTGGTTGGATTTACAGGATAGCCATCGCTCCACAATTCAAAATGCAAATGTGGCCCTGAGTTTAATTCACCTAAAGAACCAGAAGCGGCAATAACCTGACCGGTTTTTACCAAATCTCCTTGTTGTTTTAAAACTACACTATTGTGTTTGTAAACAGAGATAAATCCTTTTTTATGTTCTAAAATAATAACATATTCAGATTGTGAAGTCCATGCCGTAAAAATCACAGTACCGTCTGCAATTGCTTTTATTGGAGTGCCTTTTTTTAGTGAAATATCTACGGCAAAGTGTTTTTCTTTCGGGTTGTAACCTCTTATAATATAACCAGTTGCGGGTGCAAAAAACACAATATCAAGTTTATTAACTGCTTTATCAAATACGCTAAAACGGTCTTTACTTTCAATTTCATTTCTAAAAATGGAATCTTTTTTAGAGGCAATTAAATCTTTTTTAGCTATTTTAAGTAGGTGGTCTCTTTGTACTAATGAATCAACATTTTCTATAAATTTCTCCGCTTTAACATCACCTTTTAAAACAGGGCGTAATGCTTCCATTTTAATATCAAAAACAGTAATTACGTTTTGTAAAGAGTCTAGTTTATAAACCAATGTTGTGGCTTGTCTTTTTAATTCTGTGGATGAATATCCTGGAATATAATATTTTAATGAGGTAAAAGCGATGAGTATAGTGGTGCTTATAATCAGAAAAATAATAAATAAACTTCCAAAAACAAAGACATTTAAACGCGATAATTTTAAGGAAAATCTTTCCTCAAAGGTATCTTCGTTTAACACCACCAATCGATATTTATCAATTAATTTGTGTTTTAACTTTTTTTTCTTGATTCTATCTTTAAGAATATTTTTCATGGGTCAACAAATATACAAATCCTTTGTTACTTACTTTTTATAAAAGTTCATTTGATCGATATAATTCCAAACTTTATAAGGTAATAACGGCAATACATTCTTTTTATGCAAAATAGATTTTCTAATTTCTGTAGCTGATATTTGAATAATGGGTGCATTTACTTTCTTAATATGTGGATGATTTAGGAGCGAATCATCAATTTTATCATCGGATTTTATCCGCGGATAAATATAAATAAAATGATTTTGCAGTATTTGCTCGTAATTTTTCCATTTGTGAAATCCGCTTAAATTATCTTCACCCATAATTAATGAAAATTGATGTGTTGGATATTTTTCAGAAATATGCGCCAGAGTATGAATGGTATAAGACGGTTGCGGCAACTTAAATTCGATATCGCTTGCTTTTAACTTGGCAAAATTTTCAATGGCCAATTCAACCATGGCCAATCTGTGGTGATTGTCTAATAAAGTTTTTTTGTCTTTAAACGGATTGTGTGGTGAAACTACCAACCAAACCTCATCCAAATCAGCATATTCAACCAAATGATTGGCAATAATCAAATGTCCAATATGAATTGGATTAAAAGTTCCGAAATAAAGACCTATTTTCATATGTGAATATTTTATTTGTTTTTCATTTGTCATATGGAATACGCCAGTTTGATTAAAATATTCTCATCAAAGTTTACTTCACAAAATTTAATTTGTTTTGGTGTTCAGTGATTGCTTCGCAATTGTGTTTTTGCAAACATGGCTATTTCATAAAGCTGATTTATTTTTTTAAAAAATCTGAAACTAAATTGTAGGCAGTTTTTTTGGCAATTTCTAAATCATCATTGAGTAAAATAACATCAAAATCTTTGGCAAATACCATTTCATTTTCGGCTTTAGCTACCCGTTCAAGTATTTTTTCTTCGGTATCTGTTTGTCTATTTCTAAGCCGAATTTCCATTTCTTCTATGGATGGTGGCTGTACAAAAATTGCCAGTGTTTGTGTTGGATATTGTCTTTTGATGTTCAATCCGCCTTTTACATCAATATCAAAAATTACATTTTTACCATTACTCCAAATTCGGTTGATTTCAGATTTTAAAGTTCCGTATAAATTATCGTGATACACTTCTTCCCACTCTACAAAATCTTCATTTTTGATGTGATTTCTAAACGCTTCTGTTGAAATAAAATAATAATCTTTCCCATTTATTTCTTTTCCTCTTGCGGGTCTTGAAGTTGCTGAAATAGAAAAATCTAACTTTAAGTCTGTACAAGTTAATAAATGATGAACAATGGTAGTTTTACCCGATCCAGAGGGTGCTGAAAAAACGATTAATTTTCCATTTGTATTCATCAATTAAAGCACGTTTAAAAGTTGTTCTTTAATTTTTTCCAGCTCATCTTTCATCATTACCACCATTTTTTGCATGGGCGCATCGTTAGCTTTTGACCCGATGGTGTTAATTTCTCTGCCCATTTCTTGTGAAATAAAACCGAGTTTTTTTCCGTTAGATTCTTTATTGTTCAACTCATCTTCAAAATAAGAAAGATGCGTTTTTAATCGAACAATCTCTTCGGTGATATCTAATTTTTCTAGGTAGAAAATTAATTCCTGTTCCAATCTGTTTTGATCAAAATCTGCCATGATTTCGGCGAGTGAGGTGTGCAGTTTTTCTCTAATTTTTTTAACTCTAGCGGCATCAAGTTTGGTAATTTCTGTTAATAAATTTTCGATATTGGTAACTCTATTTTTAAATTCAATTTGCAAAACGGCGCCTTCATCTAACCGATATTGCATAATTTTTTGAATAGAATCTACCAGTGCTTTATCTACTTCTTGCCATTCCAAATCGTCCAATTCATCGCGTTCAATTTTTAGAGCATCGGGTAATTTTACGGCTAATTTCAGCATTTCAAAATCATTGGCATCTGCAATAGCTCGCAACTGATTGATGTACGACAAAACAATAGGTTTGTTAACTTTTGCAGCCGTTTCTTCGGCGGTTAACTCAACAAAAATGGAGAAATCTATTTTGCCTCGTTCTAATTTTGCAGCAATTATTTTTCGCATATCGAGTTCTTTCTCACGATAATAAGACGGAACCCGAACATTTAAATCAATATTTTTACTGTTGAGCGATTTAATTTCGATGGTTATTTTTTTGGTTGGCAACTGCACTACAGCTTTGCCATATCCGGTCATTGATTGAATCATA
>CAMTWE010000232.1:0-13285 GCA_947085395.1 uncultured Bacteroidota bacterium | reverse complement strand
GGAACAACGCAAAAGCCCAATTTATGGGATTATGCTGATAGAGTTGACACCATAGATTTTTTATTGAAATTAACCTAATTTATTTCCTTTTTTATTTCATTAATATGAAAAAAATAAGCAAATTTGTACTCTAAATTATCATATTACGAAATAACAATAGATGCATATCAACATATTTAAATATTACATTTAATTTAATTAACAATTACTTTTAACCTATAAATATCAATTTTACTAAAGATGAAAAAACTTAATTTTAGTGCAGGACCCAGTATATTACCACAAGAAGTGATTCAAAAAGCTGCTGAAGCTGTTTTAAATTTCAACAATTCTGGCTTATCATTGATAGAAATATCGCATCGTTCAGCTCCATTTGTAGCAGTAATGGATAAAGCTAGAGCATTGGCTTTAGAATTAATGGGATTAGAAAACAAAGGATATTCAGCTATTTTTCTTCAAGGTGGTGCAAGTTTACAATTTTTGATGGTGCCATATAACTTATTAAAAATAGCCGGAAAAGCTGCTTATTTAGATACCGGAACTTGGAGTTCAGCAGCAATTAAAGAATCAAAATATATTGGAAATACAGAGGTTTTAGCATCCTCAAAAGATAAAGCATACAATTATATTCCGAAGAATTTCAACATTCCTTCTGATGCAGATTATTTTCATTGCACCTCTAACAACACCATTTACGGTACCCAAATTAAAGAATTTCCAACTTGTGATATTCCGATGATTTGCGATATGAGTTCAGATATATTTTCTCGTGAATTGGATTTTAGTCAATTTGATTTGATTTATGCTGGAGCTCAAAAAAATATGGGTCCAGCAGGCACAACTTTAGTGGTTGTAAAAGATGAAATCTTAGGAAAATCGGGCAGAACAATTCCGTCCATGTTAGATTATCAAATTCAGATTGCCAAAGAAAGCATGTACAATACACCCGCTGTTTTTGCGGTTTATACTTCGATGTTAACCTTAGAATGGTTAAAAAATTTAGGTGGTGTTGCAGCTATCGAAAAAGTTAACAATGCAAAAGCTAAGTTGATTTATGATGAAATTGATAGCAATCCGAATTTTATTGGCTATGCCGTTAAAGAAGATCGTTCATTTATGAATGTTACTTTTAATTTAGCCGATGAAAATTTAAAAGAAAAATTTGATGCACTTTGGAAGGCTGCAGGAATTGAAGGACTAAAAGGACATCGTTCTGTAGGTGGTTATAGAGCCAGTATTTACAATGCTTTGCCATTAAAAAGTGTTCAAGTTTTGGTGGATGTTATGAAACGCCTATGACTAAACATTAAACACAAAGGGGAATGATTATTAGGGCGTTCCATCTGACCATTAGAAAATAAATAAATATAAACAGATGAAACAATTATAAATTTTAAAAATTAAGAAAATGAAAATATTAGCAAACGATGGTTTAGATGCTGGCGGAATTTTAACTTTAGAAGCTGCTGGATTTACCGTACTTCTTGATAAAGTTCCACAAGAAAATTTAATCAATTATATCAATGAAAATCAAATAGCGGTTTTGTTGGTGAGAAGTGCTACCACTGCCCGCAAAGAATTAATTGATGCTTGTCCGTCTTTAAAAATAATCGGTCGTGGCGGTGTTGGAATGGACAATATTGATGTTGAATACGCAAAGAATAAAGGCATCAAAGTAATCAATACACCCGATGCGTCATCGCATTCTGTTGCCGAATTGGTTTTTGCTCATTTATACGGAATGGTGCGTTTTTTACACGATTCTAACAGAAATATGCCACTAGAAGGGGATGTGAATTTCAATGCGCTTAAAAAATCGTATGCGGGTGGAAAAGAATTAAAAGGAAAAACCATTGGAATTTTAGGTTTTGGAAGAATCGGTCAAGCCGCCGCAAAAATAGCGCTTGGCAATAGAATGAATGTGATTGCTTACGATACCTCTATCGATAATGTAGATTTAGACTTGAAATTTTTTGACGGACAAAAAGTGACTTTTAACATCAAAACTGTATCAAAAGAAGAAGTGTTACAACAAGCCGATTTTATTTCACTTCACGTTCCTAAACAATCAGAATATGTAATTTCTGCCAAAGAATTTGAAATGATGAAAGATGGTGTGGTATTAGTAAATGCTGCACGCGGTGGTGTAATAGATGAAATTGCTTTAGTAGAAGCGATAAAAAATGGCAAAGTTTTAAGCGCTGCAATCGATGTTTTTGAAAATGAACCAAAACCACCAATTCAGTTGTTAATGAATCCGAGTTTATCATTAACTCCACATATTGGCGCTGCTACCATTGAAGCTCAAAACAGAATTGGAGAAGAATTAGCACAACAAATTATCAAATATTTCAATAAAAACTAAAAATTTAATCAAAATAACATGGCTATATTAAAAGCATTTAAAGGATTTAGGCCTCCAGCCAATTTGGTAAAACAGATTGCTGCAAGACCCTATGATGTGTTGAATTCTGCAGAAGCAATGGTTGAAGCGCAAGGAAATCCTTATTCCCTTCTCCATATTACCAAACCAGAAATTGATTTTCCTGCCGGTACAGATGAACATATTGAAGAAGTTTATCAAAAAGCTAAAGAAAATTTTGACACTTTTGTAAAAGATGGATGGCTGGTAAAAGATGAAAAAGATTGTTTGTACATCTATGCACAAACCATGAACGGCAAAACTCAATACGGATTAGTGGGTGCTGCCGGTGTTGAAGATTATATGAATGGTATCATCAAAAAACACGAATTAACCAGACCAGATAAGGAAGAAGATCGCATGAAACACGTTCGGGTAAACAACGCCAATATTGAGCCCGTTTTCTTTTCTTATCGTGCGGTTCCTGAAATTGATGCTATTGTTGAGGAAATTGTAAAAAAAAATGCACCTATTTATGATTTTGTAGCTGATGAAGGTTTTGGTCATCATTTTTGGGTAATTGACAAAGAAGAAACGGTTGCGAAATTATTGGATTTATTTGAAAAAGTTCCGGCTACTTATGTGGCAGACGGACATCACCGAACTGCTGCGGCAGCTTTGGTTGGCAATGAAAAAAAGAAAAACAATCCAAATCATACTGGAAAAGAAAATTACAACTACTTTTTAGCAGTTCATTTTCCTGATAATCAATTGCAAATTATAGATTATAACAGGCTTGTAAAAGATTTAAACGGATTAACATCCGAAGAAATTATTGAAAAATTACTGCTTGATTTCACGATTACAGAAAATGGAACGGAGATTTACAAACCCAGTAGTTTGCATAATTTTAGCATGTATATAGATGGAAAATGGTATTCATTAACCGCTAAATCAGGAACATTTAATGATAACGATCCAATCGGAGTATTAGATGTAACAATTCTTTCAAAATCAGTTTTAGAACCAATTTTCAATATTAAAGATTTGCGAACCGACAAACGTATTGAATTTGTAGGCGGAATTCGCGGTTTAGGTGAATTGCAAAAACGAGTAGATAGTGGCGAAATGAAAGTGGCGTTTGCCTTATATCCAGTTTCTATGAAACAATTGTTGGATATTGCTGATACCAATAATATCATGCCTCCAAAAACTACTTGGTTTGAACCTAAATTAAGAAGCGGTTTGGTGATTCATACGTTGGATTAGTTTTATCAAAATATTTAAATAAAAAGGCAATTTCAAATAGAAGTTGCCTTTTTTAATTGATTTATTCCATTCAAAAAAGTGTAAATTTGCTTCGTTCAGTAATAAAAACATGAGTATCAAACAAAACCTTCAAGAGATTCAAAAATCAATTCCTTTATCAGTAACATTGGTTGCTGTTACCAAAACAAAATCAGTTGCTGAAATTATGGAAGCATATGATGCCGGTCAGCGCGATTTTGGCGAGAATAAAATTCAGGAAATGACTGCCAAATACGAACAACTTCCCAAAGACATTCGTTGGCATATGATTGGTCATTTACAAAGCAATAAAGTGAAATATATGGCATCATTTGTACATTTAATTCACGGAGTTGATAAATTTAGTACGCTGGTAGAAATTGACAAACAAGCTCAAAAAAACCATCGAATAATTGATTGTTTATTGCAAGTTCATATTGCACAAGAAGAAACTAAATTCGGATTTAGTACCAATGAAATTGAAACTATTTTAGCAAGCAATGAATTTCAATCGCTTCAAAATGTGAATGTTATCGGATTAATGGGCATGGCAACTTTTACCAATGATGAAAGCCAAATTCAAGCTGAATTTCATTCATTATCAGAATTTTATCAACAAATAAAACAAAAAAATCCGCAATTTTCAACACTTTCGATGGGAATGAGTAGCGATTATAAGCTCGCTATTTCTGAAGGAAGTACTGTAATTAGAGTTGGAAGTGCTATCTTTGGAACGCGATAAAGATTTAAGATTAAAACGCAATAATTAAGATGTACGCCATTATAGACATAGAAACCAGCGGAGGTAAATTCAACGAAGAAGGAATTACCGAAATTGCTATCTATAAATTTGACGGCGAACTGGTAGTTGATAAATTTATCAGTTTAGTAAATCCTGAGCGTTTAATTGATCCTTTTGTGGTGCAACTTACCGGCATTAACGACCAAATGGTAAGAAATGCACCAAAATTTTATGAAGTTGCAAAACGCATTATTGAAATAACCCAAGATTGTATTTTTGTAGCGCACAATGTTTCTTTTGATTATCGAATTATTCAAACTGAATTTAGAAGATTGGGTTTTGAATATGAAAGATTAACCCTTTGTACCGTTTCTTTGAGCAAAAAATTAATTTTAGATCAGCCCTCTTACAGCTTAGGAAAATTATGCAAATCTATCGGAATACCTATTTTAGAAAGACATCGTGCCAATGGAGATGCGATGGCAACGGTTAAGTTATTTAAAATTTTATTAGAGCGCGATTTTGACAAAGACATCATTAAAGAAGCACTTAAAACTGTTGATGTTAAAGTTTTAAATCCCACCTTTTTAAAAATAATAGAACCCTTACCTACGGATGCCGGAATTTTTTATTTACACACCGAAAATGGCGAGATTATTTACATCGGAAAAAGTAAAAATATCAGAAAAAAGGTTCAAAACTTTTTTTTACAAACCAATAAAACCGGATTGTATATTCAGCAAAATGTACATTCCGTTTCCTTTGAAAAAACGGGAAATGAATTAATAGCCAACATCAAACATTATCAAGAAATTAACAGTATCAAACCAAAATTAAATAAACGAATTTTAAATCATTCAAAAAAAATAGCGTTTGGTAACGATGATTTTTTAATCATTGATAAAGGACGAAACATCAGCGAAAAATCTGTTATACTCATAGAAAACAACAATTTAACAGGTTTTGCTTATGTAGAGTTAAATTATCAAATTAACAATATTGAAGTTTTAAAAACTTTGATCAATCCGATAGAAAATTCTACGCAACTAAGAAATATTGTCAAAGATTATTTACTTAAAAAAAGAGTCGAAAAAATTGTAAGATTATAATTAAACCAATGTTTATTTAATTTTTTTTGATATGAAAGATTTTAAACCATCAAAAACTTGGAGAGAAAAACTACATGATATAATTTACGAAGCCGATACACCTGCAGGAAAATTATTTGATATAATTTTATTATGGGTAATCTTATTTAGTATTCTTTTGGTAATGTTAGAAAGTGTTGCCAGTTTAAATCATAAATACCACGACTTTTTTGACATATCAGAATGGATTGTAACCATCCTTTTCACCATTGAATACATTGCCAGAATTATTGCTATTAAAAATCCGAAAAAATATATTTTTAGTTTTTACGGAATCATAGATTTACTTTCTACTTTACCAAAATATATTTCCTTAATTTTTGCAGGTACGCATTATTTAGTTGCTATTAGAGCGCTTCGTTTATTAAGAATTTTCAGAATTCTTAAATTGATGAAATTCGTTGGTGCATCAAATCTCATCATGATTTCCTTAAGAAATAGTCGCGCTAAAATATTTGTTTTTCTTTTTACCGTAATTATACTTTCTGTAATTCTCGGTACCATTATGTATTTGGTTGAAGGCCCCGCAAATGGATTTACCAGTATCCCAATTAGTATTTATTGGACAATTGTTACACTTACAACGGTTGGTTATGGTGATATAACACCAGTCACCCCATTAGGGCAATTTATATCTATTTTTGTAATGATAATTGGTTATGGAATTATTGCGGTTCCAACCGGAATTATAACAGCAGAAATGGCCATAAGAAGCTCAATAGTAGAAATCAATACCCGAAATTGTCATAATTGTAATGCCACTAAACATAAAGATAGTGCTCATTATTGTTACAAATGTGGTGATCCATTGTAACTTTAAATATATTAACTTATTAAATTGAAAAACAAGTATTTAATCATATTAATTGGACCAACTGCAATTGGAAAAACAGCCAAAAGCATACCGCTTGCGCAACATTTTAATACCGAAATAATTTCTGCAGATTCGCGTCAGTTTTTTAAAGAAATGCAAATTGGAACTGCGGTGCCAACTATTGATGAGTTAACTGCCATTAAACATCATTTTATACAACATATTTCTATTCAAGATGCATATAGTGTGGGTCATTTTGAAACGGATGTTATTTCTTTATTATCACAACTTTTTCAACAAAATGAAGTGGTGGTTTTAGTAGGCGGTAGCGGACTTTATGTGGATGCAGTTTTAAAAGGATTGGATGATTTTCCAAAAGTGAATCCGCAAATTAGAAAACAATTAAAGCTTGATTTAGAACAATTTGGACTTGTTTATTTACAGAATAAGTTAAAGGAATTAGACTTTGAAACGTATCAAAAAATTGAACTTAACAACACCCACAGAGTCATTCGTGCTTTGGAAATTTGTATCGGAACAGGAATGCCTTACGCCTACTTTTTAAAGAATTCAACTAAAAAAAGGAATTTTATACCCATAAAAATCGGTTTAATGTCCGATAGAACTATTATTTACGACAGAATCAACAAAAGAGTTGATATGATGATGCAAAATGGTTTGTTAGAAGAAGTTGTAAAACTTAAACAATTTGAAATGCTAAATGCCTTAAAAACTGTTGGTTATAAAGAGTTATTTCAATATTTAAATGAAGAAATCACCTTACCAATTGCCATCGATGAAATCAAAAAAAATACGCGTCGTTTTGCAAAACGACAGTTAACTTGGTTTAGAAAAGACCCAGAAATTACTTGGTTTGATTGGCAAACTGATATTTCAGAAATTATAGAAAGCATTCATCATCAAATAAATTTACATGAAAATACTTGATAAAAAATATTTTATCAGTTCAATATCAACTAAAAAAATAAGAATGTTACAAATATTAATTTTACAAGATTTAGGAGTTGACAATGCTTTTGTAAAGCAACTTTTAGCAAATCATACTATTCAACATCAACTTATTAACGGATTAGAAGATCTCAATTTAATCCATAAAAACGTTGAAATTATCATCACCATCAAAGAAAAAGTTGATGAGAATTTATTAAAACAATTTCCTAATAACCAATTAATTGCGGTGGCTTTTACCGGTTATGATGCAGTAGATGTTGATTATTGTAAGCAACAAAACATCAAAGTTTGCAATGTTCCCTCCTATGCTACCGATGCGGTTGCTGAATTAACCATCGGATTGGCCATTGCGTTGCTGCGCGATATTCCAAAAACAAATCATTTAATAAAAAATAATGGCTGGAATTTTTCTCCCGGATTTGAGCTGAAAGGTAAAACTGTTGGAATTGTAGGAACCGGAACAATTGGTACCCGAGTAGCCGAAATTTTTAAGGTTTTTGGTTGCGAAATTTTGGGTTGGTCTAGAAGTGTAAATCAAGATTTTATCAATCTTGGCGGCATTTATTTGGATAATATTGACGAATTATGTGCCACAGTTGATATACTTTCTATCCACACGCCGCTCAATGCAGCCACAAAAAATTTAATTGATTCTCAACAATTGAATCAAATGAAACCAACGGCATACCTTATTAATACGGCTCGCGGACCTATTGTAAATGAAATAGCTTTAGCCAATGCACTAAACGAACATAAAATTGCTGGCGCCGCAATTGATGTTTTTGAGGTAGAACCTATTCTTGCAAACAATTTATTGCTTCAAACAAAAAATGCTATTTTAACACCTCATATTGCCTATAAAACCAACGAAGCTCTTCAAAGACGGGCAACTATTACTATCGAAAATATCAAACAATTTTTGGATGGAAATCTAGTAAATATTGTAAGTTAAATAGTAGCTGTTAGCAGTTGGTTATTGGCTTTTGACAGATTAAACTTTAAACTAAACAAATCAACAGTTCTTTTTTTGAACCGACGAACAACTGAACAATTGAACATTTGAATTTTGAAGTTTTTTAAAATAGATTAAATCGCTAAGCTGTTATCCCGAGCTTGTCGAGTGATAACTTTAGAATTTAAATCATAATAATGTTTCAAAGTTGATTAATTGTGCGTTTTGTGGGCTCACATAAAAAAGTTACAGAGCATTTCGTATGTTTTAATTAGTTTATTTAGCAGAAAATGTATTGCCATAATTTTATCTTAAAATCTATAACCTAATTCATAGATTGCTTCACTTCGTTCGCAATAACAAATACCAAATAACGATCATCAGCAAAAATGATGTGTGAATTTTGCAAGTATTTATAAAAAATATGTAACACTCTCGTTTTTATTATTTTGCAATTTTGTAGTATCTATTATTATTTAATTTAAAACAACAACCAAAATGAAAAAAATCTTAATCTTTTTAATTTTAGCTTCCATTACTTTTTCCTGTGGCACACCTAAAACAGTGATCCAATCTAAAAAAGTAATCAAAGGAAACTGGACATTAGAACAAATTTCTTATAGTCAACCTGGAACATATGAGGTAGCACTGTTTAATGATGTTTCTAAAGAATGTTTTGTAGGCAGTATCTGGCGTTTTATTCCAAATAACAATACCGGAACCTACACTATCAATAACACAAATTGTATTCCAACCGGAATTCGTTATTTTATTTTTACTATTCAGCAAATAAATGCGGATACTGGGCTTTATGATTTTTTATTAAAACCAACCACTGCAAAAGGAAATTCTAAAGACAATGCTGGTTTTAGACTTCAATTGACACAATTAACCGAAACCACTATGCGATGGGAACAAACCGTATTATTAAACGGCAAACCTTTTATCATTTATATGAACTTTACTAAAATCGACAAATAATGAAAACATTTTTTAAACAATTAACATTAGTTGCCTTGACCTTGGTAATTATTACAGGTCTCAACAGTTGTGAAGCTACTAAAAATGCTAACAACAAACAAAAAGGTGCTGTAATTGGCACTGCAGGTGGCGCTATATTAGGTGCTATTATCGGCAATAATGTCGGTAAAAAAGATAGTGGCGCATTAGGTGCTGTTATTGGTGGCGTTGTGGGCGGAACCGCAGGTGTGCTAATCGGAAATAAAATGGATAAACAAGCTCAGAAAATTGAGCAAGAAATTCCAGGTGCTAAAGTTGAACGTATTGACGATGGTATTTTAGTAACTTTTGATGAAAATAGCGGTGTTCACTTCGAAACTAATTTATTTAATATCACCCCAACTTCTGCTACATTGCTCACTAAATTAGCGGGTATTTTACAGGAGTATCCAGATACTAATGTACTAGTAGTTGGACATACCGACAGTGTTGGTTCAAGTTCCTATAATATGACGCTTTCAGAAAAAAGAGCGTATGCGGTAACCAATTATTTTATTCGAAATAGAGGATTAACTGCAACACGTTTTACGACCAGTTGGTTTGGTGAAAGTCAACCCATAGCCGATAATTCCACCGCAAACGGTCGTGCAAAGAATCGCAGGGTAAATATTGCTATTGTTCCCAATAAAAATATGATTGAAGACGCTAAAAGAGAAGCTATTAAAAACTAGTAACTTAATTATTTATAAAAAAAATCCCGAAACGCATTGTTTTGGGATTTTTTATTTGTAAAATATTTGACAAAGTTGCGGAACATTATTTAGGGAGGAAATTTTGATTTTGGAGAGGTTTTAAAATTTTCAAACAATTGATTACAATGGATTTTCGATTTAGTTTTTCTAAAAGCACTAAAATCTTTGTCAAAGTTTTGAACTTTGACAAAGATGCTGAAACCTTATTTTATTCAATCTTAAAAGGAGAATTAAAAATTTTAAAGAGTTTTCTTTTTTGATATACAAAATGATCTCCACTGCTAAAATATTTATCAACTAATAATATTTATTAATTTCTTTTAAAGAGCTTATCAAACAATGATTTTTTTTCTGGCTTCTTTTTATTACCATCCTTTTTGGCGCCACTTTTAAACAATCTATTAAAGAAACCTTCAATACCCGTTTCTCTATAGGGTTCACATTGCGTAAAAGAATCAACTCCATCGGTTTTGGCAAATGAAGTGAGATAGTTTTTGCTGAGTTCTGCATCCTTTTCAATACCTTTTAGCACTTGGGCAACAATTGGCAATGCCAAAGTAGAGCCCGATCCATTTCCACTGTAAAAATGAACATCTGGTGTACTCGCTCCTACCCACGTTCCCAGTACCAAATCTGGCGTGTATGCAATAAACCAAGCATCAGAATAGTTTTGAGAAGTTCCTGTTTTTCCTGCAAGTGCTGTTTTAATTGCATATTGATTGCGTATTTTAGTTCCGGTACCTTCATCAATTGCCTTTTGTAAAATAGCGGTTATTATCTGACTGGTTTCTATACTAAAAACTTCTTTAGATTCTGGTTTATTTCTTTCAAACAATATGTTTCCTTTAGCATCCGTAATTTTATCTATCAGCAAAAGTTCGTTAGTTTTACCATTATTGGCAAAAGCACCATACGCTTTAACAATTTCAAAAAGTGATAAATCAAGCGTGCCTAAAGCAATTGATGGTGCATTTACTTTGATTGGCGGAAAACCTAATTGATTACAAGTTTTAAGGAGCTTTTCTCTGCCAAGTTTAAAGTATAAATCAACCGTTGGAAGGTTCATAGAATTTACCAATGCATACCATAAAGCTACTTTGTTGTTCGGACTTGAAGTGTGATCAAAGTTTTTTGGTTCCCAATTATCAAATTCTGGATATTTTTTTTCTTCATTTTCTAGATATTCACAAGGTGTAAATCCGTTTTCAAGTGCTGAGGCAAATAATATAGGTTTAAAAGTTGAGGCAATTTGCCGACGCGATAAAACCATGTCAAACGGAAGTGTTCTAAAATGATTGCCACCAATCCAACTTATGACAGCTCCATTTTTAGGATTGGCAATCAAAACTGATGCATTTAACATTTTATAATAATGCCATAAACTATCTAGTTTACTGATATTTTTGGTTTGTAAACCTTTCCAATCTAGCACCTCAATTTTTCTTTTTTTAAAATCATTAGGTTGCGCTTGTAATTTTTGCTTAACGTACCATTGTTTTTTAAATTGATGGTTTTCAAGTTCTTTATCGAGAACTATTTGCATTTTGCTAAGCTGTTTTTGAATGGCATCAGAAGCCAGTTCTTGCACTTGCATATTTAGTGTGGTATATATTTTCAGTCCGTCTTTTTCCAGATTATACACTTTGCCTGTATTGTTTTTAACAGCTTCCAATAAATCCAAGGTTTTTTTCTTTACCTGATAAACAAAATAGCCCGCCGTAGCTTTTAAATCGGCGGTTTCATAATTTAGTTTAATTGGTAATTTTTGTAAACTATCAGCAACTTTCGCTGATAAATACTGTTCTTTTTCCATCAAATTTAAAACCATATTTCTGCGTTCAATAGAATTTTTGGGATTTAGCCGAGGATTGAAATAAGTGTTGGCTTTTAATAAACCCACCAATACGGCAGATTCTTCTATCTTTAATTGACTGGCTGATTTGTTGAAATATCGGTGTGATGCAGTTTCTACCCCATAAACATTTTCTCCGAAAGGCACAGAATTGAGGTATAACAATAAAAGTTCATCTTTGGTATAAATAGCTTCAATTCTGGATGCAATCATAATTTCCTTTATTTTGTTTACAGGAAGACTTAAAATACTATAATCACTACGTCCATAAAGATTCTTGACTAATTGTTGGGTAATTGTACTACCACCACCGCTAGTTTTTCCAAAGAGTAAACTTTTAAATATCACCCTTAAATAACTTTGGGTATCATATCCTTTGTGGGTATAAAAACGCTTGTCTTCGGTAGCAATGAGCGCGTTTTTAAGATGAACGGGCACTTCATCCCAAAGAATGTTAGTACGATTTTCTGCGAAATATTTTCCTATCAAAATAGTATCAGAAGAAAAAACCAGTGATGCCTGTTCATTGCTGATGGATGACAATGTTTCTTTATTGGGTAAGGAACCAAAAAAACCAATATAGACCATTAAAAATAACAAACTGATTGATAAAATTAGGGTAGCTATAAATACAACTAAGTATTTAAAAAATTGTCTGATATAATTTTGATATTTAAGTTTCATATATGTAAAAGTCATTTTTTATCGGTCATCCCGAAAAATCGGGACAGGTTATGGTATCGCTTTTATTTATTGGTGTTTGCTTACGCAAACAGCTTGTTAATGGCGATTTCATAAATTTAATTATAATGGTAATTTTAAAAAGGTAAATTTTAAAAAAAAGTATCAAAGATTTTCATCCTTGATACTTTAATCAAACTTAATCCAAACTTACTTACTAACTATACTTTTTATTTTCAAATTCTTGAAATCATCTTAATTATTACCTTTTCCACGGTTTTTATTTTCTTTACTTTTATGATGGTCATTATCTCTATGACTTATTGATTTTTGAGGTTTCCCTTTATAACCTTTAAAATATTTTACTTTATGATCATTAAAATACGCATAAGGTCTATTTCCTTTATAATTTGTTAAGACTACTTTATAGCCATTATATAAGTCATAATTTCTATATTGGATAGGTAAATGGCTCGATTTATACCATTTTCCTTTGCTAAAAAATATAAATTGTGAAGCACGAATATCATAATAAGATTGAACATCTGGTAAATAATAATAATTTACATTTGAATAACCAGATGGACCCCAAGATGGCTGACTTCCTATTTGTACATTTACAGAAACCTGTGCTTCTACTGAACTAAACAGTAAAAAAATTAATCCGAATGTTATTAATTTTAGTGTTTTCATTTTATGATGTTTTAATTGATAACTAAAGTTAAATTTAAATAATTATGAATTGCCTTGTTATGTATATTTT
>CAMTWE010000231.1:0-12722 GCA_947085395.1 uncultured Bacteroidota bacterium | reverse complement strand
CAAATTATAAAAAAACTGGTTGAAACCACAAAACTTCCTGTTAAGATAATTGGTTGCGAAATTTTTAGAGAAAATGATGGCTTGGCAATGAGCTCTCGCAACATTAGATTGACAAATGAACAAAGAAAAGCCGCTCCGTTTATTTATCAAATTCTTTTAGAAGTAAGAGAAAAATTTGGCATTATTCATGTTGATGAAATAAAGCAATGGGTTGAAAAACAATTTACTAATAATCAGTTTTTGAAATTAGAATATTTCGAAATTGCTTGTGAAGAAAGTCTTAAACCCGCCAACGAATATCAAGAAAAAAGAAACTATAGGGCTTTTATAGCTGTTTTTGCCAATGACATTCGTTTAATTGACAATATTAGATTAGGTAATTAATACAAAATCACTAATTTTGCAGCATGCAAATTGAAGTAGTAAAATCTAAAATTCATAGAGTTTCAGTCACAGGTGCTGATTTGAACTATATTGGTAGTATCACCATAGACCAAGATTTAATGGATGCTGCCAATATTATTGAAGGTGAAAAAGTTCATATTGTTAATATTAACAATGGCGAACGATTGATCACTTATGTTATTCCAGGCGCTAGAAATAGTGGTGAAATTACCCTAAATGGTCCCGCCGCCAGAAAAGTGGCAAAAGGCGATATCATTATCATCATTTCCTACGCATCTATGGATTTTGAACTGGCAAAATTGTTTAAGCCCACCTTAATTTTCCCTAACGAAACCAATAACTCTCTCAAATAATTTGAGAAAAAATTATAAAAAAATTATATTTACCCTACTCCCAATTGCTTTGGGAGTTTTTTTAATTTGGTTACCACTTTCAAAATTAAGCACTACAGATTTTGAAACCATCAAAAATGCTTTTAAAAGTGCCAATTATTATTGGATTCTTTTATCCTTATTTTTAGGATTTTTAAGTCATGTTTCCAGAGCATATCGATGGAAATATTTGTTAGAACCTTTGGGATACAAGCCCCTTTTTATCAACAGTTTATTAGCTGTTTTTGCCGGATATTTAGTGAATTTCGGAATTCCAAGAGCAGGCGAAATAACCAGAGCTGCCAGTATCTCTAAATATGAAAATATCCCTTTTGAAAAGGCCTTCGGTACAATTGTTGCCGAAAGAATTGCCGATATTTTTATGCTTATTTTAGTCATTTTCATCACCTTTTTATTCCAATTTGAACTTATTTGGAATTTAGTCCAACAAAGAATTCCCAACAACCCATTTCAGTTAGGATTGTATCTTTTTATGTTGCTGTTCTTTGTTTTATTGATGATTTTCCTGCTTCAAAAATTTAATGCAGCACTGTTATTTCGCATCAAAATATTTGTAAAAGGACTCATAGAAGGTGGGTTTAGTATTTTAAAAATGAAAAATAAAGGGAAATTTATTTTCCACACTTTATTTATTTGGGTGCTTTATATCCTCTCTTTTTATATTGGATCATTTGCCATAGCAGAAACTGCTAATTTAAGTGTTGGAGCTATTTTTACTGCTTTTATAGTAGGATCGTTAAGTATTGCCGCAACCAATGGTGGTATCGGAACTTATCCTTTAGGCATACAACAAGCACTTATTTTATACGGAATTGCAGCGCTTCCTGCGCTTACATTTGGATGGATAATTTGGACTGCCCAAACCATTGGAATCATTCTTTTTGGAGGTATTTCTTTTTTGTTACTTCCTATCATTAATAGAAAATAATCGCTTTATAACCAATTTTTGCTTTTTTAAAATCTAAAATTCTTATATTTCTGAAAATTTTAAAAATGAAGAAATACCTATTATTTTTGGTTGTTTTAACAACAATAAATATCCAAGCACAACAAGAAAGTGGCGCACAACAGTTTTGGAAAAACCTTCAAAAACATTGTGGCAATTCCTACGAAGGAACCGTAATTGAAGCACCAGAAAATGACAGTTTTAGAGGTCATAAATTGGTAATGCATGTTCGGTCTTGTAAAGATAATACCATTAAAATTCCGTTTTTTGTAGGCGAAGACAAATCGAGAACCTGGGTTTTAAGTATGCAAAATGATAGAATTCAGCTAAAACACGATCACAGACAGGAAGATGGAACGCCCGATAAAGTAACACAATATGGCGGAATTGCATCCAATTCTGGATTGCCAAACATTCAATTTTTTCCAGCCGATCAAGAAACCGCCGATTTAATTTCATATGCATCAACCAATGTTTGGTGGATTACCCTTGATGAAACTTCTTTCACTTATAATTTAAGAAGAATAGGAACAGATCGTTTTTTCTCTGTTCGATTTGATTTAACAAAACCCGTCTCAACTCCGGCTGCACCTTGGGGTTGGAAAAATTAATTTCTCCTAAAAATGAGCAAAACCAAAACAACTTTTTTTTGCCAAAGTTGTGGCACACAATTTTCTAAATGGCAAGGACAATGCACTGCTTGTCAAGAATGGAATACAATAGCCGAAGAAATTGTTCAAAAAGAAGCTAAAAGAGAATGGAAGCCAAGTGCATCGGTTAAGAAAGTAGCGAAACCTCAACTAATAGCCGAAATTAAATTCAGCGAGCAAGATAGAATTACAACCAAAAGCGATGAATTAAACAGGGTTTTAGGCGGTGGTTTAGTAAGAGGGTCTGTTGTTTTAGTGGGAGGTGAACCCGGCGTTGGAAAATCAACTTTAATGCTTCAAATTGCCATGCTTTCTACCCATAAAGTATTGTATGTTTCGGGCGAAGAAAGTTTATCACAAATTAAAATGCGATCGGAGCGCTTAAAACAACACAATCCAAATTGTTATGTTTTAACAGAAACCAATACCCAAAATATTTTTAGAAATATTGATGAGTTGCAACCAGAAATTCTGATTATAGATTCTATTCAAACTCTTTATACCGATTATTTAGAGGCCACTCCAGGAACTGTTTCACAAATTAGAGAATCTGCTGCAGAGCTCATCAAATTTGCAAAAGAAACCGAAACTCCGGTTTTTTTAGTGGGACATATTACCAAAGATGGACAATTGGCAGGTCCAAAAATTTTAGAACACATGGTAGATGTGGTGTTGCAGTTTGAAGGTGATAGAAATCATATTTACCGCATATTAAGAGTTCATAAAAACCGATATGGCTCTGCAGCCGAATTGGGTATTTTTGAAATGCAAACTTCCGGTTTAAGAGAAATTTCCAATCCGTCTGAAATATTAATTTCACAAAAAGAAGAATCCTTAAGTGGTATTGCAATTGCCTCCATTATTGAAGGCGCTAGACCTTTGATGATTGAAGTTCAGGCGTTGGTAAGTACCGCTGTTTATGGCACTCCGCAGCGCTCATCTACCGGATATAATTTAAAAAGATTGAACATGATGTTGGCTGTTTTAGAAAAAAGAGCTGGTTTTAAATTAGGAATAAAAGATGTTTTTTTAAATATTACAGGCGGTATTACTGTTGAAGACCCAGCAATTGATTTAGCAGTAGTGGCAGCAATTTTATCATCCAATGAAGATGAATGTATTCCGCAAAATTTTTGTTTTGCTGCAGAAGTTGGATTGGCTGGAGAAATTAGACCGATAAGCAGAATAGACCAACGAATTAAAGAAGCCGAAAAATTGGGTTATGAAAAAATATTTGTTTCTAAGTATAATAAATTTGAAAAGCGAAACAGTGCTATTCAAGTAATTCATGTTTCTAAAATAGAAGAGGTGTTTAACCACTTATTTGCATAAAAAAACCGAATTACAATTCGGTTTTTTCTAATATTTCTTTGTTATTTTTATTGGTTTCTATGATGTATTTTTCCAATGCCATGGTCATTGAAGGCGTTTCGGGTGTAGGCGCCATAATATTGCATTTCAATCCGCGTAAAATAGCGGCTTCTGCTGTTGTATTTCCAAAAACTGCAATGCGGGTATTATTTTGATGAAATCCTGGAAAGTTTTGATACAATGATTCAATACCAGACGGACTGAAAAATACTAAAACATCATAAAAAACATTTTGTAAATCTGATAAATCAGAAATAACGGTTTTGTATAAAATTACTTTATCCCACTGCACACCACTATCGTTTAAATCAACAGGAATAGATGCTTGCAATTTATCGGCAGAGGGTAATAAATATTTTTCTTCTTTGTGCTTTTTAATAATTTTTATCAAATCAGTAAAAGTCTTTTCACCGATATAAATTTTTCTTTTTCTGTAAACAATATAGCGTTGTAAATAAAAAGCAACCGCTTCTGACAGACAAAAATATTTCATGTCTTGTGGCACTTTATAGCGCATTTCATCAGCAACTCTAAAGAAATTATCAACAGCATTTCTGCTTGTTAAAATAACAGCTGTGTAGTTTTTGAAATCAATTTTCTGGCATCTTACATCTTTTGCAGGCACTTCTTCTACATGAATGAAAGATCTAAAATCAATTTTAACTTTTAGTTTTTCAGCTAATTCAAAATACGGAGAATTTTCAGTAGTGGGCTCTGGTTGAGAAACTAGAATTGTTTTTACTTTCATACTTCTTCTTTTATTACTTAAAACACTAACTTCATCACTAGCAATAGCGGCGCTATTTCGAGCGTGCAAATGTACAAAATAAAATAGAAAAAGTTATTATAAATTATTTTTTTATTATTTAGCAATATCAAGAGGTAGCTGAATAAAAATAAAAATAAAATATAGATAATTGAAAAGTAAATAATTTGTGTGTTAATTATTTCGCTATATGCTAAAAAAGCAATTAACGGAATTAAGTAAACAGCAATTAAATTTAAATAACTAATTTTTAAAAAAATGAGATAATCTTGTAATTTGTTAAAATTAAAAATAAAACCTATCAATTTTACTGCTAATAATTTCCCTGTAAAAAAAAGTGTTATCAATCCAAAAAATTGAAAATAATTAAGTGTTAAAGAAATTCCTCCAAATTGTTCCCATTTTCTAATTATTAAATATCCAACTAAAGTAAAAGACAGTAACTGCACAATGTACATCACATTAGAAAAAGTGTTAAAAGCCAAATTAGTTTCTTTTCCGTAATTCAGAAAAAACTTATTACTGGTAAATAATCGCAAAGTTTTATTAAATTTATCGGGATGGATTTTTTTGGCAAATCCTAATAATAAAACAATCAACAGCAATACACCGGTAATCCAGTCTGTATGATATGTATTTCTGTTGATAAATTCTATCATGAACAAATTATTTGAATAAAAAATTATAGCACTTTTATGAGCGCAAAATTAGAAATAAAATAGCTTAACTTTGCTAAAAATTTAGTTATGTCTGATACACTGGTTATTATTCCTACTTATAATGAAAAAGAAAATGTTGCAGCCATTATTCATGCAGTGTTTTCACAAGAAAAAGAATTTGATATTTTAATTGTAGATGACAGTTCACCAGACGGAACTGCACTAATTGTTCAAGAATTAATTAAAGAATTCCCCAATCGATTGTTTTTAGAAATTAGAAAAGAAAAAACGGGTTTGGGCGCTGCTTATATTCACGGTTTTAATTGGGCTTTGACCAAATCATATGAATATATTATAGAAATGGATGCTGATTTTTCTCACAATCCAAATGATTTACTCAGACTTTACAATGCTTGTGCAATTGATGGTGCAGACATGTCTGTTGGTTCTAGATATTCAATTGGGGTAAATGTGGTTAATTGGCCTATGAAAAGAGTTCTCATGTCTTATTTTGCTTCAAAATATGTTCAGTTTATAACCAATATTCCGATTTGTGATACCACTGCCGGATTTGTGTGTTACAAAAGAAAAGTATTAGAAACCATCCAATTAAATAAAATACAATTTGTAGGATATGCTTTCCAAATTGAAATGAAATTTAAGGCGTGGAAACATAAATTTAATATCAAAGAAGTATCGGTTATTTTTACCGATAGAACCAAAGGCGAATCTAAAATGAACGGTTCTATCATTTCTGAAGCAGCGTTTGGAGTTATTAAGTTAAGGTTAAAAGGATTGCCAAAATAATTGATAATGGATTCTAAAATTCTCATTCAAAATGCAACTATTGTAAACGAAGGAATGGTTTACAAAAGTGATTTATTGATAGAAAATGGTTTTATCAAGAAAATCGCTGCTACCATAATTGCCGATAATACTACCCAAATTATTGATGCAAAAGGTCAGTTTTTACTTCCGGGTGTTATTGATGATCAAGTACATTTTCGCGAGCCGGGTTTAACACACAAAGCCAACATTGCATCCGAAGCAAAAGCAGCAGTTGCAGGCGGTATTACTTCTTTTATAGAAATGCCCAACACCAATCCGCCTTGTATTACCCAAGAATTGTTAGAAGATAAATTTGAAATTGCCGCCAATTCATCTTTGGCAAATTATTCATTTATGATGGGCGGAACCAATCAAAATTTGGAGGAACTGCTCAAAACCAATCCGAAAACAGTAGCCGGAATCAAACTATTTTTGGGATCTTCAACCGGAAACATGTTGGTAGATGATGAAGCGTTTTTAGAAAAATTATTCTCTTCAACGCAATTAATTATTTCGGTTCATTGTGAAGATGAAAATACCATCAAAAATAATTTAGCAGTTTATCAAGAAAAATTTGGAGATGAAATTCCAATCGAATTTCATCCTATTATTAGAAGCGAAGAGGCGTGTTATCTTTCGTCTTCAAAAGCCATTGCATTGGCTAAAAAAACGGGTGCGCGTTTGCATGTTTTTCATTTATCAACGGCTAAAGAAATGGACTTATTTTCCAATGATATTCCGTTAAAAGACAAAAAAATTACGGCCGAAGTTTGCATTCATCACCTTTGGTTTGATGATCGTGATTATGCCACAAAAGGAAATTTCATCAAATGGAATCCGGCAATTAAAACAGAAAATGATAAAAATGCTTTGTGGGATGCTTTGTTGGATGATAGAATTGATGTAATTGCATCAGACCATGCGCCCCATACTTTAGCAGAAAAAAATCAGCCATACACCAAAGCGCCAAGTGGCGGACCGTTAGTGCAACACGCGCTTCCGGCTATGTTAGAAAAGGTGCATCAACAAAAAATATCGATTGAAAAAATGGTGGAGAAAATGTGTCATAATCCGGCTATTTTATTCCAAATTGATAAAAGAGGATATATCCGCGAAGGTTATTTTGCCGATTTGGTTTTGGTAGATATGAACAATCCTTGGACAGTAACCAAAGAGAATATTTTATACCATTGTAAGTGGTCGCCTTTTGAGGGAACTACTTTCCAATCTAAAATAACCCATACTTTTGTAAACGGAAATTTGGTATATCAAAACGGAAATTTCAATGAAAATATCAAAGGAAAAAGATTAGCATTCAATAGATAATGAAAAATATATTTTTAACAATTTTAGTGATTATTTTAGCAAGTGCCTGCACGAGTAATACCATTTACAAAAAACCAGATAACTTAATCTCAAAAAATGTAATGGCCGATATTTTAACCGATATTTATATAGCAGAAGGCGCTAGATCGGTTCATAATAAAGAGTTAGAGCGATTGGTAGATTATATGCCTTTGGTGTATGAAAAATATAAAATTGACAGTGTTAGATTTGCCGAAAGTAATTTTTACTACACCACCAAAATTGATGATTATGAAAAAATTCTGAAAACTGTAGATAGCCGATTGAAAGCAATGAAAGTCAAATACGATTTAGTGCTTAAAAAAGAAGATTCTATCAGAAATAGCAACATTAAAAAAGACAAATCATTGATTAAAAAACTCACTACTGAAGAACAAATTCAACGAAAAAGAGAACTTTACCAAGAAAATTAATCCTTTTTATCTTTTAAAAATGACTGGCAAGTTTGTTGGATAACTGCTGTTATTTTTTCAAACTCAAAATTCAATCGTGTTTTTATTTTTTCTGAAGTGTATTCATAAACATTTAAAGACGCTCTGGCTGATTGTTTGGAAATACTAATTTCTTTTCTTGCTATTTTAGAAATAAGCAAATCTAACATCCACGCCAATTCTGCCAACAGTTTATTGACTTTGATAAAAGGGCGTTTTTTGCTAAAAATATTGGCCATAGTAAATAAAACATCTTTAAATGATTTATTTTCTGATACCAATATAAATCGCTCATCGTAAATTTCACTTTTCATCAATAAAATCATGGCTTTTGCTACATCATTCACACCCACAAAACCCGTTACTCCTTCTGAATAAAATGGAAAATTATGAAAGCCCTTTTTAAATAATTCACCAGTACCTTGATGCCAAAAACCAGGCCCTAAAATTACTCCCGGATTTACCATCACCACTTTTAAACCTTCTTGTGAACCACGCCAAACTTCCATCTCTGCGCCGTATTTGGTAATGGCGTAACCGTAATTGTTAGTTTCGGCATTCCATTCACTCAATTCAGAAATCGGTTCATTTTTAGCGCTTTTTTCTAAAGTAGCAATGGAACTTACATAACACAATTTTTCAATTTTTTTATCAATGCAAAAATTAACCACATTCGCCGTTCCTTCAATATTAATTTTACGCATAGCATAATAATCTTTCGGATTGAAAGAAACCAGCGCTGCCGCATGATAAACATGGGTAATTCCTTCAAAAGCGCGTTCTAAAGCAACTACATTTATAATATCTGCCTGAACCCATTCTATGCGGGAAAAATACAATTCAACATCTGCAGTATAATAGCCAAAAACGTTTTTAGCGGCTAGCAATCCATCCTCATTTCTATAAATTGCGCGCACTTTTTGTTGTTCTTGAACAAGCCAATACAACAAATGCGAACCTACCAAACCAGTACCTCCTGTAACTAATATCATAATGCTAAAATAAAGAAATATTCTATAAACACTTCATATTCTACATTGATTTTTATCTTTGTGAAAAATAATATTGAATGAAAAATTTTGTTGAAGAATTGCGTTGGAGAGGATTGTTAAGTGATCTGATTCCTGAAACCGAAGAATATTTACTGAAAAATAAAACTACCGGGTATATCGGGTTTGATCCAACCGCCGATTCTTTGCATATTGGAAGTTTGGTTCCCATCATTTTATTAAAGCATTTTCAACTTTGTGGACACAAACCAATTGCTTTGGTGGGTGGTGCAACCGGTATGGTTGGTGATCCATCGGGGAAATCCTCTGAAAGAAATTTGTTGGATGAAACTACTTTGTTAAAAAATATTGAAGGCGTAAAAGAACAATTGTCGCGTTATTTAGATTTTAACACCAGCGGAGACAATGCCGCAGAATTAGTCAACAATTACGATTGGATGAAAAACATTACACTCATCGATTTTGTGCGCGATATTGGCAAGCATCTCACGGTTAATTATATGATGGCTAAAGATTCTGTAAAAAATAGGTTGGATGCTGAAAACGGAGAAGGCATGTCGTTTACCGAATTTACCTACCAATTATTTCAAGGATATGATTTTTTGCATTTGTATCAACACCTGAATTGCAAATTGCAAATGGGCGGATCCGACCAATGGGGAAATATCACCACAGGCACAGAACTCATCCGCAGAAAAGTACAAGGAAAAGCGTATGCCATAACTTGTAAACTCATTACCAAAGCAGACGGCACTAAGTTTGGAAAAACAGCCGAAGGTAATATTTGGTTGGATGCGGGGAGAACATCGCCTTATAAATTTTATCAATATTGGCTCAATACTTCGGATGAAGATGCGATGAGTTATATCAAAATATTCACTTTTTTAGATAAAACCACCATTGAGCAATTGATTGCAACACACAAAGAAACACCTCATTTGCGAATTCTTCAGAAGAAAATTGGCGAAGAAGTAACCATTATGACGCATGGTGTGGAAGCTTATGAAAATGCTTTAAAGGCCTCGGCTATTTTGTTTGGAAACTCAACTGCAACGGATTTAAGAAATTTGGATGAACAAACTTTTTTAGATGTTTTTGAAGGCGTTCCACAAGCTGAGATAACTTCAGAACAAATCAATAATGGATTGGATATTGTAGCTGCTTTTTCAGAAACTGGATTTTTAAAATCCAATTCGGAGGTTAGAAGAGCACTCAGCGAAAACTCCATCTCTGTTAATAAAGAAAAAGTAACAGAAGGTTATCAAATTACCAAAGCTGATTTAATTGCAGAGAAGTATATTTTGCTTCAACGCGGTAAAAAAAGTTATTTTATTTTAAAAGTTAACTAGAAATTAAATACGCTCGAACATGAAAAAAAATAAAGTAATCAATCTATTTGATTCTAAAATTTCTAATCCAAAAAATGATATAAATCATACTGATATTTTTGATTCTTTTAAAAAATCTTTTGAAAATGATTTTCCAGATTATTTTGATTTAGATGAAATTAATGATTTTAGTGTGTATGCGTGGAATTTTGGCAATATGAGTACCATAATACCCAAAAAAGAATTTGAAAAAATGCTTAATGACGCTCCTTATGATCAAAAACTTCTCTCACTTTTAAAAAAAATGATTCACAGTAAAGTTGCTAACTTTAAACAGTATGACCTTTTTATTGATGATTTTGAATTAAAAGAATTAGGAGATAAGGTAAAAATTGGCGTTTCAATGATTACCCCAGAATCTTATTTGGAAAAAATAAAGAATGAAATAGAAACAGAATTTGAAGATGATGAGTTTGATGAAGGAACTATAAATCGGTATGCAATTATTATAAAACCTAAACAACCTTTTATAGACTGGATTAATAAATTTGAAACAGAAAATATCATAACTGAACTTAAAGAAACCAATGTTTATTTAGTAGATGATGAAATTGATGATTTAGAAAAATGGTTAAAGAAAAATTATAGCGATTTCTTTGAATTAGAATTAGTTGAATGGAATACCAATAAGAAAGAATGGCCTCAAAAACGCACTTTCAAAATGTTTAATGAATGGTTTAATGCTGACATTTCAACGTTTATTTACGATTTAGAGCGATATCCTATAAAAAAAAACGAGTAAAATATTTATAATTAGATACAATACTTTACAACATTATTACTTTCAAACTTTAAGAACTAATTAATCAATAAATTACAACCTCTGATATCAGCATGATCAAATCTACCTAAAACCTCAAAAGTATTGTTTAGGTGTATTTTACCCAAATCTTGTGTAGCGATGAACGAACAAGAATTAAAATTAGCCAAGTCAATTACATTAATTCCACCACTTTTATATGGTGGTAAATAGGAAAAAGCATCTTCGGTATCGCGAATTAAAATTTTCATCCAAGGCGGGGTTTCAAAAATACCATTTCCTTTAGAATACGCCTGACTCAGAAGCTCGGTCATGCCATATTCAGAATGGATTTCTGTAACGCCAAATCCTTTACAAAGCATTTCATGCAGTTCTTCCCGAATCATTTCGCGTCTTTTTCCTTTCATGCCACCCGTTTCCATAATAACGGTATTTTGGAGATTAAGTTGATGTTTTTCAATCAAATCTAACAGCGCATAAGTAACGCCCATCAACAAAACTTTTCTTCCTTTTGCGTTCAATTTCTGTAGCTTTTCAGCCAATTTATCCAAATCATTTAAGTAAAATCCGCTATCTAAATTCTGCGTTTTTTTGATGAAATCATCCACCATATAAATCAAAGAAGAACCGTCGCGCTCTAAATAAGAAGGCAATAAAGCTAAAATAGTATAATCTTTAATTGGGCCATAAAAAAACTCAAATGAGGCAAGATAACTCTCTTTATAAACAGCAATATCAGTTACAAAATGTTTACTTTGGATGGTGTTGGTAGTGCCACTGCTCAGAAATATTTCCTGAGATTTATTTTTCCCGGTGATGATTTCAAATCGCTTAAAAAAATCTATGGGTAAAAAAGGAATATCGGTTATTTTTTTTACTGATGAAATATCAAATTTTAAAATGGCTAAAAACTGCTTGTAAACAATGTTATTTTTTGCTTGATATTGGAAAATTTCCAACGCCAATTGTTCAAATGTTGCTGATGAGTCAATTTTAAAAATGCGATTTCTAAACATAATTAACACTTCCAATTTGTTGGGATGATGACGCAAATTTACAAAAATGATTTGCCTTTATTTCAATTGAATAGATTTCTATAAGTCAAAAAAACATAGCCACAAAAATTTTGTACTTTTGTGTTATAAAAAATAAACCATGAATACGTTAACAATACAACCTATTATAGCAGCAGCACTCAAAAAATTAGGCGTAAAAGAATTAAATTTAGGAACCTCAACTGGTGCCAATTTTTTTGGAAATGGCGAAATTATTGCGTCATATTCTCCTGTTGATGGCGCTTTAATTGGAAAAGTAATTACTACAACTGCCGATGATTATGCTAAAGTAATTGAAAAAGCATCAAAAGCATTCTTAGAATTTAGATTGATGCCAGCGCCTAAAAGAGGTGAAATAGTGAGGCAATTTGGTGATAAATTGCGTGAGTTAAAACAACCACTTGGTGAATTGGTTTCTTATGAAATGGGAAAATCACTGCAAGAAGGTTTAGGCGAAGTACAAGAAATGATTGATATCTGCGATTTTGCCGTTGGTTTATCGAGACAATTACACGGATTTACCATGCATTCTGAACGCCCAGGACACAGAATGTACGACCAATACCATCCACTCGGAATTGTAGGAATTATTTCTGCCTTTAATTTTCCGGTAGCAGTTTGGGCATGGAATACTGCTTTAGCGTGGATTGCTGGTGATGTTTGCGTTTGGAAACCATCAGAAAAAGCACCACTTTG
>CAMTWE010000230.1:0-1548 GCA_947085395.1 uncultured Bacteroidota bacterium | reverse complement strand
TTGATAAGTATTATCAGCACTGATAGCGAATATATTTTTTGGATAGTGTTTAATAATTGCTTGTGGCGTATCAATTTCTAAAATTTTACCTTGCTGAATTAACGCAATCCGATCACACAAAGCGGCTTCATCCATATAAGGGGTAGAAACCAAAATAGTAATCCCTTTTTGTTGTAAACGTTTGAGCATCTCCCAAAATTCTTTGCGCGAAACAGGGTCAACGCCTGTGGTTGGCTCGTCTAAAAACAACACTTTCGGATTGTGAATTAAAGCACAACAGAGGGCTAATTTTTGTTTCATACCACCCGATAATTTACCTGCTCTGCGATTTTTAAAGGGCTCAATTTGTATGTAAATATCTTTGATTAATTCGTAATTTTCTTTAATTGTAGTGCCGAAAATAGTGGCAAAAAAAGATAAATTTTCTTCTACTGTTAAGTCTTGATACAGCGAAAAACGCCCAGGCATATAGCCCACATTATTTCGAATTTCTTTAAAATTGTTTACAACATCAAATCCGGCAACGGTTGCGCTACCTTTATTTGCTAAAAGCAAAGTGGTTAAAATTCTGAAAATAGTAGTTTTTCCGGCACCATCCGGACCAATTAATCCAAATAATTCCCCTTCTTTTACTTCAAAAGAAACATCGTTAACAGCTGTTACGCTTTTAAATGATTTTGTAATATTTTTTACTGATATACTCAAGTATGTTATATTATTTTAAAGCTTCAATCCACATTTCTGCTGGCATTCCTATTTTTAAGCTGCCATCATTTTTAACCGCTATTTTTACGGCATAAACCAGGTTGACTCTCTCTTCTTTTGTTTGGATAATTTTTGGGGTAAACTCAGCTTCCGCAGCAATCCAAGAAATCGTTCCAATATAATTTTTCATGGTTTCACCAGCATCAATTTTTACCGTAACTTCTTGTCCGATTTTAATGGAATTTAATTGGTTTTCACTGATATAAACACGAAGTTGCATCGAGCTCAAATCAGCAATTTTATACAAGGGTTTGCCAAAAGTGGTGATTTCATTGGGTTCTGCATATTTCACTAAAACGGTTCCGTCAATCGGATTGATAATCTTACTTTTTTGAATTTGATCTTCCAATTGTTTTAACTGTGCATCTATACTTTTTACATCATTTAAAATAGGATTGTTCTGTGTTTCGATGCTTTTTATTTGTTGATGTAAAACCGCTATTTCACCGTTGATATCATCGAGTTGTTTCTGTGTCCCCGCATTTTCTTTGACCAAATTCTCGATTCTTTTTTGATTGATGGTGGCCGTTTTTAATTGCGTTTTTAAAACATTAATTTGAGATGCAACGCTCCCTAATTTTGACGAAATGGCTTTTTTATTGGCCATTAATTGTTCTTTTTTGTACACCAAAGCAAGGGAATCTATATAGCCAACATACGCATTCGTTTTTAACAATTGACCTTCTTCTATCAAAAATTGATTGATTTTTCCGTTACTTTCTGCCGAAATCGTGATTTCTGTCGCTTCAAAATTGCCATAAGCATCTGCTTTTCCATTTCCGT
>CAMTWE010000229.1:0-10021 GCA_947085395.1 uncultured Bacteroidota bacterium | reverse complement strand
GTAGCTGATTTATCAAAAGAATTTTTCATCTCATTAATCGTTTTGGCAACGGGAGTTTTCGGATTCTTTATTTCTATCGATTTATTTACGATGTTCGTTTTTTATGAAATCGCAGTAATTCCAATGTATTTATTAATTGGTATCTGGGGTTCTGGACCCAAAGAATATTCAGCCATGAAATTAACGCTGATGTTAATGGGAGCTTCTGCCTTATTATTGGTAGGAATTTTAGGAATTTACTTCAATTCAAACGCCGATGGTGGCCCGCTAACTTTTAATTTGTTAGAAATTGCACAAGTCAACATTCCGTTTGAAGCACAAAGATTGTTCTTTCCGTTAACTTTTCTTGGATTTGCAGTTTTAGGCGCAATATTCCCTTTTCACACTTGGTCACCAGACGGTCACGCCTCTGCGCCAACGGCAGTTTCTATGTTACACGCTGGGGTATTGATGAAATTAGGTGGTTATGGAATTTTTAGAGTTGCCATGTATTTATTACCACTTGGTGCCATAGATTGGTCCACGTTCTTCATCGTATTATCTTCTTTTGGCGTAATTTATGGAGCATTAGCGGCGCTTCGTCAAAATGATTTAAAATACATCAATGCCTATTCATCGGTGAGTCACTTAGGAATGGTATTGGTAGCTTTATTGATGATGAACAAAACCGCATGGAACGGCGCAATTTTACAATCGCTTTCTCACGGATTTATGACCGCACTTTTCTTCGCCTTAATTGGGATGATTTACGAAAGAACGCACACCAGAGATATTCAAAAATTAGGAGGTTTATTAAAAGTTTTACCTTTTATTTCCGCCATTTATATCATTGCAGGATTGGCAAATTTAGGATTACCCGGATTTAGCGGATTCGTTGCAGAGATGAATATTTTTGTGGGAGCTTTTGAAAACGCTGATTTATTTAGTAGAGTTGCTACAGTTGTAGTAGTTTCTGCCATTGTTGTTACAGCAGTTTACATTCTAAGAGTAGTCGGAATTATGTTGATGGGTCCCATCAAAAATGAAGAATTCAACGATTTACCAGCATCAACTTGGTATGAGCGTTACGGAGTGTATTTATTATTGATTCCAATTATTGGAATGGGAATGGTACCACTTTGGTTAAGCGATATGATTTTAGATAGTTTAACGCCGTTTATTGCACGATTTTAATAACATAGAAATATAGATCTAATGGATTTTAATAGTTTATTATTAATGCGTCACGAAATAATTCTCACCGCAATTCTCTTATTGATGATTGTTGCTGAAATAGTTGTGAGTGAAAAAAATAAAAAGAACCTTGTAAATCTTGGAGTTATTCTTTTTGCCATTCATACGGCTGTAGGTTTACTTCCTTTAGCCGATGGAACACTGTTTGGCGGCATGTTTAAAACCAATGTTTTAACGCACTTCTTTAAAAGTGTATTAAATATCGGAGTACTTATTTTGTTGCTTCAATCAGGTGATTGGTTAAGAGATAAAGTTGCAAGTCAGCAAAAAGCCACAGAATTTTTTATCTTGATATTCTCCTCTTTGTTGGGATTGTACTTCATGATTTCTGCAGGAGATTTCTTGATGTTTTACATCGGTTTAGAATTATCAACTTTGCCTGTTGCAGCTTTAGCGGCCTATGAATCGTTAAAACAAAAATCAAGTGAATCTGGTATCAAATTAATTTTATCAGCTGCCTTAGCATCTGGAACCTCTTTATTTGGTATTACCATGATGTATGCCACTTCTGGATCCTTGTTTTTTGATGCCATGACCATAACTGCAAATAACTTAACAGTTTTAGGTTTTTTGATGTTCTTTGCTGGTTTGGCATTTAAGATTTCGTTAGCACCTTTCCATTTTTGGACCGCAGATGTTTATGAAGGAGCGCCCATTAGTGTGGCTTCCTATTTATCGGTTATATCAAAAGGAGCTGCCTCATTTGTGTTGATGATTTTATTGTTTACCTTGTTTAGACCTTTAGAAAGTATTTGGATTAATTTAATGTATGGTATTGCTATATTAACCATGTTTATTGGTAACTTATTTGCAATTCGTCAGCAAAATTTAAAACGATTTTTGGCGTTTTCATCCATTGCACAAGCTGGTTTTATATTACTAGGTTTACTTTCTGTTGACCAACTCGGAGCTACAACTGTTATTTATTTTATCATGATTTATGTGTTCTCTAACTTAGGCGCTTTTGGGGTGGTACAAGCCATATCAAACGCTACAGGTAAAGAAAATATTGATGATTATGATGGATTGTACAGAACCAATCCGAAATTGAGTTTAGTAATGTTATTGGCTTTATTCTCTTTAGCAGGAATACCGCCTGTTGCAGGTTTCTTTGGTAAATTCTTCTTATTTACTGCTGCTGCATCACAAGGATATTATTTATTAGTATTCATTGCAGTTGTAAATGTAACCATTTCATTATATTATTATTTATTGGTGGTAAGAGCGATGTTTTTGCGTAAAAGTGAAAATTCTATCCCTTATTTTGAAAGTAAATTAATGATGAAATTAGGTTTAGTAGCAACCGTACTTGGTATCATAATTATAGGAATGTACAGTCCGCTTTACGAATACATATTTGAAATTAGTAACCTTATTTTTAACACATAACGTATGGCACTTATAGGATCACATCAATTTGGAGATATTGAAGGACAACGCGTTACTTTTGTAGAAAAAGGAACAACTCAAGAACGTGTAAATTTTTTAATGAAGCTACTAAAACACAATAATTTTGAAGTGTTAGTTTCTGAAGATAAAAGAAAATCTGAAGAAGAACCTCAATTATATACTGTTGCAGTAACTGATATGGTTTTTAACCCAACTGTTTGGGTTTACCAACGACGATTAAAAACCTTGGACGGTCGTAAAGTAACGCCCGCCTACTGGAACCAGGTAGATGAGGATACCAAACCTCAGTACTGGGAATATAAATAGAAACACATTTTTTATGAAAAGGAACCGTTTTGAAACTAAAAATCAAGGCGGTTTTTTAATTATAGGGTTTCGTAAATTTTACCCAACGGGAAGTATAAGCCCTGTTTAATAGGGCTTATACAATGTTATGGTTTGTGGTTATTGTTTTGTTAATATCATATATTCATTTTGTCTTTTTTGTGGTAAAAGTGAATGTTTATTTATATCTGGACATTCATCTTTGGAAACCATATTAAATGGAACATATAACTCTATTTTTATTTTTGTGTTGTTCTCAAATATGGTAAAATATATAACCAAGTAACTTTCCGGAAAACACATTCTTGATGCTAATTGCATATTATTTGCCATATCAAGGGTTATTTCCTTTACAATCTTTCTTTTTTCTAATGGAATAAGATTTAAAACTTCAATTATATCTTGACTTTTTGTGCCTTTTATAGAGGATACAGCGTCTTTTTCTTTCCTCTTCCTTGTTTATTGGTGACAAAGGTATAGAGTTCTCCTTTTGACAAACTTAATTCATCAATACTCAAATTTTCACCAATATTTTCAGGGTAAATCAAATAATCTTCGGCGTGATTTAACTGTTCCCAGTACTTAAAACCACTTATTTTTTTCTTGTAATGTCGCTGTAATAAATTGGCCTTAATACCATAATAACTTGCAATATTACTTATCGTATCTTCTCGGGTCTCGACCTGTACCTTTTAAAAAATCTGAAAGTTCAACGGTTAATTTTGAACCCTCAGCTATAAAAGTATAATCACTTTTTACTTCTATTGATTTATCAACTTTGCTTCGCCATCTACGTCTTCGAATACATAAATAAACCGCTTTTCCTCTTATAGGAAAATCTTGTATTATAACTCTTTCGTAGAATCCTTTGGATTCAAATTCAGTAGTATTGCAATCCGTTGGAAGTATGTTCTTCTGATCTAAATAAATGAAAAAACAATCCTTTTTTGTTTGTATATCACCTAGTTATTGGAAATCAACAATGTCAAAATGTGTTAATAATCCATCAGGTAAAAAAGAAGAAATTATCGAAATATCCATTTGCTTTTTTATGCAAATCTATAAATTCTCCCCAACTTTTTTATGTGAGCCGTATTTTGATACAACGGTACTTTGAAACAATAACATAGTTAATTTTTAATACTGCTAAAGATAATAATTAAATTATTTAATGAAAATGATGATTAAAATTACTTTTAAAAACCCTCGCAAATATTACATTTATAACATAATTTAGATTAAGTATAAATAGCATTTCAAATCTTAAATTAAAGCTGAGATTTATTATATTTGGATTCATTTTAATGATAAGATAATAAGTTTATACAAATGAAAGAATATCAAATTATTGTGCTTGCCAAACAGGTTCCAGACACTAGGAATGTTGGTAAAAATGCGATGAAAGCAGATGGAACAGTTAACAGATCTGTATTGCCTGCTATTTTTAACCCTGAAGATTTACATGCACTAGAACAAGCAATACGTATCAAGGATAAATTTCCTGGATCAACCATAACAATTCTTACGATGGGTCCGGTTCGTGCAGCTGAAATACTTCGTGAAGGATTGTACCGTGGTGCTGATGCTGGAATTTTACTAACCGATCGTGCTTTTGCGGGTTCTGATACACTCGCAACATCGTATGCGCTTTCTTGTGCCATCCGTAAAATGAAAACTTTTGATATAATTATCTGTGGAAGACAAGCCATTGATGGTGATACCGCGCAAGTTGGTCCACAAGTTGCAGAAAAATTAGGAATCCCACAGATTACGTATGCCGAAGAAATTATTTCATTGACAGATGATAAAATTCAGGTTAAAAGAAGATTGGAGCGTGGAGTAGAAGTGTTAGAAGGTTCTTTTCCTATTTTAATTACCGTAAATAACTCTGCACCTCATTGCCGCCCGCGCCATGCAAAACGGCTCATGAAATACAAACACACTACAACTATTAGTGAAAGTCAGCAAATAAGTGAAGATTATTTGGCTACTTCAATGGGACATCATCACATCATAAAAGAATGGGGTGTAAATGATATAGAGTGTGACCGCGAACAACTTGGGCTTGGAGGATCTCCTACCAAAGTAAAAAAAGTTGAAAACATCGTTTTTCAAGCAAAAGAATCTTTAAAATTAGAAGATAATGATGAAGATATTAATGAGTTGATGAAAGAATTAATTGGCTCACATATTATAGGTTAATAAAATAAATCAGAAATATTTATGAAATGAGCATATAAAAATTTCAATATTAACTGAGATGATTACTATGCGAATTCCATCTGACAAATAAAAAAATAAAAAAATATAAACAGATGAATAATGTAACTGTATATTGCGAATTAGAGGAGGGAAAAATTGCCGATGTTAGTTTTGAATTACTTACAAAGGGGCGGAGTCTCGCCAATCAATTAAATTGCAAACTAGAAGCCGTTTTAATTGGACATAATCTTAAAGGAATTGAAAAAATGTTGTTCCCTTATGGAACCGATGTGGTTTATATAGCAGATGATAAAAGATTATCGCCCTATTCAACCTTACCACACACTTCAATATTGGTAAATCTTTTCAAAGAAGAAATGCCTCAAATTGTATTGATGGGCGCCACAACAATTGGTCGCGATTTAGGACCTCGTGTTTCTTCTGCATTAAAAAGTGGACTTACAGCAGATTGTACTGAACTTGAAATTGGAGATCATGAAGTAACCAGGGATAAAAAAGTTTATAAAGATCTTCTTTATCAAATCAGACCCGCTTTTGGTGGTAACATCATTGCTACCATCATCAACCCAGATTGTCGTCCACAAATGGCAACTGTAAGAGAAGGAGTGATGAAAAAAGCCATTTTTAATCCCCAACACAAAGGAAAATTGGTAGAGTTAGATGTCAATAAATATGTTAACGAAACAGATTTTGTTATAAAATTAATTGAACGCCATGTAGAAGAATCAAAAGTAGATATTAAAAATTCAGCTATTGTAGTAGCAGGTGGATTTGGTGTTGGTTCTTTTGAAAATTTTCAATTATTGTACGAATTAGCAGCACTTTTAGGTGGTGAAGTTGGTGCTTCACGCGCTGCAATTGATGCGGGTTTTGTAAATCATGATAGGCAAATTGGACAAACAGGTATAACAGTACGCCCAAAATTATACATCGCTTGTGGCATTTCTGGTCAAATTCAACACTTATCAGGGATGTTAGAATCAAGCATTATTATTTCTATCAACAATGATGAAAATGCACCCATTAATAAAATTGCAAACTATGTTATCAAAGGCAAAGTAGAAACAGTGATTCCTAAAATGATAAAATACTATAAAGAAAATACAAAGTAATTTGTAACGATAAAATAAAGTAAATATGGCAAATTTTTTTACAGATAATCCCCATCTTCAATTCCATCTTTCACATCCATTGATGCAAAGAATTGTGACACTTAAAGAAAATTATTTCATAGATAAAGATGAATTTGATTTTGCGCCCAAAGATTTTGAAGATGCAATAGATAGTTACACACAAGTACTTAAAATTATAGGTGAAATAAGTGGCGATGTAATTGCTCCAAACGCAGAATCAGTAGATTTTGATGGTCCTACTATAAAAGATGGAGGTGTTGAATATGCAAAAGGTACGCAACAAAATATTGATGCCATTGTAAAAGGTGGCTTAATGGGTATTACGCTTCCCCGCAAGTTTGACGGACTTAATTTTTCTGTCGTTCCTTTTATCATGGGTGGTGAAATCGTTGCTAGAGCCGATGGTGGTTTTGCCAATATTTGGGGATTACAAGACTGCGCAGAAACCATCAATGATTTTGGTTCTGATGATCAACGAGAGCGTTTTCTCACTAGAATTTGTAAAGGAGAAACCATGGCAATGTCACTTACAGAACCAGATGCGGGCTCTGATTTACAAGCGGTGATGTTAAAAGCACATTATGATGAAAATAAAGATACTTGGTTTTTAAATGGTGTAAAAAGATTTATAACCAATGGTGATGCCCATATTTCTCTAGTTTTAGCCCGTTCTGAAGAAGGTACACTAGACGGACGCGGACTTTCTATGTTTATTTATGATAAAAATAATGGGGGAGTTGCCGTTAGAAGATTAGAAAATAAATTAGGAATTAAAGGATCACCCACTTGCGAACTCGTTTTTAAAGACGCACCCGTTGAACTTTGTGGTAATCGTAGATTAGGACTTATTAAATATGTTATGTCTTTGATGAATGGTGCCCGATTGGGAGTTGCAGGTCAATCGGTTGGAATTAGTGAAGCAGCTTATCGAGAGGCCCTAGAATATGCTTATAAAAGAGAACAATTTGGAAAACCAATTATTCAGTTCCCGGCAATCTATGAAATGCTAGGAGTTATGAATGCAAAATTGACAGCTTCTAGAAGTTTACTTTATGAAACAGCTCGTTTTGTTGATATGTATAAAACTTTAGCACATTTAGCAACCGAAAGAGAATTAACCAAAGAAGAAAAAGAAGAACAAAAAAAATATCAAAAATTAGCCGATGTTTACACCCCACTAGCAAAAGGAATAACATCAGAGTTCTGTAATGAAATTGCTTACGATTCCTTACAAATTCATGGTGGTTCTGGATTTATGAAAGATTACCCAATTGAAAGAATTTATCGCGATGCGCGTATCACTACTATTTATGAAGGAACCACACAACTTCAAATGGTTGCTGCTATAAAAGGCGTTACCACTGGTGCTTTTTTAGCACAAATAGAAGCGTATGAAAAAGTAACCATAAAGCCAGAAACTCAATCATATCGGTCAATTTTGATTAGTATGACGCTAGAATTTGAAGAAGCAGAAGCAAGAGTTAGCGTACATAACAATCCAGAATTTGTAAATTTTCATGCACGCAGATTGGTAGAAATGGCCGGAAATATCATTATGGGTTATTTGCTTTTACATGATACACAACGCGACCATACATACTGGAAAACTTTAGAAGTATTTCTGCGCTTTGCCCGAGCTCGAAATGCCGGTTACGCCTCTTTTTTAAGCCATTCAAATTTAAATGATCTTGGAAAATATAGAATTGAATAATTAAAAAAAATTACTTGTAAAAATTTAATAAATAAACTAAAAGACATTAGCAATAGTGTCTTTTTTTTATCAAAATATTACTTTTTTATCAAATTTATGAAAAAATAAATGCTATTCCTTATTGAATTATATTTTTAATTATCGTATATTGTACAAAAATTTCACAGCTATGAAATCAATTGTTTGCACTATTATCAATGATACCCTTTTTAATTCGAAAATTGCAGAAGTAGATGTTTCTGGACTAAAAGCCACCACAAAATCTTTCAACGGTCAAATAACTATAAAGACCCTAAACCAAGAGACTTTATATTTTGACGGTGATTTTGATGTTTTTGATTTTTTAAAAGATTTTGGATTTGTAATTCATACCAAACTTTTTTTAAAACCATAAAACAAACCTTACCAAATTTGATCAAAAAAATTTCGGATGTACTTAAATAAAACGTACAATAAAAAACTAATCAATACAGTAACAATAGCGAATGTAATTATCTTCATATTTTAAATTATTTAGTTGATACATTGATAAATTTACCCATGTAAATTTATGAAATATTTCTTTATTTGTCAATTACTTTCTTCATTTAAAAAAATGATTGTTGTCATTAACTTAAGTAATATTCGTTTTTGTACATTTGCCCAATAAAACTTTTAAAACTGTGAAATTGAGTTCTAAAAGTTTAGATTTTAATTCAAAAATGATAAAAATAAAAGGTATTATATTTTTCTTGATATTGGGTTTTTTAGCCAATGCGCAAGAAACGCTCCCAATTTATGCTGATTACCTTTCAGACAATGTATATTTAGTACATCCGGCCGCAGCAGGTATTGGAAATTGTGGAAAAATACGGCTTACAGCGCGGCAACAATGGGCAGGTGTTAAAGATGCTCCAGCCTTACAAACTTTAAGTTTTCATACTAGAATAGGAGATAAAGCAGGTATTGGTGCTATTGTTTTTAACGATAGAAATGGCTATCATGCTCAAACAGGAATTCAGGGTACCTATGCGTATCATCTTGATTTTGGAACGCGATCAGATGAAATAAACCAATTATCATTTGCATTTTCATTAATGATGGTAGAAAATTCTGTTGATGAAACCAACTTTACCCTTCCAGATCCAGTGATAACACAACTCATTCAAAGCAGCAATTATTTTAATGCAGATATCGGTGCGGCTTATCATTTAGGAGGTTTTTTCTCTTATTTAACTGCCAAAAATATTTTATTATCCGCCAGAAATTTATATAATGATGATTTTGAATCACTCAATTTAAGAAGGTATTTACTTACTGTTGGCTATTATTTTGGTGATAATTCTAGTGTACAATTAGAACCGTCTATTATGACACAATTTATTGAAGGAACTGGTGAAAAATTTGTTGATTTTAATGTAAAAGTTTACAAAGATTTTCCAAGCGCTCAACTTTGGGGCGGAATTTCGTATAGACAAGGATTTGATGGAAATGAGTTACAAGAGCTACAATATATTACGCCAATAATTGGGGTAAATATCAATAAATGGATGTTTTCTTATACTTATACAAAACAAAGTGGTGCAATTTTATTTGAAAATGGCGGATTTCATCAATTAAGTTTGGGCTTTAATTTATTGTGTCGTCCAAAGCGTTTGTCGGGTTGTCCAAATATAAACGCATCGTTTTAAAAAATATTTTTGATGATTATTAAAGAATTAAACGGAAAAAAACCGCAATTTGGGACTAATTGTTTTATTGCTGAAACTGCCGTTATTATTGGTGATGTTGTTATGGGTAATGATTGTAGCATTTGGTACAATGCCGTAATTCGTGGAGATGTACATTATATTAAAATGGGTAACAAAGTAAATGTACAAGATGGAGCTATTATTCATGCTACTTATCAAAAGCATCCCACAAATATTGGTAATAATGTTTCAATAGCGCACAATGCAATTGTACACGGATGTACAATTCACGACAATGTTTTGGTTGGTATGGGCGC
>CAMTWE010000228.1:0-11434 GCA_947085395.1 uncultured Bacteroidota bacterium | reverse complement strand
GTTTGATACTTCATTTTCATAAGTTTTTGCGATTATATCAAACAATGTTATTTCATGTTATTTTTGAGCTTTGTAAATACTCGCTATACCAAATGTTAACGCTTTATTTGAAACATTAGTATAATTTAAGTTTCGTAAAATTGCATTAAAATCTTCGCCAAATGGAAATGCAGCAACACTTTCTGGTAAATAAGTGTAGGCCGATTTGTCTTTAGAAATAAGTTTGCCAATGAGCGGTAACATATATTTTGAATAAATTCCGAAAATTTGTTTCATCGGAAATTGGGTAGGTTGCGAAAATTCTAAAACTATAAAAGTACCACCGGGCTTTAATACTCGGTAAATTTCTGACAGTCCTTTGTGGAGGTTTTCAAAATTGCGAACGCCAAAAGAAACGGTTATCACATCAAAATAATTATCTTCAAAAGGAAGGTTTTCAGAATCGCCTTGTACCATTTCTATCAAATGAGCAAGTCCTTTTTCTGCTACTTTTCTGCGCCCAACGGCTAACATTCCGTTGGATAAATCTAAACCGATTATTTTTTTTGGATATGCTTTTGAAAGTAAAATAGCTAAATCTCCCGTTCCGGTTGCGATATCTAAAATAATTTCTGGATTCGTTTGCTGTACAATTTTTAACACCTTTTTACGCCATTGAATGTCAATTCCTAAAGATAAAAAATGATTTAGAAAATCGTAATTACCAGAGATATTGTCAAACATTTGAGCCACTTGCTCTTTTTTTCCAGAATCGGAATTTTTATAAGGTTTTACTTTTTCAGACATATAAATTCTTTAACCGTTAATGGCTTTTACCATTTCAATTTTATTGGGAATCATTTGTTTCAACATTTGTTCGATTCCATTTTTCAAAGTTACTGTAGAAGACGGACAGCCATTGCAAGCGCCTTGTAAAATTACACTTACTACCTTAGAATCTGCATCATAAGAGTGAAAAGCGATATTGCCACCATCAGAGGCAACCGCGGGTTTTACATATTTATCTAAAATGGCTACAATTTGTTTGCTGGTATCATCTAAAGCATCAAAATCATAAATATCTGATGACGTATTTTGATGGTAATTTTCTTTCATGATTTCTTGACCACTTTCTATATAGGTTTTGATAAATGCTCTTAAATCTGTTTGTATTTCATCCCATTCTTTGGTGCTGTTTTTAGTTACAGCAACATAATTTTCAGAGAAAAATACTTCGGTAACATAATCAAAACCAAATAATTCTTGTGCTAATAATGAAAATTCAGCTTCTGCCAATGACGTAAAAGTGGCATCATTAACTGCCAATAAACGGTTGGTGGCAAATTTCATGGTATTCGGATTTGGAGTACTTTCCATATAAACCTCCAACACATTATTTTGATACATCACTTGTTGCTCACTTTCTTTTAAATCTTGTTCAATAAAATCTTTAATAAAATCTTTAACCTCCTCTTGTACAAATTCCCAATCAAAGTTTTCAATGCTTTCAATAGCGATGAAATTGGCTGATATTTGTATTTTTTTTATAAAAGGAAATTCAAATAATTTTTGAGTTAATGGGGAGCCAGCAGCTTCATCAGTTGAGTTAAATTCATAGGTTCCGCGAGTTAAAACTGCATTAGAAACAAATTTAACGATGGTTGGTATGTTGGTTTTTTCGATAGTAAAATGGATTGTGCTCATATTGTATAATTTTTATGCAAAAGTAATAAAAAAACGTCCCGATTTAGTGGGACGTTTATACTTATTATCTATAAACTTATAGTTTAAAAACCAAAGTTGCAGTTATTTTGTTGTTTTTATTTGCCAAAGTGGCAGCATTAATTTGATTGTATTGTGGGTAAAAATCGTAATATTTTGTTTGTTCAGATTTGCTGTATGCAACATCAAATTTAAACTGACCAAAGTTATAACCTGCTCCTACAGAAAATCCTTCAATATTTTCATTATCGCCAGCATTTTTGTAAGGATTTTTCTCGGTGAATAATCCTCCTCTTAAACTTATTTTATCAAAACGCCATTCGGTTCCTATATTTAAACGGGTATTTCCTGTTAAATTATTTTTGAAATTCTGATTTTCTGTAGTAAAATTATCGCCACTTAATAAAATTCCGCTGTAATCTTTATAGATATAATCCAGACTTATCAATCCTTGGGTATTAAAAATATAAGCAAAACTTCCGGTTAAAGTACTCGGAGTTCTTAACCGATAATCAAATCGATTTACACCAGAATATTCAGTATAAACTTGTGTGGTATTGCTGTATTTTAATTGTAAATCTTCTGCTATAAATTCTTCGGCTAAATCATACCAAACAGGTGATTGATAGGCAAATCCTAAACGCATATTTTTAACAGGTTTAACAATAAATCCGAGTCCAAATGATAAACCATCACCAACTGTAGATAACTCTTGAATAAGCGAAGCATCAATAGTTTGGCCAGCTCCATTGTTATTATATTCTTCTAAAATTGCTTTCTGTTGAAAATTTACATTGTGAGATATGATTGAAAGTCCAACAAATAATTGCTCACTATATTGTGAAGCAATTGAAAAAGTATATTGGTCATTTTTCCCTTTCATATAGTTACCAAAAACTTGATCATTTACATTCAAATAGCGCATAGTGGTGTTTACCTGATCAAAAATATAAGTGGCATATTGGCTGTTTCCGCTGGCAATCCATTCATTTTTAAAATCAGCCATCATGGTATAATTAAATCCGATGGCTACATTTTTCCAGTTAGCATCGTTATCGTAATTATTAAAAACAACAACGCCGCCCATTTGTGGTAATTTAAAATAATCGTTTTCATTATTTCTGTTATTGTTGTAAAAATTAGTATTAATTACACTATTTCTATTGGATAATGAAAAACTAAATTCATTGTTAATAAAAACTGCAGCACCAGCCGGATTGATATTGATAGCAGATAAATCACCGCCTAAGGCGCCAAAAGCACCACTCATTCCATTAAAACGCGCCGTTCCGTTGTATTCATTTCCAGAAAATAAGACACCTAAATCATTATATCCCAGTGATTGTGAATTTATAATAGTCGAAAAAAGTAACGTAAAAAGTAAAAGTAAATTTTTCATTTTTTCATTTTTTAAGGTTGATGAAAATCTAATATTTTGATATTTTGTTATTTTAATAGATGAATTAAACAACTATTGATCGCGTCTTCTGCCTACCGAGGAGCTGCTAGAATTTGAACTATTTTCACTGCTACTTTCAACTCTTACCGGATTTGAATTTTGATTAGCGTTTTCATTTCTAGTTTCTCTTACCTCTCTCACTTCTCTCACTTCTCTTTGCGTATTATTTTGCGCTGCTGATGTTTCTCTGTTGTTATTTGTATTATTAGATTCTCTTTTAACTTGTCTTTCTTCAGTGTTTCTATTATTATTTGTTGTGGTAGCGCTTTCCGTATTATTTTGAGAATTGGTATTTGTTGGGTTGTACTGAGGTCTTTCATTTACGGTTACATTACTTCTACTATAATTTACATTATCAGTATTTCTGTAATTTGAATTGGTTTCTGAGCGTGTTTCTGTATTATTTTGATTAGTTCTATCATCATAATTATAACTCACATTGTCGCGTCTTTTACCAGTTGTTGTATTGCTTCTATTTCCAGAATTAGGATCATTTGATTGTCTTTGATTTGTATTAGAGCCATCATTAGAACGTCTCTGATTTGTATTAGAGTCATCATTAGAACGTCTATTGTTGAACTGATTATTTTTGTTAGTATTTACTGGATTAGGATTGTTACCTCTTATTTCATCAGATGATCTTCTAGTTGAAGTGCCCAATGTAGGTCTACTGCTTCCAGAATATGGAGAAACCTGATTTCTATTTACAGTAGAACTGTTTCTTTGAAAAGAAGTATTGGTGTTATAGCTATCTCTTTTGCCATAAGAATCATAATATTTTACATAATAAACAGGTCGGTAATAATTGTTGTGATAATAGGAATTATAACCCCAATTATAGCCAAATGAAAAACCACTTCCATAATAAGGATTGTAGTAATATGGATTGTAGCCACCGTAATAGTAAGAATTAAAGTAAGGATTATAAAATGGATTATAGTAAGGTCTGAAATAATAATGAGATGGATAATAGCCATAGTAATAATCATCATAATAATAACTATTCCAAGAATTGCGATAATAATAAGGGTCTACCACAGTTATGGTAATATTATTTGAATAACCCCAAGGAGAAGAACCACTTTTGGATGTATTATTATTTTGATAACTATAATTATCAACATCTGTTAAAATGTCACCTTCTTCAACAGATTGATAAGTGGAAAGTTTTTTGGCAAAAAAATTATCATCTTGATTATTAGCTACTTCTTTTTCTCTATTTGCAACCTCACGTCTTTCTTTATAAACATTATAATCGCGTGAATTGTAAATACCATCCTCTTGCGAAACATTGTAATAGGTGCCACAAGAATTCAGCCCAAATAAACCCATAATTAAAAGTATAAGTGGAACATGATTTGTAATTTTTTGAACAGAAGATTTCATAATCAATACGTTTTTTATTGTTGAACATCACAAAATTAATTAGTTTTGTCAACGAATTAATCAAATGTAAAATTACAATATTTGTGCCAAATATAAGCAGATGGGAAATAAATTAACAAAGCGTAGTGATGATTACTCTAAATGGTATAATGATTTAGTGTTAAATGCAGATTTAGCTGAGAATTCTGGTGTTAGAGGTTTTATGGTTATTAAACCATACGGCTATGCCATTTGGGAAAAAATGCAAGCAGAATTGGATAGAATGTTTAAAGAAACAGGACATCAAAATGCCTATTTTCCACTGTTGATACCTAAATCATATTTTAGCAAAGAAGCAAGTCATGTGGCTGGTTTTGCCAAAGAATGTGCCGTTGTTACGCATTATCGATTAAAAAATGCAGCAGATGGAAGCGGAATTATTGTAGATCCGGATGCTAAATTAGAAGAAGAATTAATTATACGTCCTACTTCTGAAACCATAATTTGGGATACCTATCGCAAGTGGATTCAATCATATAGAGATTTACCTTTGTTAATAAATCAGTGGGCTAATGTAGTTCGATGGGAAATGAGAACCCGACTTTTTTTAAGAACAACAGAGTTTTTGTGGCAAGAAGGACATACCGCCCATGCCACTAAATCAGAAGCCATTACAGAAGCAGAATTAATGATGAATGTTTATGCCAATTTTGCAGAAAACTTTATGGCGATGCCAGTTGTTAAGGGTGTGAAATCTGAAAATGAACGTTTTGCAGGTGCAATAGAAACCTATTGTATTGAAGCATTGATGCAAGATGGTAAAGCGTTACAGGCAGGAACTTCTCATTTTTTAGGTCAAAATTTTGCCAAAGCATTTGATGTAAAATATACCACAAAAGAAGGAAAACAAGAACATGTTTGGGCTACCTCATGGGGTGTTTCTACACGCTTAATTGGGGCCTTAATTATGACACATTCTGATGATAATGGTTTGGTATTACCTCCGAATTTAGCGCCAATACAAGTGGTAATTGTGCCTATTCATAAAACAGATGAACAATTAGATCAAATTATAGAAAAAGCTTCAGGGATTATCAATCATTTAAAATCAAAAGGAATTTCGGTTAAATTAGATCACAGAACAACGCACACGCCAGGATGGAAATTTGCAGAATATGAGTTAAAAGGCGTTCCGGTTAGATTGGCCATTGGTCCCCGCGATTTAGAAAACGGAACTTTAGAAATTGCTAGAAGAGATACTTTAGAGAAAAAAACCATCACTTTTGAGGAAGCAGCTCTTTATGTTGAAAATCTATTAAAACAAATTCAAACCGATATGTTTGATAAAGCAAAATCATATAGAGATAATCATATCACTGAAGTAGCAGATTTTGAATCATTTAAAAATGTTTTAAAAACAAAAGGTGGTTTTGTTTCCGCTCATTGGGATGGAACTCCAGAAACCGAAGAAAGAATAAAAGAATTAACCAAAGCAACCATCCGTTGTATTCCGTTAAATTCTGATAATCAAACAGGTGTTTGTGTCTTTACTGGCAAGCCCTCACAGCAAAAAGTTTTATTTGCCAAAGCATATTGAAAAATTTTTAAAATAAATTTTGACAAATAGAAAATAGGTGTATCTTTGCACTCGCAATGTGAAAATGCAAGTAACACATGGCCCGTTCGTCTATCGGTTAGGACGCCAGGTTTTCATCCTGGTAAGAGGGGTTCGATTCCCCTACGGGCTACAAAATTTAAGAACATTAAATTAAAATATAATGGCAAATCATAAATCAGCATTAAAGAGAATTAGAAGCAACGAGAAAAAAAGGTTGATCAATAAATATCAGCATAAAACTACCAGAAATGCTGTAAGAGATTTGCGTGCTTCTGTAGATAAAGAATTTGCTGAAGGTAAATTACCTGCAGTTGTATCTATGCTAGATAAATTAGTAAAGAACAATGTTATTCATAAAAATAAAGCTGGAAATTTAAAGTCTGGTTTAATGAAACGTGTTGCAGCTCTAGCGTAAGCTAAAGTTATAAAGTATAAAAAAGGAGCGATTTTTATCGCTCCTTTTTTTATTTCATATTTTTTTGATGATTCTTTGGTGTGAAAAAAATATAGATTATCTTAAAAAATAATTTTTCAATAATCTATATTCGTCATCCTAATTGATAAATTATCGGGTAAATAATAACTCCCTAAATTTAGCCATTGGCCATAATTCGTCATCTACCAAAACTTCTAATTTATCGCAATGGTAACGAATTTCTTCAAAAAATGGTTTTACTTTCTCACAATATGCAAAAGCTCTTTTCTCACTTTCTTCAATTTTATTTGCTTTTTTTCTAGCTTCTGTCATCGCTGTAATTTTAGAATTAATTTGACTAATGTGTTCAGAAATGTCTTTAATCAACATCAATTGCTCGCCAGCCAATGTTTTAAAATCATCGCCAAAAATATTTTTCAGCCCTTTTACATTTTTGATAAGGGTGTTTTGATAACGAATTGCAGTGGGTATGATGTGATTGCGCGCTAAATCGCCAATAACGCGACCTTCAATTTGAATTTTCAGCGTATATTCATCCAATTCAATTTCATGACGCGCCAGAATTTCCACTTGATTCATAATTTTAAGCGTCTCAAACAACTCAATTGTTTTTTCGCTAACCTTTGCTTTCAGTGCTTGTGGTGTTGTTTTGTGGTTGCTTAAGCCACGTTTTTTTGCTTCTTCTTCCCATTGTTTACTGTAACCATCGCCTTCAAATCTAATTTTTTTAGACACTTTAATATATTCTCTTAAAACATTAAAAATGGCATCGTCCTTTTTCATGTCTTTTTCATCGATGAGTTTATCAACTTGTTCTTTAAAATCGATGAGTTGCTTAGCAACGATGGCATTTAAAATCATCATTGGCGTTGCGCAATTTGCGCTTGATCCTACCGCTCTAAATTCAAATTTATTGCCGGTAAATGCAAAAGCAGAGGTTCTGTTTCTGTCAGTATTATCCAACAATATTTCCGGAATTTTACCTACTACATTGAGTTTTAAATCGGTTTTTTCTTCGGGTGATAATTTTCCTTTGGTGATATTTTCTAACTCATCCAATACATCGCTCAATTGCTTTCCAATAAAAACAGAAATAATGGCAGGAGGCGCTTCATTGGCTCCTAATCGATGGTCATTTCCTGCGGATGCAATTCCAGATCGCAACAATTCTTCGTAATCATGTACCGCTTTAATAGTGTTGATGAAAAAAGTTAAAAACTGCAAATTTTTCATCGGTGTTTTCCCTGGACTCAATAAATTTACGCCAGTGTTTGTTGCCAAACTCCAGTTGTTGTGTTTTCCAGAACCGTTGATTCCGGCAAATGGTTTTTCGTGAAATAGTACTTTAAAGTTGTGTTTTTCAGCAATTTTTCCCATAATATCCATCAATAATGAATTGTGATCTACGGCTAAATTGGCTTCTTCATAAATAGGAGCTAACTCAAATTGGTTAGGCGCTACTTCATTATGACGCGTTTTAACCGGAATTCCCAATTTCAAACTTTCCAATTCTAATTCACGCATAAAGTTTAAAGCCCTAGACGGAATTGAACCAAAATAATGATCATCTAATTGTTGCCCTTTTGCGGGTGAATGTCCAATTAATGCTCTTCCTGTTAAAGCAATATCAGGTCTTGAATTGACTAAAGCACTGTCAATTAAAAAATATTCTTGTTCCCAACCTAAGGTTGAGATTACTTTGGTTACATTTTTATCAAAATATTTAGCAACCTGTGTTGCGGCATCATCAACAGCTTGCAAAGATTTTAAAAGTGGTGTTTTGTTGTCTAAGGCCTCGCCTGTATAGGATACAAAAATTGTGGGAATGCAAAGTGCAGTTCCATATATAAATGCAGGAGAGGTAGGATCCCAAGCAGTATAACCGCGCGCTTCAAAAGTATTTCTGATGCCACCACTAGGAAAACTGGAGGCATCTGGTTCTTGTTGCACTAACTGAGCGCCATCAAATTTTTCTAATGCTTCACCATTTGGAAGCAAATCTAGAAAAGCATCGTGTTTTTCTGCGGTTGAACCCGTTAATGGTTGAAACCAATGGGTATAGTGAGTTGCGCCTTTGTTTAAAGCCCAGCTTTTCATGGCAGATGCTACTTGGTCGGCTACTTTTCGCTCAATTTTATGTCCAAATTCCATAGCATTCATAACACCTTCAAATGCTTCAGGTGTCATATATTGTCGCATGGATTGTTTGTTAAAAACATTTTCTGCAAATAATTGAGATCGATTGGTTGCATCATCAACAGCAATAGCTTTTCTGTTTTGGGCTTCAAATAGCGCATGAAATCTTAGTGAGGACATAATAATATAAGTTTAGTTCCATGCAAAAATATAAAAATATATTTTTAAAGCAAAAATATAGGGGGTTAAATTTTTAAAACATTAAAAATATCATATTTTGATATAAAAAACAGGGGGTATGTTCTATTTTTTTATATTTATTGATTTTAATTTTAATATTCTTAAATCTAACTGCAATTTATTATTTTTGTATCATGGATAAAGTAATTTTTAAAATATTGGCACGGATTAACAAATTAATCATGCCTTCGTTTACAAAGCGTCAATTGGATATGAGTAAAGCTAAGAAATGGCAGTTAGCCCTTATTGGTTGGCGGTATTTTGTTACCAAAAAAAGTTTGTAATACGTCAAAAAGTTTTATATTTGCGCACCCAAAAAGGCCTCGTGGCGCAACTGAATAGCGCATCTGATTACGGCTCAGAAGGTTACAGGTTTGAATCCTGTCGAGGTCACGAATAAATACTATAAACAAAAAAACGCCAAGCTCGCTTGAGCGTTTTTTTGTTGATAGTATTTTCAAAGCGGAGTTTTGTCAGGAAAAGCAGAGCTAATCCTGTCGAGGTCACAATAAAAAAAACCTAACACGCTTTTAATTAAGTAGTTAGGTTTTTTCTTTTTATTAATGTGTCACTTTTTGTGTCACTCTAAATCAATTTACTTCAATAAATAAATTCCTGAGAGACAGTCTATTGCTTAAAGTTTTTAATTGCTTGCCATGTGTCGAAACCAGTTTTTAATCTTATAGCACCTGTGTATTTTTGCGTTGTCATATCTCTATTATTTATTATAGTACTAAGATAATAAAAATAGTCTAAAGCACAGTAAACCAGGAGTGTAAGTTATAAACATTACTTTAATAAATTTCTTATTTTTCTTTCATACTTCCATGTTATATATCTTGTTATTTGTATAACAAAATATTTTTTAATTTTATTTTCTGGTAAATTAGTAGCGTATAACCTTTGAAATCTCTTGAGATTTTTATCAATTTGTTTTAATTTAGTTCTAATATCATTTTTCCATTCTTTAGCTTTTTTTGCTTTTTTATTATTTACCCAACCATTTGAAATTTTTCTAGTTACAACACCATTTGAAATTTCATTAGTTACATTATTATTAAAATTAACTTCTTTAATAGCATTTCCAATATGATTTGAAATAATACTAAAGTGTAAATCCAGCATTTTAATGTATTCAAAATAACGTCCATATTTTAATGATTCAAGAATTAGATTTTCAAACATTATTGAGAAATCATCCATAAAAGTATGCATAGTCAGAATGTAATTAGAATATGCAATACTAATTTGATTATAATCTGGTTTTGGCAAGTGTGTTAAAACTACATTTGAATCTGAATTTTCTTGAAATTTCTTAAAATATGAAGTCTCAGCTTCATTAAAACTCTCAAATGCTTCAATTTTTGGAATATTGTGCTTAGAAGTTTCTATCAAAAAAAATCTATATTTTGGTTTTGTTTCAATATTAGTCCATTGTTGTCTAACTTCAAGATAATTTCGTGTAAATACTTTACTTAATTCATCAACGTATTGATATTTATAAATAATGGTTGCTAATTCTTTTTTTTCAAGAAAAGTTAATTCATCTTCTTTTGAGAGCAAAAAATGAAACCGTAATAGCGTTTTATCTTTTCCATATTCTTTGAGTTTTGAATCAAATAGTAAATCACTAATTTCAACTAATGTTGCCCAATTATGGTCTTTCTGATTTCTAATTTGAATTTCAATAACTCTATTATCTATGGGTGAATCAGCATATAAGTGTAAAGATTTATATCCATCAGTCTGTGGATTCTTAATGTAGTCTTTTAGTTTTCTAATATTAAGTACTTTAGCAATTTCATCTCTAAATTTATAGACTTCATCATTATTTTTAACAATTACTCTACACCCTCCTATATCCCACATTCTACTGAACTCCATATCTGGGTAACGCTCCAATTTACCAATAATTGACTCAAATCGTTTAATTCTGAAAGTCACAATTGCATTATGTGATTTTCTTTTTCTTATGTCTAATAAAATTTTAAATGTCTCAGATAATGAAGTTTTATGAGATGTTCTATAATCTTGTAATTTTTCTAATGAGTTGATACCTATATCATTTTGTTCGCTCCTAATTTCATCACCTAATCTATTGATTTCTCCTTTAGTCATTCTTTAATGTGGATTTTAATACTTATATCTCAATTTTATCAATTTCTTTCATAATTCTATTAGTTTCCGATAAAGCCACTATAATCTTTTGGTAATGCAAAATATCATCATAGCTCAATTCTCTACCTTTTCTGTCTTTAAGCCATTTTTGAGCGGGTTGATAACCACCAATGTAAAATTCCCACGCTGAAGTTGGTACATCTGCAAAATATTGTGTTTCATTGATAAAGACGTTACCTAAATTCCCCTCCTTTGGAGGGGTGCCCAACGGGCGGGGTGGTTCTTTGTCTTTAATGCCACTCACACTTGGTTTACCATAACTTTCAATTATAAACTCTTCCAAATTTCTCATTACACTTTT
>CAMTWE010000227.1:0-5433 GCA_947085395.1 uncultured Bacteroidota bacterium | reverse complement strand
GATAATTTTAGTGCAGTTGCCGGTTTCGAATATCTTTCAGGAAAAGACATGAATGATACTAGTACCAAAGTAAAATCATTCAATCCATTATATGGAACCAATCATAAATTTAATGGATGGATGGATTATTTTTACGTTGGAAATCACACAAATTCTGTTGGTTTAACCGATTTATATTTCACTTTAAATTATCAAAAAAATAAATTTTCTGCCAATATTACTCCTCATTTTTTCAAATCTGCGGGGGATGTTTACAGCGGTTTAGTTAAACAAGACAACAAATTAGGAACAGAAATAGATTTAAGTATTGGCTATAAAGTTGCCAATAACATTAACTTTAGTGCAGGATTCTCTAAAATGTATGCTACCAAATCTATGGAAATACTAAAAGGTGGTAGTAAAGACGAACCTAATACTTGGACTTGGATGATGGTTACTTTCAATCCGAAATTATTTACCAGCAAATAAGCATGAAAAGTGCCAATTATAAATAGACAATAGAATTAAGATTAAATTTATCCTAAAAATATAGTTGGCACTTTCCATTAAACTGATAAAAACAATAGAATTAAACAAATGAAAAAACTCTTTAAATTTTTAATTCCTCCTCAAGAATGGCTTGTTCCGGGGCTAATTTTAACAGGGGCTATTGTTGGATTAACCTTATATGCATTAATAGAGTCAAAAGCGGTTTCATACCTTTCTAATGATCCCAAAACTTGTGTCAATTGCCATGTAATGACTCCACAATATGCCACTTGGAGAAATAGTTCGCACCGCGAATGGGCTACTTGTAATGATTGCCATGTTCCGCAAGACAACGTCATTAGAACCTATGCTTTTAAAGCACGGGATGGATTTAACCATGCTTCTGCATTTTTAACTAGAAGTGAGCCAGAAGTTATCAGAATGAAAGAAGCTGGAATAGAAGTAGTACAAGAAAATTGTATCCGTTGCCATGAAAATCAAGTTACCGATGTGCGATTAGATGGCTTAATTGAAAATCATAAAATGAATCGTACCGACAGAAAATGTTGGGATTGCCATCAAGAAGTGCCACACGGAAAACCAAATAGTTTATCAACGGTAAAATACTACGGAAAAGTACCAATGGAACATCAAAATACGTTACCAGATTGGTTAAGAAAATACACAAATACATCAACCGATAAAAAATAAAAAATGAAAACAAACAGAAAACCTTGGATGAATTGGATGCTTTTTTTAGCATCATTAGTACTTGTTTTTGTACTAGGAATAGTTATATCATCAATTGTAGAGCGTAAAACAGAAGCAAAATATGCCTACACACCACAAACAACTATTGGAGAATTTGAATCTAGCAACGAAGTATGGGGTCAAAATTTTCCTAGAGAATTTCAATCATATTACAATACGGCAGATACCACTTTTGCTTCTAAACATTTAGACAATGCTAAAACCGATATGTTGAAAAAAAACCCACGTTTGGTGGTTTTATTTGCCGGATTTGCATTTTCTAAAGATTACAATCAAGGACGTGGGCATTATTACGCTGTTGAAGATACTAGAAATACATTAAGAACTGGTAGCCCAATGACGGCTGATGACGGAAAAGCACCATCTACTTGTTGGACTTGTAAATCTCCAGATGTACCAAGATTGATGAATGAAATGGGCGTTGATAATTATTACAAAGGAAAATGGCAATCAAAAGGATCACAAGTTGTTAACTCAATTGGTTGCGCAGATTGTCATGATTCTAAAACTATGAACTTAAAAATTACGCGTCCTGCTTTGGTTGAAGCATACCAACGCCAAGGTAAAGATATTACCAAAGCAACTCAAAATGAAATGCGTTCATTGGTTTGTGCACAATGCCACGTTGAATATTATTTTAACGATAAAATACCAGGAAAAGAAGGCATCAAATATTTAGTATTTCCATGGGATTTAGGTGATAATATGGAAGATATGGAAAAATATTATGATAATATGAAGTTTTCTGATTGGACCCACGAAATTTCTAAAGCGCCGATGATTAAATCGCAACATCCAGATTATGAAGTATTCAAAAAAGGAATTCATGCAGAAAGAGGTGTTTCTTGTGCAGATTGTCACATGCCATACAAAACAGAAGGTGGTCAAAAATTTACCAATCATCACATTGGATCTCCGTTAAAAAATCCTGCTAATTCTTGTCAAATTTGTCATAAAGAAGAAACTGATAAATTAGTTAAAAATGTGTATGACCGTCAAGATAAAATTTTAGAAAATCAAAATAAACTTGAAGAAATTTTGGTAAGAGCACATTTTGAAGCCAAACAATGTTGGGATTTAGGCGCAACAGAAAAAGAAATGGAAACTATTTTACAAGATATCCGCAAAGGACAATGGAGATGGGATTATATTGCATCTGGTCATGGAAACTCTTTCCACGCACCAATTGAATCTGGAAGAGTAATTAGTCAAGGAATTATGTTTGCACAAGAAGCGCGCATTAAATTAGCTAGATTATTACTAAACAAAGGATTTAAAGGCGAAGTTCCTTATCCAAATATCAAAACTAAAGCAGAAGCACAAAAATTAATTGGATTGGATATGAAAGCCGAAAATGCTGCCAAAGACAAATTCAAAAAAGAAATTCTACCTAAATGGGACGCAGAAGCGAAGGCAAGAATTGAAAAAAACAAAAAATAATTCCCTTTAATAATTTCATCAAACAACTATGAGCAATCATAAAAATCAACATAAGCTCTGGGATTTTCCTTGGGCTTATGTTGAATCTTTTTTAATCTATAGCGGAATTTTAATCACCGGTTTTTTAATGGAAATCTTTTTCCCCCTAAAAACAACTACCGGAATTATTTTTCCCTATAATTTATTTATCTTAATTGCAATTGTTGCACTTATCATAAGTTTCCATTTATTTTTTAAAAACCAAGTTTTTGTTAAATGGCTGGGAAGTGTACATGCCGCAATTATGGCTATCATTTTTATTTTTTTGATGGTGATGATCATGGGAATTATTCCACAAATTAAAACAGAATCAACTATTATTCAATTACTTGGATTAAATTCTATCACAACTCATTGGGCCTTTTTACTTATTTTATTGTTGTTTTTAATCTCCTTAGGATTGACAACTTTTAAAAGAATTCTAAATTTTAATCTTTACAATATCGGATTTATTTTAAATCATTTAGGTCTTTTTATCGCTTTATCATGCGGTATTTTAGGCGCTGGTGATACCCAAAGATTGAGTTTAGAATTAAATGAACATGAACCAAACTGGCGGGCTTATAACAACAAAACTAATGAACCAATTGAACTTGATTTTGCTATTTATTTAAAAGATTTTAAAGTAGATGAGTTTCAACCAAAACTGGCTTTTGTTGACAATAAAAATGGTAAAATAATTCATAATGATGGCAAAAACCTATATTTAATAAACCAAGGTGAAAATTATTATTTTAATGATTATGAAATTGTTATCAATAAATTCTTGGCAAGTTCTGCAAAAGTTGGAGATGATTATCAACCGGTTTATGATTTGGGTGCTCCACCGTCAGCACAATTAACCATAAAAAATACCAAAACCAATAAAACTGTTAGTGGCTGGATTTCTAGCGGAAGTTTTATACATCAATACGAATCCTTAAAAATTGATGAAAATGTATCGGTAGTTATGACCATTCCAGAGGTTAAAAAATTTACATCAGAGGTTTCTATCCTTCAAAAAAATGGAGAAAGAATTGAAACTTCAATTGAAGTAAATAATCCTTTTAGTTATAAAGGTTGGAAAATTTACCAACTTAGTTATGATGAAGAAAGAGGTAAATGGTCAACCAAAAGTGTTTTAGAATTGGTTACAGACCCTTGGCTAAAGTATGTTTACATCGGAATTTTTATGATGATAGCCGGCGCCATTTATATGTTTTGGGTAGGTGCAAAATTTAAAAAAGAAAACAATCATGACGTGGATTAATTTTGAAGCATATTATATTGCAATTGTAGTTTGTTGGTCTCTTAGTTTGATACTTTTGGGTTTTTCTTATCGCACCAAAAAATTATTCAATTATAGTTTTATTTGCGCTATTTTAGGCACTTTAGCACTCATTTGGTTTGATGTAGAATTGTGGATGGAACTTCACAGACCGCCCATGCGCACCTTAGGAGAAACCAGGTTGTGGTACGCCACTTTTTTGCCAATTATTGGATTTATAGTTTATTTAAAATGGAAATACAAATGGTTTTTGGCTTATTGTTTAGCCATGGGAATCCTATTTTTAACCATCAATTATTTGCATCCAGAAACCTATTCTAAAACTTTGATGCCCGCATTGCAGAGTCCGTGGTTTATACCGCATGTTTTGGTTTATTTATTTGCTTATGCTTTATTAGCGGCTTCTAGTTTTGTGGCTATCAAGAGTTTGTACAGTTTTTATAAGAATACTTTTTCTGAAAATGATTTAAAATTGGCTGATAATTTAGTCTATATCGGATTTGCTTTTTTAACCTTAGGATTGCTTTTTGGAGCACTTTGGGCTAAAGAAGCTTGGGGGAATTATTGGACATGGGATCCGAAAGAAATTTGGGCATTTTTAACTTGGATGATGTACTTATTGTACATTCATTATCGATTTTTGCACAGTACCAAAACCAAAGAAGCACTCATTATATTAACCATAGCTTTTATCGTTTTATTAATTTGTTGGTTTGGCGTTAACTATTTACCTGTTGCCAGTACAAGCGTTCATACTTATACACAATCTTAAAACTTCAATGTGCGTGATAATGTGCCAGTAAAAAAAGATAAAAGACTAAAAGACTAAAAGATCAAAGACCAAAAAAGATTTTCAGTAAATTTCCCTTTAGGGTAGGGAAAAAATTTAGTGAAAATCTTTTTTATTGAAAGATTAAAAGCTATACAATAACTAACTGCCAATAGCCAACAGCCAACAACTAAAAGCTATTTTTAAAATAAAAAATTACATTTAAGACTTTTTTATCTTTATTTAAATATATATTGTAAATTTGTACTTTATTGATGTAACAATTACATTTTAAGTAAATTCGCAAATTAAACAACATAATATGTTATCTAACGCTAGTAAATATTCCATTAAAGCTGTACTTTTTTTAGCCGAAAAAACAGATGAGAGCAAAAAATTAAATGTACAAATCATCGCAGATACTTTAAATATCCCTAAACCTTTTATAGCTAAATTATTACAGCAATTATCAAAAGCAAAAATCATATCCTCTACTAAAGGTCCGAATGGCGGATTTTACCTTTCCAAAAAAGATAAGCAACACACCATTTGTAACATTATTGAAGTTATAGATGGTCCTAATTTTTTTGAGGGTTGTTTTATGGGATTATCCAATTGTGATGATAATAATCCTTGTTCTGTACATCCAATTGTTGCTCAATTTAAAGGGCAAATTTTG
>CAMTWE010000226.1:0-5279 GCA_947085395.1 uncultured Bacteroidota bacterium | reverse complement strand
GCCAACTCTTTAAATATGTGGATTGTTGCTGATAACCTACGAAAAGGTGCTGCCACCAATGCGGTTCAAATAGCAGAATATCTTTTAAAAAATAAGTTGGTTTAAATAAAAAATCCTGCTTTTAGCTCTGCGAAGTCTCCCGACTTCGCAGCAAATCTAATTATCAAAAAAACTATCTTTTTTTAAAAAAAGTTGAGCAATGTTTATTTTGCAACTGTTAAGTTAATAGATGAAATAGTTGCTTTCGGTGCGAAGTTTGAAAACTTCGCACAGCGGAGGAATAAAAGTGCAAGACAATATCGATACGTTTACTTATCCGATGCCGATATACGCCGAAGGAAAAGATGAGGTTTTTGTGGGAAGAATCCGCAGAGATTATTCACAAGTCAAGGTCTTGGTGTTGGTTTGTGGATTGCTCAAGAGATATTAAAAACTCACGACAGCAAATTAATATATGATAAAGACAATTCTGCTGAAGGAATTATTGGACTGAACATCTTTGAATTTGAATTAGAAACAATTTGAAAAGCTTTCGGGGCGTGTCCTGCATATGCAGGGCACACACTTCAGCTACCCGTCAAGTGCGGCAGCAGTGGTTTTCGGTGGGCATCTTTCCGCTCAGGCCGTCTTTCGGCTTGACAGGAAATCGCCCGCAGTTCGCCCCTGCGTGTAGCTTCCTACGTATTAGCCAATGGTTGCACCGTACATAAATTACGAGCATAAACAACCTATTCCCTTGCGGTGAAAAAATAAAATTATCACCGCATAATTGCGGTAATTAATTCGTATATTTACCGCACAATAATACTAGAAAATGGCAAAATACATATACGAGTACAAAAACTGGACAGATTTTTTGTGGCAGGACAAAGCCATAAATGTCGTATTTGGTGAGGTGCGGCTTATGCAAGGTAAAATAATAGGGCAAATGAACGCTTTGGGCTTTTCTGCTAAAGAAGAAGCCACGCTAACCGCCTTAACCTTAGACGTAGTAAAATCATCAGAAATTGAAGGCGAATTACTCAATTATGACCAAGTACGTTCGTCCATTGCAAGACGTTTGGGTATAAATACTGCAGGACTTGTATCGAGCAGCCGCCACATTGAAGGCGTTGTAGAAATGATGCTGGATGCCACTCAACGATACGCTTTACCTTTAACCGAAAAACGTTTGTTTGGTTGGCACGCAGCACTTTTCCCCACTGGGTACAGCGGGCCTTACACAATAGAAGTGGGACGATACAGAACTGGTGAAATACAAGTTGTTTCAGGTGCTATGGGTAAAGAAAAAGTGCATTACGAAGCCGTAAAGCCCGAATTAGTAAAAACGGAAATGGACAAGTTTTTGGATTGGTTCAACAACGAAAACTCCCTTGACCCTGTTTTGAAAGCTGCCATAGCCCACTTTTGGTTTATTATCATTCACCCCTTTGATGACGGAAACGGCAGAATTGGAAGAGCCCTGACCGACATGTTGCTTGCCTGTGCTGAAGGCAGTGGAGAACGTTTTTACAGTATGTCTAGCCAAATATTAGCCGAACGCAAACGCTACTACGAAGTATTACAAAAAGTGCAACATAGTTCAAGCGACATTACCGAATGGATCGACTGGTTTTTGCATTGTCTGAAAAATGCGATGCTCTCCACCGAAAGCACCACACAGAAAATAGTACGTAAAGCTGAGTTTTGGAAATTACACGAACACACACCCATCAACGAACGCCAACGCTTAATACTTAACAAACTCTTTGAGGATTTTGAAGGAAAACTACAAACCTCAAAATGGGCTAAAATTGTCAAAACCTCTACCGACACCGCCTTACGGGACATAAAAGACTTGGTAGAAAAAGGCATCTTGAAACAAACTGACGAAGGAGGACGAAATGCAAACTACGAATTAGTAGACTTTAAATTAGAATAACCACTGGCTATAATCGAGTAGACGGCTCCGCTCCCGTATGAACGGGAACGGAGTGCGACTCTCACACCACCGAGCCCTTCAACTTCGTTCAGGACAGGCCAAGCGGGTCATCCCGTAGAAAAGACGGGACAGGATGTACTCGGCGGTTTCCCGAATAAGTCGGGATAAACGCAAAGAGATGGGTTAAGTTGGAGGTGTAATTCGGTTAGAGAAACATAACCTCTTTTCTTCAAGCGTTGTAAAGTAATTGTCGTGCTTAAAATAGGACTCTGTGCAATTGCCCAACCACCTTTTCGAGTTCTACTCCACCTATAAGCGTGGTCTTGGTCAACGCCTTGTTTTATGAGGTTTTTGTGGGAAGAATCCGCAGAGATTATTCACAAGCCAACTCTTTAAATTTGTGGATTGTTGCCGATAATTTACGCAAAGGTGCTGCCACCAATGCGGTGCAAATTGCAGAATATCTTTTAAGTAATAAATTAGTTTAATGTAGAAGCTCAATTGCTACTACAAGAAAAGTAAATTTGACTTAGTCAATCTTTTGGGTGATCCTTAAAAAATTTTACAAATGGTTTAATGATGCTTATTAGTGGCTATATCACAAAAACCACCAAAAATTCACCAAGAATCACCAAGAAAAACGGAATTCCCTGTTTTTGAAGATTAGGTAAAACGCTACTTCGTTTCCACATTTTTAAATAGCCGACCTTTTAAAAACATTTTAACATATTGATTGTTATTATATTAATATAAATTTTCTTTATTTCTATCTATAAGATTTCTTATATTTATATCGTAAACCTTTGATAAATATTTTGTTAATTATTGCGCAAAGTTTGGCACTATACACAATTTCACATTACAACAAATTTATTTTATTAACGCTTTCTCTACTTTCCCTTTTACTACCAAAACAAACTCTCCTTTGGGTGCTTTTTTTTCGAAGTATTGGATAGCTTCTGTAAGTGTTCCTCTAACGGTTTCTTCGTACATTTTTGTCAATTCTCTGGAAACGGAAATATTCCTTTCTGCACCAAAATAAGTGGTAAAATCTTTGAGCGTTTTATGTAATTTATGAGGCGATTCGTAAAAAATCATGGTTCTACTTTCATCGGCTAATTGCAATAAACGAGTTTGACGTCCTTTTTTAAGCGGTAAAAATCCTTCAAAAATAAAACGGTCGGTTGGAAAACCTGAGTTTACCAAAGCTGGAATCAATGCCGTAGCGCCTGGCAAACATTCTATGGCTATCTCATTTAGCAAACAAGCGCGCGTTAATAAAAATCCGGGGTCTGAAATTCCGGGAGTTCCCGCATCGGAAATGATGGCAATGGATTGTCCATTTTTGAGTTTTTCCATGATTTTATCAACCATAAAATGCTCGTTGTGCATGTGATTGGATTGCATAGGCGTTGCAATTTCAAAATGTTTCAATAATTTTCCAGAAGTTCGGGTATCTTCAGCTAAAATTAAATCGACTTCTTTTAATATTCTGATGGCGCGCAAAGTAATATCTTCAAGATTGCCAATGGGTGTAGGAACTAAATATAGTTTAGACATAGGTCGTTTTTTTTTAATCTAAATAGCTAAGAATTTCAATCTTATTAAATTGACGGGAATATAAAGGAAACATAAAATGATAAATAATTGTTGTCTAATACAGCGTCTTTTATCTTTTATCTAAATTCTTGCGTCTGGTTAATAAACAAAGGTACAAACATTTTACAGAGTTGCGTTAGGGATGGAAGCGGCATCCCACGCTTTTTGGCGTGGATATAGCGAACAGCCCGACCGCCGCTGGTATAAAATTGGTTTCGTATTTATCGTATTTTTCTTCAGCGGGGGAAACGCCCAAAAAAATTGCAAACACTCCGTTCTAATTGTTTAAATTTGCGTTTTAATTTCGATAAAAAATGTATAGAACTACCACTTGTGGCGATTTGCGTTTAGCCAACGTAAATCAAACTGTAACTTTAGCCGGATGGGTGCAAAAAGTGCGCGATAAAGGATTTATGATGTGGATTGATTTGCGCGACCGTTACGGAATTACGCAACTTATTTTGGATGAAACCCGCACCGATAAAGCGATAATTGAACAAGCAAAAACCTTAGGACGCGAATTTGTGATTCAGGTTAAAGGAACGGTGATTGAACGTGAAGCTAAAAATAACCATATCGCAACAGGTGAAATTGAGATTTTAGTGAGCGAAATTAACATCTTAAACCAAGCAAAATTACCGCCTTTTACTATTGAAGATGAAACAGACGGAGGTGATGAATTGCGCATGAAATATCGGTATTTGGATATTAGAAGAAATCCGGTGAGAGAGAATTTGATATTCCGTCATAAAGTGGCGATGGAAGTGCGTAATTATATGTCGAATCAAGGATTTATTGAGATTGAAACCCCTTATTTAATTAAGTCAACGCCCGAAGGGGCACGTGATTTTGTGGTGCCTTCTCGCATGAATGAAGGGCAGTTTTATGCATTGCCACAATCGCCTCAAACGTTTAAACAATTGTTGATGGTGGGCGGTATGGATAAATATTTTCAAATTGTAAAGTGTTTTAGAGATGAAGATTTGCGCGCCGACCGTCAGCCAGAATTTACACAAATTGACTGTGAAATGGCGTTTGTAGAGCAGGATGATGTTCTCAATGCTTTTGAAGGATTGACACGTCATTTATTGAAAGAAATTAAAGGAATTGAGGTGGGAAAATTTCCGCGTATGACGTATGCTGATGCGATGAAGAAATACGGAAATGACAAACCCGATATCCGTTTTGGGATGGAATTTGGCGAGTTAAATGATTTAAGTCAAAACAAAGGTTTTCCTTTATTTGATGCGCAAGAATTGGTGGTTGGTATTGCCGCACCCAATTGCGCGCATTACTCTAGAAAAGAAATTGATGCGCTTATAGATTTTGTAAAGCGTCCGCAAGTTGGCGCAACTGGCCTAATTTGGGTGAAATGTAATGAAGATGGAACCTATAAATCATCGGTTGATAAATTTTTTACGGAAGCTGATTTAAAAGAATGGGCAGAAAGATTACAAGCAAAAGCAGGCGATTTATTGTTGATTTTAGCCGGTGAAGCCGATAAAACACGCACTCAATTAAGTATTTTACGCATGGAAATGGCTAAAAATTTGGGCTTGCGAAATCCGAATGAATTTGCGCCACTTTGGGTAGTCGATTTTCCGTTATTAGAATGGGATGAAGAATCTAAACGTTATCACGCCATGCACCATCCGTTTACTTCGCCTAAAAAAGAAGATTTTGAATTGCTTAAAACCAATCCGAAAAAAGTGAGAGCCAATGCCTATGATTTGGTTTTAAACGGAAATGAAATTGGTGG
>CAMTWE010000225.1:0-1984 GCA_947085395.1 uncultured Bacteroidota bacterium | reverse complement strand
GATGATTAAAGTAGCATTTAAAATGGAGGCCCTAATTTCTTTGGATGCTTCAAATACCACGGTAAAAGAAGATTCTCTTAGTTCTAGTGGTTTTAATTGATTTTGTCTTAACCTTTTATACACATTTTCAACATCAATAACGGCATCATCAACCAAGGAGCCAATAGCAATGGCCATACCGCCTAAACTCATGGTGTTGATATTCAAACCCAATCCTTTTAATACTAAAATAGCACCGAGTAAAGATAATGGAATTGCCAAAAGCGAAATAAAGGTGGTTCTGAAACTGCCTAAAAATATAAATAAGATGATGATTACAAATATTCCGCCTTCAATTAATGCAGTTTGAATATTGCTAATGGATGTTTCAATAAAATCTGCCTGACGGAAAATTTTAGTATCTAATTGAACATCAGCAGGAAGTGTTTTTTGAAGTTTGGAAAGATTTTCTTCAATGGCTTCCGTTAATTCCAAGGTGTTGATATTGGGTTGCTTAGAAATTGAAATGATGATTGCTGGTTTTGCATTTTTAGAGGCATGTCCCATTTTTACAGCACTTCCAATTTTCACCTCTGCAATATCGCTAATTCTGATAGGTTTCTTATTTTTTGATTTGATAAAAGAATTTCCTAAAAGCTCAATATCTGATGTTCGTGCTATGCCCCGAACAACATATTCATTGCCGTACTGACGCAATGCGCCACCGGTTGAATTTTGACTGATTCCTTTACAAACCGCTGCAAGTTCTGCCATAGAAACACCATAGTATTTCATTTTTTGAGCATTGGCTAAAACCTGAAATTGTTTGTAATCGCCACCCATGATGGTTACTTGTGATACACCTCCGGTGGCAAGAATCAAAGGTTTTACATTCCATTCTGCAATGGTTCGCAAATCCATCATACTGGTACTATCGGCTTGTATGCCAATCAGGAATATTTCACCCATAATGCTAGATTGTGGCGCCATTGTTGGTTGTCCAACACCTAAAGGCATTTGCGATGAAACAGCGATTAACTTTTCACTCACTATCTGTCGGGCTTTGAAAATATCGGTTCCCCAATCAAATTCAACCCAAACAAAAGAGAATCCTTGTGAGGAAACCGATCGAACTCGACGAACATCAGTAGCGCCGTTTACAGCAGTTTCTATTGGATAGGTTACCAGTTTTTCTACCTCTTCGGATGCCATTCCGTGCGCATCGGTCATGACCACTACGGTTGGAGAAGTGAAATCTGGAAACACATCAACATCCATATTGATAGCGGTTCTAGTACCGATAACCAGCAATAATACCGAACTCAGCAAAATGATGTATTTGTTGTTCAGTGAGAATTTTATAAGATTATTTAACATTTTTAAAATTTAATGATTATGACCAGAATGTGCATCTAAAGTTCCTGTTGCTTGTGCCAACTTAACCGAAATTGCACCTTTGGTAACAATTCGCTCTTGTGGTGTAATACCTTTTAGTATTTCAGTTTTTAAACCATCAGTACCAGCAATTTTTACCTCTCTTTTTTCAAAGAGTTCTGGGGTAATTTGCACAAAAACAAAGTAAAGTCCGTTTTCTTCTAACAAAGCATCATTAGAAATCGTCAATGCCTTGTTGTTGGTGATGGTTTTTAGGTAGAGTTCTACAAAACTGCCTGGTAAAAATGCGCCTTTATTGTCGATTTGCAAACCAATAGGAATGAGGTAATTATCGCTGTTGGTATTCCTTCCAAACGATACAATTTTGCCGTTTAATTGCGCTAAAGTATAGGTTTCGTTGTTGTGCAAAGTTCTAATATTAGCAGATTGAATCATCCCTAAAATGGGCGCATATTTCTGTTGAACATCAGCTTTTAACAGCAATGTTTTGTTTTGAGAAATCATGGCAATGGGCTGTCCGGCTTCAATATATTGTCCGTTTTGAACAAAAAGTTGTTTAACAAAACCATTCATGGGGCTGCTAACACTTTGTCCAGATTTGTTAAAGTTT
>CAMTWE010000224.1:0-21411 GCA_947085395.1 uncultured Bacteroidota bacterium | reverse complement strand
GGTAAATGGTTCTAAATTAAGCTGAATACTTCTGGCATTTGGACCACTTTCAATCATGATATCGATTCTAAAATCTTCCATTGCAGAATAGAGATATTCTTCAACTACCGGACTTAACCGATGGATTTCATCAATAAACAACACATCGCGTGCTGATAAATTGGTCAACAAACCAGCTAAATCACCAGGTTTGTCTAATACCGGACCTGAAGTAATTTTAATTCCGACATTGAGTTCGTTGGCTAAAATGTTTGCCAGCGTAGTTTTTCCTAAACCCGGAGGTCCGTGAAACAATGTATGATCAAGTGCTTCGCCTCTTTGATTGGCGGCTTCAACAAATATTTTGAGATTTTCGAGTACATTTTCCTGTCCGGTAAAATCGTCAAAACTCAAAGGTCTTAAACGCTTTTCAACTTCAACTTCTTCATTGTTGAAGGGATCTTTTTCTGGATTTAAATGCTCATTCATACTCGCAAATATACTAATTATAAACAACCAATATCAGACAAATTAAAAAGGGTTTCAAAACAAAAAATCCTGAAGAATTTTCAGGATTTTAATTTTTTAATCGATGTTGTAATAATGAAAGTTTTTACTTTCTTTTATAAATGGACTTCCTTTGGCTAACAAAGGTGATTTGGTTAGCGCATTGAAAACGATGTATATAAAACAACCTAATAATAAGAGTGCAGATGAAATTTCTGGTATTCCAATTGCCCACTGATCGCCAACTGTTGCTGGCATAACCATCACAAAAATATCAATATAATGTCCTATTAAAATAATGATTCCGGTTACAATTACAATTCCGTACACTTTTTTGAAATCGCTATTCATTAAAAGAAGCAATGGTAAAAATAGGTTTAAAGCTACCATTCCGAGGAAAGGAATTTTATAATCATTCATTCTGGTGATAAAATAAGTTACTTCTTCGGGGATATTGGCGTACCAAATCAACATAAATTGTGAGAACCATAAATACGCCCAAAAAACGCTAAATCCGAACATGAATTTGGCTAAATCGTGAATATGACTGTTGTTTACATATTCTAAATATCCTTTAGATTTTAAATAAATGGTAACTATTGCAATAGTTGTAACTGCAGAAACTATCATACTAGAGAAAATGTACCATCCAAATAATGTACTAAACCAATGTGGGTCTAAAGACATAATCCAATCCCAAGACATTATTGATTCTGTTACCATAAAGAACACTAAAAACGCAGCAGAAATTTTAAATAATTTTGAATAATTTCTATTATCGGTTGCTTGGTCTTGTGCTAAAGAATATTTACGCGCAAAATAACGATAGGCATTCCATCCAATGATAAAAATTGCAGCTCTAATCAGGAAAAACGGCACGTTTAAATAGCTACTTTTATTGGCAATTAATTTATCGTATTTCGCATTTTCTGGGTCTAATAATGCAGGATCCATCCAAACAAAAATATGGTTAAAATGCAAACCAGAGAAAACTAAAAATACAAATAGCAATATAGTACCGAACGGTAAATAGGCCGTTATGGCTTCCATCACCCTAAACAAAACCACCGACCAACCAGCTTGTGCCGCATGTTGTATGGCATAAAATGCTAAAACGCCTAAGGCAATCATCATAAAAAAGAAAATAGCCACATATAAAGCAGCCCAAGGTCTGTTTTGTAATTGATGTAAAACATGCAAAGCGTGTTCTTCATTTGCATCATTTACAGAATTATGGGTACTTTGAGTTGCTATTTCTGTTTTGGCAGGATGCGTTAATTTTACTTCCTCTAAAGTTGGAACAGCTAAAAAACTGTAAATAACTCCGATAGCTCCAATTAAGATGAGCGCAAATGCAAAATTTCTTAATGTATTAGGTAATTGGTACATAATCGTCTTATTAATATGGCTATTATTGTAATTCTGATTTTATTTTTTCAACATATTGAACTATTTGCCAACGCTCATTTTCACGAAGTTGCGAAGCGTGAGATCCCATCAAGTTTCTTCCGTACATGATTACATGATAAATACTACCTTCTGTAATTGGTCTGTCTTTAAAATTTGGAATTCCCAAGAATTTTTCGCGTTGTGAAAGTACACCTTTCCCATCTCCTTTGATACCATGACAGGTAGCGCAATAAATATTAAACAAGTATTTACCTTGATCTAAATTTTCCTGGTTTTTTTCAATAGGCGATATAAGATTCTTTTTTGCCAATTCGTAACCTTCAGCAGAATCTTGATAATCATACGGAATTTTACCTCTTGCTATAGATCCAATTACTGGTTTTTGTGCAGAAATACTGTCTTTAAATACAGGATTTTTACTATAAGTATCATATGGCAATGATTGATACATATCTTTATTGGCCATGTATTGATAGTTCGGGTTGCGTTTGTCTTTACAAGATGTTAATATAATAAGCATCAACAAAATAAGTCCTAAAGATTTCGTTATTGTCTTCATAAAAAAATCAGTTTTCAATTAGTTTAATTTCTACGGCTCCCGTTTTTTTCAACAATGTTTGCAATTCATTTTCATTGTTTTGCACGGTTATTTCTACTAAAAACATATCATCGGTTGTTCTAGGATCTGGATTTTCAGCTTCTTTAAAAGGCCAAAGTCGGCTTCTAAAATAAAAAGTTATCACCATTAAATGTGCGGCAAAAAATACGGTCATTTCAAAAAGAACCGGTACAAATGCGGGCATATTTTGATAGAAAGAAAAGTTGGGTTTTCCTCCAATATTCATAGGCCAATCAACAATCATAATATAATTCATCATCCAAATGGCAAAAATAAATCCAATTACTCCATAAATAAAGGCAGCATAAGCCAATCGAGTATGCGGTATCCCTAATGCTTTTTCCAATCCATGAACTGGAAATGGAGTAAAAACTTCATCTATGATAAAATCTTTTTCACGTATTTCTTTGATGGCGAGTAATAAAACATCATCATCATTATAAAGTGCGTGTATTTTTTTAGTGGTCGTTTCCATCTCTCAATTTTTTATAGTTTTCACCTGATGATTTTAAGATTGTCTTTACCTCGGCTTGTGCAATTACCGGGAATGTTCGTGCATATAATAGGAATAAAAGGAAGAAAAATCCGATGGTTCCTATGAAAATTCCAATATCTACAAAGGTTGGCGAGAACATCACCCATGATGAAGGTAAATAATCGCGGTGTAAAGAGGTTACGATAATTACAAAACGTTCAAACCACATTCCAACATTTACAACGATGGATATGATAAATGAAAACATAATACTGGTTCTCAATCTTTTTGACCACATCAATTGTGGAGAGAATACGTTACAAGTCATCATCAATAAATATGCCCACCAATAAGGTCCGGTTGCTCTGTTTAAGAATGCATATTGTTCATATTCTACTCCAGAATACCACGCAATAAATAACTCAGTTATATAGGCAACTCCAACAATTGAACCGGTAATCATAATAACAATATTCATCAATTCTATATGATGTATGGTGATGTATGCTTCTAGGTTTGACACTTTTCTCATGATAATTAGCAAAGTATTTACCATGGCGAATCCAGAGAAAATAGCACCCGCAACAAAGTAAGGCGGGAAAATAGTGGTATGCCAACCCGGAATTACTGAGGTTGCAAAGTCAAATGATACAATGGTATGTACAGATAAAACCAGCGGTGTTGCTAAACCTGCTAACACTAAAGACACTTCTTCAAATCGATTCCAATCTTTTACGCGACCACTCCATCCAAAACTCAATAAACCATATATTTTCTTTTGAAAAGGTTTGATGGCTCTATCGCGAAGCATGGCAAAATCTGGCAATAAACCAGTCCACCAAAATACCAATGAAACTGATAAATAGGTTGAAATGGCAAAAACGTCCCATAATAAGGGTGAATTAAAATTAACCCATAAGGATCCAAATTGATTCGGAATGGGCAATACCCAGTTGGCGTTCCAAACTCTACCCATGTGAATCATCGGAAATAATCCTGCCTGTATAACCGAGAAAATAGTCATGGCTTCTGCAGAACGGTTGATTCCCATTCTCCATTTTTGACGGAATAATAGCAGTACAGCCGAAATTAATGTTCCGGCATGACCAATACCTACCCACCAAACAAAGTTGGTAATATCCCAAGCCCATCCAACTGTTTTATTTAAACCCCAAACTCCAATACCGGTTCCTATGGTATAAATAATTGCTCCAACACCCCACAAAAAAGCGGTAAGGGAAATGGAAAATGCAATCCACCAAAGTTTGTTGGCTTTTCCTTCAACAGGAGCAGCTACATCCACCGATATATCGTGGTATGTTTTTTCTCCAATTATTAAGGGTTTTCTTATAGGTGCTTCATAATGAGACGCCATATTTTTTATTTTTTTTGATTATTATGATTCGTTTGTATTTCTAACTTTAACGTGATATACCACATTTGGTTTTGTTCCGATAGCATCTAATAAATGATAAGCGCGTTGATCTTGTACCAATTTTGCAACCTGACTTGTTTTATCATTTACATCACCAAAAACAATGGCATTACTACTACAAGCACTAGAACAGGCAGTTTGGAATTCATTATCTGCTACGATTCTACCTTCATTTTTAGCTTGTAAAATTGACAATTGTGTTTTTTGAATACACATGGAGCATTTTTCCATTACCCCACGAGATCTTACCACAACATCAGGATTCAATACCATTCTGCCCAAATCGTCATTCATATGGAAATCAAATTCATCATTTTCTTTGTATTTAAACCAGTTGAATCGACGTACTTTATACGGACAGTTGTTAGCGCAATAACGCGTTCCAACACATCTGTTATAAGTCATTTGGTTTTGACCTTGGTGACCGTGTGTAGTTGCTGCAACCGGACAAACAGTTTCGCAAGGTGCATTGTTACAATGCTGACACATTACGGGCTGGAAAGCTACTTCTGGATTGTTAGAAGGAATTTCCATTTGATTAAATTTATCTAAAACACCAATTTCCATTTCATCGGCTATTTTAGCATTCATATCCGATGAATAATACCGATCAATACGCAACCAATGCATATCGCGGCTGTTTCTAACCTCAGCTTTTCCTACAACAGGCACATTATTTTCTGCATGACAAGCAATTACACAAGAACCGCAACCAGTACAGGCATTCAAATCTATCGATAAATTAAAATGATGTCCTATTGTTTTGTCATGATCATTCCAAAGTGAAATTGAAGATGCAGGCACCATTTTATGATCCATAGAAACTTTGGTTGTTTTATTCCAAGTTTCGGAAGGATTTATAGTAGTATCGTTAAAAGTAGCTAAAGTAGTTTCTTTGATGATGTCTCTGCCCATCATGGTATGATGCAATTGCACACAGGCAAATTCATGAATTCCATCAACTTTTTCGATGCTAACTTCTTGATAATTTTTAAAATTGTTATATAAAGAATAAGCATTTACGCCTATCATCATTTCTTCTTTCATGCCTTTAGATCTGCCGTAACCTAAGGCCAAACCGATAGTTCCAACTGCTTGTCCGGGTTGTATATAAACCGGCACTTCTTTTAAAACAGTTTTATTTACGGTTAAATTTACCTTACTTCCGTTAAGTGCACCGTTAGAAACATTGAAGTTTTGTAAGCCCAATTTTTTGGAATCCGGCTCACTGATGGTTACATAATTATCCCAAGAAGTACGAGTAATTGGATCCGGAAATTCTTGTAACCACGGATTGTTTGCCATTTGACCGTCACCCATTCCGGTTTTGGTATAAAAACAAAGTTCAAATTCTTTACTGATGAATGTTTTATTGATTTCTTGAGCAGCTAAATTTAAATCGATCGATTTTAAAGAAGTTGTAGGTTTTGCTGTTTGATTAAAAAATCCGTTGTGTAAAGTCTGAGCCCAAGATGTTCCAGCTAAAATGTTGCTTTCCCAATATTTTTTAAGATAATCATAATAGGTTTCTTCGCTGCCCATCCATCGCAATAAACAATCTTGAAATTGATTGGTGTTGAAAAGTGGATTGATGGTGGGTTGCATCAAACTATAAGTTCCTTTTTTAACGCTAATATCACCCCAAGATTCTAAATAATGTGGCGTTGCCAAAGCAAAATTACTTACTGATGCCGTTTCGTGATCATTCATAGCGAATGAAACTGACATGGGAACTTTTTTCAACAGCTCTGCAAAATTAGCAGTTTGAGGCATGGTATAAACCGGATTAGTTTGATACATCAACAATGCACCCACTTTTCCGGCATTCATATCGGCTAATAAATTATTAACCTCGGTCTCTTTTCCTTGACGAATATTTTTGGCAGCCACAACATCTATCACTTCACTTTTAAGGAAATTATTGATGGCTAAAGTAATTAATTGTAAATTTTTATCATTGATTCCGCAAATAACCACGGCTTTATTTCCGCTTGATTTTAATTGTTTTGCAGCTTTTTCAACCTCGGCATCAACCGAAGTTTTTTTAGACGGAAGTGAATTTCCTGTTAATTTATTATATAAATTGATGAGTGCAAAAGCTTGTTCTGATGGTTTGGCTAAAATTCTTTTGTCTGCATTAGCTCCCGTTAAAGTCAAATTTGCTTCAAACTGGATATGTCTTGACATTTTTCCTTCTTTAGGAACACGGGTTTTAGCAAAATCGGCTTCAAAACCGCCACCTTGCCAATCACCTAAAAAGTCAGCTCCGAAAGAAACAACAGTTGCTGCTTTTGAAAAATCGTAGTTTGGCAATGCACTAAATCCGTACATGGTTTCAAATGCTTCAACGGCTCCAGATTCTGAAACGGCATCGTAAATTACATGTTTAACATTACCAAATTTTTCTTTAAATTTTAAAATGAGTTGTGCTGTTGATGGACTTGCCAAAGTGCCTGTTAAAAAAACAATTTCTTTACCTAGTGATTTTAATTCATTTAATTTGGCTAAAATTTGCGTATCAACTTCGTTCCATTCAATTGTTTTATCATAAGATTTTGGTGCTTTTAAACGATTGTTATCATATAAAGATAAAACGGATGCTTGAACTCTGGCGTTGGTGGTTCCGCCTGCTAATTTATTGGGTTCTATTTTGATGGGTCTTCCTTCACGAACTTTTACTAAGATAGAAGCAAAATCATAACCATCGGCCATGGTAGTTGCATAAAAATCGGCAACACCCGGAACGATTTGTTCAGGTTTTACTATATATGGAATTGACTTAATAACCGGCCCTTCACAAGCTGCAACGGAAGCTGCAACAGTTGTAAATCCAACATATTTAAGAAAATCTCTACGGGTAGTTGATGAATTGTCTAAACTTTCTTTATTTCCTAAAAACTCATCAATAGGAATTTCTTCAACAAATTCATCATTTCTTAATTTCTCAATTAATGGACTGTGTGCTTTAAGTTCTTCAACACTTTTCCAATATTTTTTATCTGAAGCCATTATCCGTAGTTTTTTCTATTAATATTAGTAGTGACATTTTCCACATTCCAGTCCGCCCATTTGAGCCACTGTTATTTTTTCTACACCCAATTTCTTTGCCAATGCTTTGTGAATTTCCTGGTAATATTTATTGTTAGCCATTGGCACTTCTGTAGTTCTATGACAATCTACACACCATCCCATTGTTAAAGGCGCAAATTGTGAAACCTCATGCATTTCTTCTACTTTACCATGACAAGTTTTACATTCAACTTTTCCGGCAGTTACGTGTTGCGCGTGATTGAAATAGGCAAAATCGGGTAAATTGTGTACTCTAATCCAGTGAATCGGTTTTTGATCAAAGTTCACTTTGTATTTAGCATTTACTTTATCCCAACCAACAGCATCATACAATTTTTGAATTTCGCCATCATAGAATGCTTTATCATAACCATCGTAAAGAATTCCTTTGTATTCTGAAATACTTTTATGGCAATTCATACAAACATTTACAGATGGAATTTCAGAAACTTTACTGTGTTTTGCTGATGAGTGACAATATTGACAATCTATTTTATTATCGCCCGAGTGAATTTTATGAGAGAACATTATGGGTTGTATGGGTTGATATCCATCATCTACCCCAACTTGAAACAACCAACTAAACGCATAATATGTTAATCCTAACACCAAAGTAGCGATGGCTAAAAATTTCAACAATAAATTTCTGGTGCTAAAAATAATGATGATTAAGATGAGCGAAATTAAGGCAATTACAAATCTTATAATCCAAAGTCTATAAATTACCAAATCTTCATTATCCAAACCAGCACTTAATTGTACCGATTCTTCATTATCACCTAAAGTAGTATAGTGAATTAAATCTTCTATTTCCTTATCGGTTAACTGCGGGAAAGGCAACATCAACACTTTTTGATATTCTTCATAAATAGCAACAGCATCTTTATCACCCGCTTTAATCATGGCTTGGCTATCTTTGATAAAAGATTTTAACCATGGCATTTGGCGCTTATCAGAAATATTACCAAGTGGCGGACCTATTAATTTTTTTTCTAATTTATGACAAGCCGCACAATTAACTTGAAATGTTTTCTTACCGTTTAAGTAGGCCTCATCAATAGGTTTTCCGTCGGCTCCAACGGCTTGGGCGCCATCAGTATATGCCAACATGTCTATAATGTCCTGATCTGATAAATTTGGAAAAGCCAACATGGGTATTTTGTTGTATTCTTCAAAAATGGCTATAGCATCTTTGTCGCCACTTTTAATAAGTGCTTGACTGTCTTTAATCCATTTGATTAACCATTTTTGATCTCTTTTTTCACCAATTTTTGACAATGGTGGCCCCACTAATTTTTTATCAAGTGTGTGGCAAGCAGCGCAATTGGCGTTAAATAACTCCTTTCCTTTTAAAGGATCGCCTTTTTGAGCATAAATAGTTATAGAAAAAATTAAAAATAATAAAAGACTTTTAATAAGTCTTTTTGTTTGATTGTGCGTCTGGACACTTCTCATATTTAATAGATTATATTTTGGCACGATGTTTTCATGTGAAATTTAATACTTTTTTTTATCTTTTGATAAAACTGAGCAAAAATAATATTTAATTTGTGAAAACATAAGTTATATAGTTTATTTGCTATCAATAATAAATATATGCTTATCAATTTTACTTATATTGCTAAATTAAAAATTTAATTATTACAAAATGTTTAAAATAACTTTCTTTAAAAAATCACTCTTTTCTTTTTTATTTATTCAGTTTATGTTCTTAATTATTGCCAATTCTCAGGTTTTACAAGATAAAACTATTGAGACGGTTATGGAGTTAAAAAAAGAGCATCAAAAGTTGAATCCGAAAATTGATGGATTTAAAATTCAACTGTATAATGGTTTAGAAACTGAATCTTATTTAGTAAGAACTAAATTTTTGACTATTTTTCCGGATATGAAAGTTGAGATTTCATACAAAGCGCCCGAATGGAAAGTACAAGTTGGCAATTTTAGAACACGTTTAGAGGCCGATAAATCTTTGTTAAAAGTTAAGGAACAATTTCCTGGTTCATTGGTGGTTAGGGCTAAAATTAATCCTTAAAAATAAAGCCAAAAAAAGGGAATCATTTTGATTCCCTTTTAATATTGATATTTATTTTTTAAGTTTTTTCTTAACAGCTACTTCTTGATATGCTTCTATAATATCTCCAACTTCTATTTCGTTATAATTTTTGATTTGAATACCACAATCAAAACCTTTTGTAACTTCTCTGGCATCATCTTTAAAGCGTTTTAAGGCAAGTAATTCACCAGAATGTAAAACTACGCCATCTCTAATAATTCTAATTTTAGAGTTTCTCATAATTTTACCTTTGGTTACCATACAACCTGCAATATTTCCAACTTTAGAAATTTTGAAAACCTCTCGAATTTCAACATTTCCAACAATTTCTTCTACAATTTCTGGAGATAACATACCTTCCATTGCATCGCGTAAATCATTAATTGCATTGTAGATAATTGAATAATTTCTGATATCAATTTCTTCTTTATCGGCTAAAGATCTGGCATTTACAGATGGGCGAACATTGAATCCGATAATGATTGCTTCTGAGGCAGAAGCTAATAAAACATCAGATTCTGTAATTGCGCCTACTCCTTTATGAATAATATTTACTTGTATTTCTGGTGTAGATAATTTTTGGAAAGAATCGGTTAATGCTTCTACAGAACCATCCACATCTCCTTTTACAATGATGTTAAGCTCTTTGAAATCGCCCAACGCAATACGTCTTCCAATTTCATCTAATGTGATGTGTTTCTGAGTTCTTAATGATTGTTCTCTAATTAATTGGGTGCGTTTTGCAGCAATTTGTCTTGCTTCACGTTCATCATCAAACATGTAAAATTTATCTCCAGCTTGTGGTGCGCCGTCCAATCCTAAAATTGAAACAGGTGTTGATGGTCCGGCAGTAGTTACATTTTCACCTTTTTCATCATACATCGCTTTAACTTTACCACTTTGTTTTCCGGCTAAAATATAATCACCAATTTTCAAGGTTCCAGATTGTACTAAAATAGTTGCTACATATCCTCTTCCTTTATCTAACTGCGCTTCCACCACTGTTCCGGTTGCGTTTTTCTTCGGATTTGCTTTAAGGTCTAATATTTCTGCCTCTAGCAATACTTTTTCTAACAAATCAGTAATTCCTTGTCCGGTTTTAGCAGATATTTCTTGTGATTGGATTTTACCGCCCCAATCTTCTACTAATAAATTCATTTGTGCTAATCCTTCTTTAATTTTCTCTGGATTTGCGGTTGGTTTATCCATTTTATTGATGGCAAAAACAATAGGAACTCCGGCTGCTTGCGCATGGCTGATGGCTTCTTTTGTTTGTGGCATAATGGCATCATCTGCTGCTACAACAATAATTACGATATCTGTTAATTGCGCACCACGAGCACGCATAGCGGTAAACGCTTCGTGACCAGGTGTGTCTAAAAATGCGATTCGTTGCCCGCTAGACAACTTAACACTATAAGAACCAATGTGTTGTGTAATTCCACCAGATTCACCGGTTATTACATTGGCTTTTCTAATATAATCTAATAATGAAGTTTTACCATGATCTACGTGTCCCATTACAGTAACAATTGGTGCACGTGTGATTAAATCTTCTGGTTTATCTTCGGTATCTAATACGATATCATCTACATTTTCGGTTACAAAATTTACTTGGAAACCAAATTCATCTGCAACAATGGTAAGTGTTTCTGCATCTAAACGCTGATTCATAGTTACCATTAAACCGAGTGACATACAGGCAGAAATAATTTGTGTTACCGGTATATTCATTAACGATGCAATTTCATTAACGGTAACAAATTCTGTAATTTTTAAGATTTTACTATCTGCTGCTTGTTGTTCAACATCTTTATCAAATTGCTGACGGTGTTGATCTCTTTTATCACGTCTGTATTTAGATCCTTTAGATTTACCAGATTTTCCTTGCAGTTTTTCTAGTGTTTCTCTAATTTGTTTTTGAACATCAACCTCTGATGGTTCTGTTTTTAAGATAGGACGTTTAATAGGTTTTCCAGGTTTTGAAACAATTTGTTTTCCAACTGTTTTTACATCTACAGAAACCGATTTTTTAATTCTTTTGCGTTTTATTTGACTATCTTCTGAGGTGTCATTTTTGATAATAGTTTTAATATTATCCTTGGTAGTTTTTTTCTCGGGCTGTAAAGATTTTTTCTTTTTTGGTTTTTCAAATTGTTTTAAATCGATAGTTTTACCCGTACTTTTAACACCTTGTAATTTTGTATAATTGGTAGTTACAAATACTTCTTCTAGTTCATCTGCAACAACATCAACTGCTTTGATAACTTCCTTTTTCTTAGTAAAATCTGATTTATAAGGTTCTCTTATAATTTCCTTTTTAACTAAATCTCTCTTTTTTATCACCAATGGTTTTGTTCTTGGCTCTATAGTTTGCAATGGTTTTTTTTCAAAAACCGGTTTTTTTGGTTCTTCAGGTATCGCAATTACTGTTGCAGGAACTTTTTCTTGCGGTACTATTACTTTTTCTTCAGGAACTATTATTTTCTCTTGCGGTACTATTATTTTTTCTTCAGGAACTTCAATAATTTCTTGAACTACCTTTGGCGTTTCTTTTACAGGAACAGGCGCTTTTGGCGGGTCTAAATCAATTTTACCAACTGATTTAATTTCAAGTTTATCTGCTTTGGCTTTAACAACATCGTGTTTAGCTTCTTCTTCTTCGCGTTCATGCTCTCTCTTTTTTTCGATTGCTTCACGCATTTCTTCTTTTTCTTTGCGTTTTTCCTCGCTTATTTCTTCAGAAGCTTTTTTGTTTTTTCGATCTGCTTTAAATCCGTCTAGTAAAACATCATAGACATCGCCAGATATTTTGGTTGTTGGGCGTGCCTCAACCTCTATCCCTTTGGATGCTAAAAATTCTACTGCTCTTTCTAACGAAATGTTCAGCTCTCTAATAACTTGATTTAATCTAATGTTTTCAGCCATATATTATCAATTTAGCCAATGAATTTGAAATAATTTATTTATCAAATTCTGCTTTTAATATTCTTTGAACTTCTATAATTGTTTCTTCTTCTAAATCGGTACGTTTCACTAAATCTTCTACTTTTTGTTCAATTACACTTAAAGCGGTATCTAAGCCAATTTTCACAAATTCTTGGATAATCCAATCTTCAATTTCATCAGAAAATTCAATTAATTCAACATCATCAACTTCTACATTTTCGCGTTTTACTTCTATTTCATAACCGGTAAGTTGTGATGCCAATCTGATATTTACACCACCTTTTCCAATGGCTTTTGATACTTCTTCTGGTTTTAGGAAAACTTCTACTTTTCCTTTCATTCCATCTGGTTTTTCATAAGCAAAAAGGGTAATTTTCATTGATTCTAAACGAGCCGGACTTAAAGCGCGTGCAATAAACATTTGGTCGTTTTTGGTATAGTTTACAACATCTATATTTTCATTTCCTAACTCACGCACAATACCGTGTATTCTAGAACCTTTCATACCAACACAAGCGCCCACTGGGTCAATTCTATCATCATAAGAATCTACTGCAATTTTGGCTTTTTCGCCAGGAATACGTGCAACTCTTTCAATGGTAATTAATCCATCGGCAATTTCTGGAATTTCTTGTTCAAATAATTGACGTAAGAAATCATCGGCAGTTCTAGATAAAATAATCATAGGTTTATTGCCTTTCAATTCTACAGATTTGATAATTCCTTTTACGGTATCTCCTTTTCTAAAATAATCAGAACGGATTTGTTCACTTTTTGGGAGGATAATTTCATTGGCATCATCATCTACTAAAATAACAGCATTGTGACGAACGTGATGAACCTCTGCAGTATATAATTCGCCTTCTAAATCTTTGAACTTTTTATAGGTGTTAGAACTGTCGTGCTCATGGATTTTCGAAATTAAATTTTGACGGAGCGCCAAAATAGAGCGTCTTCCTAAATTTATCAATTTAAATTCTTCAGATACTTCTTCGCCAACTTCAAAATCTGGTTCAATTTTACGGGCTTCGGTAAGTTCAATTTCCGCATTTGGATCTTCAACTTCGCCATCAGCAACCACAATTCTGTTTCTCCATATTTCTAAATCTCCTTTATCTGGATTGATAATAATGTCAAAATTATCATCACTACCAAATTTTCTTTTAAGAGCAGCTCCAAATACTTCTTGCAAAATTGCCATTAAGGTAACTCTGTCAATACTTTTATCATCTTTAAACTCAGAAAATGATTCAATTAATTCTATATTTTCCATATAGTTTATTTATTAGAATATTATTTTAACAATTGCCTTTTCTATGGTTGAAAAGGGGATTTCGATATTTTTTATCACGGTTATTTTACCTTTCCCAATTGGTTTTGGTTCTCTAACTTTACTTTCTAACCAAATGGCATTTTCAGCTATTTGTGTTAAAATACCTTCAGCTTTTTGTTTGTCTTTTAGGGTAACTAATAGTGTTCTTTGAAGGTTTTTTTTATACTGTCTGATGTCTTTTATAGGATCTGCAATATCTGGAGTAGTAACTTCTAGTGCATAATCTTCGACCTCTTTATCTAAATTATTTTCAATAAATCTACTTATACGAATACACTCTTTTAATGGGACTCCATGGTCTCCATCTATTTGAACAATAATTTTATTGTCTTGGTGAAGTGAAATATCTATCAAAAATAAGGAATTATTTTCACTTAACGCCTCACTAACTAATTGATTTATTACTTGTTTATTCATAGTATAAGAAGAGGGGACTCTTGTCCCCTCCCGATTTTTAGTTCCCTAAATTTCGAGGCAAATATACCAATATTTTTATAAAATCAAAAATGTACATCCTTATATTACAAAATATTTATTACATTTATCTTTTATTAGCATTCAAATCAAATATATATGAAAAGAATTTTAGTACCCGTAGATTTTTCGAAGCAAGCAAAAGTTGCCGCAAAAGTTGCCGCAAGAATTGCTAAACTTACCAATAGTGACATTTATTTGTTACATATGTTAGAATTACCTTCTGGGATTATTGATTCTGGTAATTTTGGAGGAAGTTCTAATGCTCCTACCTCTATGTTATTTGTTAAAAGAGCTCATGAAAAATTTGTTCGTTTTAAAAAACAACATTTTTTTGCTGGTATAAATGTGATTGAAATTGTACAATTTAACAAAGCATTTGAAGGCATTCTTGAAGAATCTGAAAAACAAAACATTGATTTAATTGTAATGGGCTCTAAAGGCGTTTCTGGTATTGAAGAAATTTTAATTGGATCTAATACCGAGAAAGTAGTACGCAGGTCTGATGTACCTGTTCTGGTAATAAAAGAAGCTCCAGATGATTTTAAAATTGACGACATCGTTTTTGCAAGTAATTTTAAAATAGAAAATAGAAATACTTTTCAGAAAATTATTGATTTTGCCGCTTTTTTTGATGCCAATTTACACCTGTTAAAAGTAAACACCATTCATAATTTTGAAACTACTAAAAAGTCTAGTGAATTAATTAGAGCATTTGTAAATGAATTTGATATTGGAAATCACACCTTAAATATTTACAATGATATCACTGTTGAAAAAGGAATTTTAAATTTTGCCAATGATATTGGTGCCGATATGATTGCATTAAACACACACGGCAGAAGAGGTTTGGCGCATCTTTTTAACGGAAGCATTGGCGAAGATATTGCTAATAGGGCATTAAAACCTGTAATTACTTTTAAATTGATAAAATAAAAAAAGCCCCAAAAAAGGGGCTTTTTTCTTGATTTTGTTGACCTACCAGGATTCGAACCTAGACAGGCGGTACCAAAAACCGAAGTGCTACCGTTACACCATAGGTCAAAATCGACTGCAAATTTATATCAAAGTTTTTGTACCGGCAAATATAATTTAAAATTTTTCTAGAGTTTTTTTAAATACGCTGCTATTGAATCACTTTAATTTATTCAGCTATATTTACTAAATTCGCACTCAGAATTATACAACAACACTTATGACATCATTTAATTACAACAAATGGAATATTATTTTAGGGTGGGTAGTTTTTGCTATTGCACTCATTACTTATACCTTAACATTAGAACCCACTGTTAGTTTTTGGGATTGTGGTGAATATATTTCTACCTCTGTAAAATTACAAGTTGGGCATCCTCCAGGTGCGCCACTCTACCAAATGTTAGGTGCATTTTTTGGATTGTTTACCACTGATGTTACACAACTTGCTTTGGTAGTAAATTTTATGTCGGCTTTAGCAAGTGCTTTTACCATTCTTTTCCTATTTTGGACCATTACCTATTTTGCTAAAAAAATGATTTCATCAACAGAAATCACTAAAGAAAATGGAATTATTATTTTAGGAAGTGGTTTAGTTGGCGCTTTAGCGTATACTTTTACTGATAGTTTTTGGTATAGTGCTGTTGAAGCCGAAGTTTATGCCATGTCTTCTTTTTTAATGGCTTTACTTTTTTGGCTCGGATTGCGTTGGGTTGATGAAATTGACAACCCACGAGGGAATAAATGGTTGTTACTTATCAGTTTTGTAGTTGGATTGTCATTTGGTGTTCACATTTTATCCTTATTGGTAATTCCGGCAATTGTATTTTTATTTTTATTAAAAAAACATACAATTGATTCCTATTTTAAATTTATCATCGCCAATATTATTGCAGTAATAGTGCTAATATTCGTTTTCAAATTCTTATTTCCTTTTACCTTAAAATTCTTTAGTGCCTCAGAATTGTTTTTTATAAACACTGTTGGTTTGCCTTTTAATTCTGGAAGTATTATTGCAGCTATTGTCTTAATTGCTGCTTTTTATTTCGGATTAAAATATACTCGAAAAAATGGTAAAGTATTAACAAATACCATCCTTTTGTCTATTCTTTTTGTGATGATTGGTTTTTCATCCTGGTTAATGTTGCCCATTAGAGCTTATGCCAATACAACCATCAATGAAAACAACCCATCAAGTGCCAGAGAACTTTTGGCCTATTATAACAGAGAACAATATGGCAGTGCCAATGTTTTTTATGATACTTATTATTCGGTTTCATTTGAAAGAGAATTAGATGAAAATGAACCTTATGTGGATGATAAACCTAAATATGAAAAAGATAAAAAAGCAGGGAAATATGTAATTGTAAACAATTACAAAAAAGCAATACCAAATTATAGCAGTAAACACAAAGGTTTTATTCCAAGAATGGTAAATCCGGCGGCTACAAGAAACTACAAAGCTATTGCCGGAATCGATTCTAAAACAGAACGAAGACCTACTTTTGGCGAAAATATTTATTTTATGATCAACTATCAATTTGGTTATATGTATGCCAGGTATTTTATGTGGAATTTTGTAGGAAAACAAAATGATGAACAAGGATATTTAGACATCCAAAATGGCAATTGGCTTAGCGGCATTAATTTTATTGATGAATTTAGACTAGGACCACAAACCAATTTACCAAGTGATATTGCCAATAACAAAGGAAGAAATACTTATTATTTCTTACCATTTTTATTGGGGTTGTTGGGTGTTTTTTATCAGTTAAAAAGAGATAAAAACAATTTTTATCCTTTATTGTTGTTTTTTGTATTTACTGGTTTAGCCATCGTTTTTTACACCAATCCAAAACCATTTGAGCCACGTGAACGCGATTATGCTTATGTGGGTTCTTTCTATATTTTTGCCATTTGGATTGGAATTGGTGTTTTAGCACTGTTTGATTATATCAGAAATTATTTCAAACATAAAGCACTTGCAATAAGCGTTATAACACTTTCTTTAATTGCGGTTCCTGCAGTTATGGCTTATGAAAACTGGGATGACCATGACAGATCTGGCAGATTTACCACCAATTTTATTGCTAAATCTTACCTCGATTCTTGCGATGAAAATGCCATTATGTTTACCATTGGTGATAATGACACTTTTCCTTTGTGGTATTTACAAGAAATAGAAAATTATAGAACAGACCTTAAACTAATTAATACCAGTTTATTTAATACCGATTGGTATATAGACCAAATGAAACGCAAAACCTATATTGCCGATCCAATTCCTGGTATTTTAACCCACGACCATTATAAACAAGGTTCTTTAGAAGTTGCTTATCATGTGCCAAGATTTGAAAATAGAATTGATATCAAAGATTTTATGAAATGGATTGCTTCTAGTGATGAACAAACTTATGTTGAAACCCAAAGCGGACACAAAGAAAAAACCTATCCAACCAATAAAATAAGATTATTTATTGATAAAGAAGCTGTTTTAAAAAACAATATTGTGCCGTTAAAATATGCAGATTCTATTGTTCCTTATATTGATATTGATATTGATGAAAATGGAATTTCAAAAAATAGAATTTTGATGTTGGATATTTTAGCACATAATAACTGGAAACATCCTATTTATTTTACCGGTGGAAGCCATGATGATGAAGAATATATTTGGCTAAAAGATTATTTACAATTAGACGGAACTGCCTATAAATTTGTACCCATAAAAACTAACAATAAAGATAAAACTGCTTTTGATATGGGTCTTATTGATAGCGAAACCTTATACCTAAAAATGATGAAATGGGATTGGGATTTAATGGCTAGCCCTACAATATATATAGATATTGAAACGCGCAAAAACGGCGTAACATTGCGCAATAATTTAATTCGTTTAGCCGATGTTCTGATTCAAGAAAATCAATTTAAAAAAGCCGAACAAATTTTAGATTTATCTATAGAAAAATTGCCCGTAGAAAGTTACGGACATTACGGAATGGTTTTGGGTTATGTAGAATCTTACTATATGATTGGCAAACCAGAAAAAGCAAGAAAATTAGCCAATTTATTAGCCAGTAAATTTCAAGAAAACTTGCTTTATTACAGCCGTTTTGACGAAAGTTTAATTAATAAAATATTTGATGAAATTGAAACCAATGTTTTGATGTATAAAAATATGGTGGATGTAACTACCAAATATGATGAGAAAAATGCCCAAAAAATGAAGGATAACTTTAATTCTCATATACAATTGTTTAAAAACATATTGGAATAATATTTTTTAAAATGAACTTGTATTTAGTCAAAACTCCAAACTTAATCAAAACTATTTTTAAAGATTTAGTTTGGAGTTTTTCTAATTTAGAAAAGAAAATATACCTTACTTTTGATGATGGCCCCACGCCAGAAATCACGCAGTTTATTTTAGCTGAGTTAAAAAAAATAAATGCAAAAGCCACTTTTTTTTGTGTAGGTGAGAATGTAAAAAAATATCCAGAAATTTTTAAACAAATTATAAATGATGGCCATGCTGTTGGAAATCACACTTTTAATCATTTAAACGGATGGAAAACCACCACTTCTAGGTATCTTAAAAACATTGAAGATTCAGAAAAATATTTTGATGAAAATTCAAAATTCAAAATTCAAAATTCAAAATTATTTCGTCCGCCTTACGGAAAAATTAAATTTTCACAAATCAAAAAGTTACAAGAAAACGGATTTAAAATAATAATGTGGGATGTTTTAAGTGGTGATTTTGACCTTTCTATCAGCCCAGAAAAAGTATTAAAAAATGTCATTAACAATACACAAAATGGAAGTGTCATTGTATTTCATGACCATCAAAAATCTATTGAAAAATTACATTATTGTTTGCCAAAAATCTTAACATATTATTCCAATTTAGGTTTTGCTTTTGAAAAGATTACATAAATTGTTGCAATGTATGCGCCAAAACTTCAGCAGTAATTTCGCCGGTTTGTCTCCATTTCATTTCGCCTTCTTTATAAATTACATAGGTATTGCTCCCTTTAATTTTAAGCGCATCGGCTAATAATTCATTTTTTGCCATATCAATTTTAACAATTTTTGCGCAATCACCCATCATCACAGAAACTTCTTTCAGTGTTTTTAAAACCTCAGCACTTTTATCTGCTTTATAAAAATTGATTAAAATAGGTGTTTCAACCCCTATTAATTCTCCAAATTTGGTCATAATTTATCAAAATGATATTCAAATATACAATTTTAATATATAAAACATAAATAGATATTAATCTTTTAGAATTTCTTTTAAACGCCATCAAATTAGTTTTCAATTCGTACTTTTGAAAATCAACATAAATATTGCCATGCCACAGAAAAAATTATTCCTACTCGATGCTTATGCTTTAATTTTTAGAGGATATTACGCTTTTATCAAAAATCCGAGGATAAATTCTAAAGGATTAGACACTTCTGCCATTTTGGGTTTTATGAATTCTTTAGTTGATGTGATAAAACGTGAAAATCCAGATCATTTGGCCGTTGCTTTTGATAAAGGTGGCTCTGATATGCGAAACGATATTTTCCCTGCATACAAAGCAAATAGAAACGAGACGCCCGAAGCTATTAAAATCGCCATTCCATTTATTCATCAATTGCTAAAAGCGATGCACATTCCGATTATTGAAAAAAGCGGATTTGAAGCGGATGATTTAATTGGAACACTGGCAAAACAAGCAGAAAAAGTTGGTTATCAAGTTTTTATGGTAACGCCCGATAAAGATTTTGCGCAATTGGTATCAGAAAATATTTTTATGTACAAACCATCTCGTATGGGAAATGGCATCGAAATTTGGGGTGTATCTGAAATAAAAGAAAAATTTGAAGTTGATTTTCCAGAACAAGTGATTGATTTATTAGGAATGATGGGCGATACTGCCGATAATTTCCCTGGACTGCCTGGAGTTGGTGAAAAAACAGCCAAAAAATTTATCAAAGAATACGGAAGTTTAGAAAATTTATTGGCAAACACGCATCAACTAAGCGGAAAACTCAAAGAAAATATTGAAGCTAACAAAGAATTGGGAATCCTCTCCAAAAAATTAGCCACCATTATTACTGATTGTCCGATTGAATTTAACGAAACAGATTTTGAACTTTCACAACCCGATTTTGAGAAAACCACAGCACTTTTTCAAGAGTTAGAATTCAGACAAATGGCCGATAGTTTTATGCGATTTTTTAAAGAACGCGGTATTCATATCGAAAATAATAAACAAACAGAAAATTTTACTGCAACTCAAAATATTGTTTCAAAACCTGCCGCAATAGAAAATCATCAATTCGATTTATTTGCAGTTCAACCTGCAGAAAATTCACCTGAAACAAACAATTCTGGCTTTAAAAATATTAGCAATACCGAACATTTTTATCAACTTACCAATACACCAATTGCTCGTAAACTACTGATTCATTATTTATTACAGCAAAAATCGGTTTGTTTTGATACCGAAACTACCAGTTTAGATACTTTTGAAGCAAACCTTGTTGGAATTTCATTTTCCTATGAAAAAGGGAAAGGATATTTTGTGCCTTTACCAGAAAATCAAGCAGAAACCCATCAATTATTAGAAGAATTTAGACCATTTTTTGAAAGTGAAACCATTGAAAAAGTAGCTCAAAATCTGAAATTTGATTTAAAAATTTTGATGAAATACGGCATTGAACTTAAAGGACCGCTGTTTGATACCATGATTGCGCATTACCTTATAAACCCAGATATGCGTCATAATATGAATTTATTGGCAGAAACGTATTTGAATTATCAGCCCATTCCAATTGAAGAATTAATTGGTAAAAAAGGTAAAAATCAACAAACAATGCGTTTAGTTGAACTGGAAAAAATTACCGAATACGCCGTTGAAGATGCCGATATTACTTTTCAGTTAAAACAATATTTTGAGAAAGAATTAGCTAAAAATAAGCTGACAAAACTCTTCCAGGAAATTGAAATTCCGCTCATCAAAGTCTTGGCTTCTATGGAGTTTGAAGGCATCAAAATTGATACTGATTTTTTAAAAGAACTCTCTAAAAAACTTACCAACGATATTCATCTTTTAGAAAAATCAATTTATGAACAAGC
>CAMTWE010000223.1:0-2048 GCA_947085395.1 uncultured Bacteroidota bacterium | reverse complement strand
TGCTACTTTCCACACACAAACCGATGGCGAATTATTTTACAAAACCAAAGTAGGTAGAGCAGATATGCCCGGATATGCAAAAAAATTGTCTGATGAAGATATTTGGCTAACAGTACATTATATGAGATCTTTAAAAAAATAGAAATTAGCTGTTGGGGTAAAATATTATAAAATCCTGTTAGCAGGATTTTTTTAAATTAAAACAGATTGTAAATCCTATTAATAATGTAGTTTTGCATATAATATGTCACAAACGTTTACAAAGGAAGAAAGACTTGTTAGTAAAATTTTAATCGAGCAATTATTTTCCGAAGGAAAACAATTCAAAATATTCCCCTTCCGATTACTTTATTTAAAAACCGAACTTAACAGTATAAATCCTGCTCAAGTAGCTATTGCTGTACCCAAAAGATTGGTTAAAAAAGCCGTTCATCGCAACAGAATTAAACGTCAAATGCGCGAAGTTTATCGAAAAAACAAACAAACACTTTATGACGGATTGTCTTGTAATTATGTTTTTATCATTACTTTTATGGATAATAAAGAATGGAAATCTGCCGATTTAGAATTGAAAATGAAAGCGCTCCTAGAAAAGTTTGTAAAAACAGTTAAAGAAAACGCACAATATCCTCCAAATTAAAGAACAAAAGGTCGTATTTTAGTAACTAATAAAAATTAAAACGAATGAAAAATAAAGGAAGGTCTAGAGCTCAAGAATCCTCAGCAGCCATAGAAAAAATGTACATCACAATGCGTCACTTATTTTCGCGCGGTTTTTATAAACCGATGGGAATTTCTGGTGATTCATTGCGCGAATCATTGCTACTACTCCGACCAGAAATTTATGGATCTATAGCCGAAGAAAAAGTAGAATTAAACGGATTGATATACGTTTTAGAGCGTTTACCAGATGGAATTGAAGAGTGTCAATTTGTTAATTTAACCGCCGATGAAGGTTTTTCAAAATCCAATTTTAAGGTGATGATTCCACCCAAACGACGCAGAAATTGTTATCGCATCGATAAAAATCAAATGAATATTGAAATTACTAGAGGTCGTTCTGATATCTATGATATCTTAACGCATCTCACTTTTTTGTTTATAGAATCGCATAAAATAATGCAAAAAGTAACATCATCTGATGGAAAAGAAAACATTAGAGAATGGAATTTATTGGAAGATATTGTAATCAACAATAAAAAACTTACACCAAATGAGCGTGAAATTACGATGGCTCATATTGCTAGTATTTTAGGGCGCACTTATGAAGAAACCTTAGATGCATATCAAACATTTTATAGATCAAATTATCCAGATAGGTTTTTTCACATCATTTATTGGTTGGGATATTTAGCCATGAGAGAAGTAGTTCACAATGAAAAACGCTCTATTAATTTCAGTACCATTTTACGAGAAGAAATTGGGCATCATATTTACGGTGAAATTTGGGCCAATAACATCAAAAAAATATTAGATGAACATGAGTTGTTAAACCGTCCAATTCACATCATCAGCGCCAATATGCACAGTGTTATGAACTCTATTTATGCGCCTATTGTATTAAATGAGGAAATTAATAAAAATGACGAAATAGATTTATTTCTAAAACTTAGCGCTTCAGAAAATGATGCCATGCGCAAAAAGGTACAAAAATTTGCAGCCCAAAATGGCTTGATGTTTATTAAAGAACCATCTGGTACTCAAATTGATGTGCAAATTATCGATACTGCTAAAATTGATTTTTCTAAAACAAAATACACGCTCAATATTAGCGATACAGAAAAAGAAAAACCAGTGCTAATTGTAATGGATTATGCTTTTGGCGAACAAGCTTTTGAAACCATGGATGAGCTATTGAAACCCTATTATACCCTAGATAAAAAAACCCAATATTTAAATGTTGAGTCTGTTTCTATTATGGGAAAAGCTGGTATTTTAGAAGGCGGAAAAGGAGATATTATGATTCCGACAGCGCATATTTTTGAGGGAACGGCTGATAATTATCCGTTTAAAAATCAGTTAAAAAAGAAACATCTTCAAGGTTATGG
>CAMTWE010000222.1:0-6101 GCA_947085395.1 uncultured Bacteroidota bacterium | reverse complement strand
CTCAATGTCTAGTTTAAGTTGTTCATTTTTAACTTGAGTTATTTGCTGTTTATTCTCTAATAAACTTAATTCCATTTCTTTTCTCCTTTTAATAATATCTGCAGCAAGTTTAGAATTGTAATATTTTTTGTACGATTTGTGAATAACAATTGTAATTAAAAAAGCAAAAAGCAAATAAATAAACCAAGCTACATTGGATAAATACCAAGGTTTATTTATTTTAAATGGATAAATAGCTTCATTTAGAGTAAGACTATTTCCTACCTTAGCTCTAACTTTAAATAGGTACTCACCATACGGTAAATTATCAAGATTTACTTTATTAATGTTCTCTAAATGTATCCAATGGTTGTGAAATCCTTCTAATTGATATTGATAGTCAATTATTAAATGTTTTTCGTATTCTGGAACACTAAAACTAAACTCAAATGAATTTTCTACATATTTATAATTACCCTTTTCAAATAGATTAATTGTTTTAGGCAAGGTATCAAGGTTTTTTAAATGAATAGAATTTAGGTGGATTGAATATTTTTTTTCTTTTATTTTTGATAAATCCAACGTAATAAATCCATCTACTTTACCTAGTAAGTAGTTGTTATCATTTAAAAGTGCAATATTTTCATAACCAATCATTGCTTTCCTAAGAGATAACGGTATTGGAATCTTTTGAATTATTGGAGTGTTTGAAAATTGACCAGCAGTTACATAAAAAATATTTTTTTTAGAAAAGAGCCAGAGTTTATCAGTTTCATCGACAATTAATTTTCCAGAAGTATAGATTTCATCTTCAATTATTTTGCTTAATAATTCCTCTTTTTTAAATGTTTTAGTATTTAAATCATAGAAAAATATACCTTCTTTATAAGAATAAAGCAACCTGTTTTTGTAAAGTATTATGCTGGAATTTTTCCCTTTTGGCGCAGATGTTTCAATAAAAATTTTGGTAATTTTTTCATAATTTTTATCAATTGATAATTTGTAAAGACCTTTATATTCATGATTTACCCATATATTATTTTGTTGATCAATTTCTATAAATCGTGAAGAGGTGTCAAATCCTTTAATCTTATTTCTAAGTTGCCAACGACCGTTAAATTTATGTAAAACACTTAATCCAGTATAATGTCCTTGTAAAATTAAATCAGCTTTATTTGGAATTTTTCGAAAAGTCCACGTTCCTGGAATCGAAGAAATCTGTGAAGCAGTTGAGTTTTCTATTACAAAAGTTCCAGCATCATGTCCACATAATAAAGTATTACCAACTTTAAACAAGCTCCAAACTTGACCTTTGGTGCCTTGAATAAATTTAAAATTATCAAATTGGTTTAGTTTTTTATAAAAAAGTCCTTGATTTGTGCCGATATATAATAAATCATTGAAAACCATAGAAGTATAAATCGTTCCTAAATCTCCTTTATCATCATCATAAATGTGAATAGGCGATTTAATATTGATGCAATTGATACCATTATCTAATCCAGCCCAAATATTTTGATCATCATCTTCAAACAACGATAAAACAGTATTATTGCTTAGTCCGTTATTTTGATTGAATTGATTAGAAACCTTCCCATTTTGTTGTAAATGGATAATCCCTTTTGAAATTGTTCCTATAATTATGGATTTGTCTGTTAATTGAATACAGCTATAAACGCTCGTAGCAGTTAATAAGGCATCAGAATCATTTTTCCATTTTGAAAAAGATTGATTGGAGTACTTATAAAATCCATTTTTTTGAGTGATGATTAGCAAGTCGTTTTCATTATCAAAAATATTAGTAACCCAATCATTGTTAAATAATTCAGCTTTAATGATGAGTGCTGGTTTTCCTTCAGTAATTTTAAATATACCTTGATTAACTACGTGGAAATAAACTGATTTGCTAGTAAGAAAAACTTTTGTAAGTATATCGTCATAATGAAGAATACTAAATTTATTTTGGAGAGTATTGTATAAATAAATGTTATTAAGTGATTGAAAAACAATCCATTCTTCGAAATTAATTATTTTCCAAAATTGTTCATCATCTTGAAGCTTTTCTTTGATGCTTTCGCTTAATGAGGTATATTCTAAAAACCCTTTATTGTTGCGTTCCCAAAAGCCAAATTCCATATAACTTCCAGTATAAATTTTAGAACCAATAACATTTACAGATCTTACAATGGTTTTATTTGGAGATGGGTAAATATTCCATTCTGCACCATTAAATTCTAATAGTCCTTCATTGTTGGCTACATAAATATATTTATTGGATGCTTGAGAAATGCTCCAGTTTTGATTGCCTCCAACATAAGATTCTGGTGTATATTTTTCAATTGGAGGTAATTCTTGGGAAATTACATTTCCAGACAAAAAAATGAAAGAGATTAATAATAAAGAATATTTTTTAAGTAGCATCATATTTTTTACCAAACTTAGTTTTGGAGTTTCTTCAAACAAATATAAAAAACCATTTTGATTAATAGAGAATAACTAAAAACAAAAACCCGAAAATTTGTATAGTTATTTATCAGAAGTAATTGTTGCTTTTGTATCAGAAAAAATACCTAATAATTATAGATGTATAGTTTTTGTATAGGTAAATTGAAGTGAATTCACACATTATTTAAGTCAGTATGTCCATTCAAAGTAGAAATCTTTCCTAATTTTACAGGATGATTAAAATCCCTTATTTTATCAGCTTATTGATTTTTGCTTTTAGTAATTTGACTTTTGCTCAAGTTTTAAATGCTCCACCTGAGATTACTACAACTGGAGATAAATTGTATTGTCCACGAGCTTATCAACCTATTGTAGACGATGTTACTATTATTGATATTGATGATACAAACACAACAGCAATTTATATTCAAATTTCAACAGGATATAATAGAACAACTGATGAGCTACAACTACAAGGAAGTCATCCAACTATTTCAAGTTCTTGGAATGCTGATGATGGAAAATTAAAACTTGAAGCTATAAGTAGTACGGCACTTTATACTGAATTTATTGCAGCGATAAAAAAGGTAGTTTATTACAATAATTCAGATAATCCAACTGGAAAAAGAAATTTTTCAATTACAGTTGGGTCAGCCAATTATCTTCCTTTAACAGGTCATTATTACGAATATGTTCCAGCCCTTGGAATTACATGGACAGCAGCCAAAGCTGCTGCAGAAGCCAGAAATTATTTCGGTTTAAAAGGATATTTAGCAACCTTACTCTCTTTAGAAGAAGCCAATTTAGTAGGAAAACAAACAACGGGTGCGGGGTGGATTGGCGGTAGTGATGCAGAAACTGAAGGAACTTGGAAATGGGTAACCGGTCCAGAACCAGAAAATGGAACCGTTTTTTGGAATGGCTTTTCAAATGGAAGTTCACCAACTTTTGCTTTTTGGAATACAGGTGAACCCAATCAATACTTAGATGCAAATGAAGATTATGCTCATATTACTGCTGTTGGGATTACAGGATCTTGGAATGATTTAACAAATACTGGAGATCCTAGCGGAGATTACCAACCCAAAGGATATTTAGTGGAATATGGTGGAATGCCAGGAGATTCAGTTTTAAAAATATCAGCAAGTACACAAATAACCATTCCTACAATTGCATCTACTACTCCAAATAGTCGATGTGAAGCTGGAATTGTTACATTATTAGCTACTTCAAACACTGGAAATGTTTACTGGTATGAAAATACAACTGGTGGAGCTCCTATCAATATAGGCACTTCATTTTCACCAAATTTGACTGTTACTACCACTTTTTATGTAGATGCTTTTGAATTGAGTTGTACTTCAGGAACAAGAACTCCAATTACTGCTGTCATCCATCAAATACCTACAATTACAACTGTTGTTGATGGTTCAAATTGCGGATTTGGAAAGGTTAATTTATCGGCTAGCTCAACTTTCGGAACCATTAATTGGTACGATAATGCTTTATCAACTACTATTTTAGGAACCGGTAATAATTTTACTACATCTTTAATTACATCAACCAAAACTTATTTTGTTGAAGCTTTTAATAATGGTTGTTCTAACAGAATTAGAGTCCCTATCTTAGCTACGATCAATAGTCTTCCTGTCACTTTTGATGAAATGGTTTCACTTTGTGAAAATGGTTTTGTTGATTTGGATGCGCAATTAACGGGTGTTAAATATGAGTGGAGTACTGGACAAATTACACAAATTATTCGAATTGTTAACCCAGGAATTTACACGTTAAAACTTACCAATATGATAACAAATTGCTCCAATGTAAAAACGTTTACGGTTACTCAAATAAAAGCTCCTAAAATAAAAGAAGTGCTCATAGATTACAACAAAGCAACCATCATAACCGAAGAAAACGGGCAGTATGAATATTCTGTCAATCAACAAAATTATCAACTTTCTCCAGAATTTTATAATTTAAAAGGTGGATTGAAAACCTTTACAGTCAAAGAAATCAACGGTTGTGACATCGATTTTAAAGAGATATTTCTTTTAATTATTCCAAGATTTATCACGCCCAATCATGATGGTTTTAATGATGAATTTTTGATTCAAGGTATAGAAGAATATCCAGAAGCAACTATTCAAATATTTGATAAGTTTGGGAAAATTTTGTTTGATTTTAAAAATAATTCAAAATATTGGAACGGTTTCTACAATGGAAAACAACTTCCTTCTTCAGATTATTGGTATATTATCCAACTTTCAAAAGATTTACCTCCTATAAAAGGTCATTTTACATTAAAAAGAAATTAATATTGTTTTTGATTAAAAATAGTCCAGAATTAAGTGCAACCGCCAACATACATCAAAAGCAATGGCTGGTTTTCGGTTAATTGTTCATTTCTTTTTCCTATTTTCGTTTTATCTTAGTAGAGAAAATTCGATCGCCAAGCCGCGACTGATTCTGTCGTTGAAACGTTGGCTTTCATACAGAAAAATGAATTAAATTATGAATATTAAAATTTGGAGAGTTATTTTCATAAAATCAATTGAGAAAATGGAATTAAATAATTTTGGATGTCATTGCTGTAAAAATGAACACTTTTCTAAGGAGACAAACTTCTATTATCATAATATTTCTGATTTTGAACGTACAGATATAAAAATGTTTCTTTTTGAAAAAGAAGTTTGTCAAGATCAAATTGATATGATTTCAAACAACAAAAGTTACAAAGATTATCCTAATAAAGAAGAATGTGTATTAAAACAAAGTGCAATGTTAAAAGAAGTTATCCTAATTAATTAAAGTAAAAAATGAACATTTAAAAATGTAAATACTGGAACTAGATTTTGTGAATGAGAAACAAATAAATGTAAAGTTTCAAATCATTTTATCTTTCAACTACCACTGTTATCGTTTTTTGTTCTTCCTATACCCGATGTAATTGGATGAGGAATCTCAAAAAAATTAAAAGATTGAATGATTGTTTATAAAGTTCATAAAGTTTGTAATGTTTGTAATGTTTGTAATGATTAAAAGATTAAATAAAATATGAAAAATCCAACCATAGAAATAGCAGGTAGAAAAATAGGCCCAGATTACCCGCCCTTGGTAATTGCAGAACTCGGAATTAACCATGAAGGATCGTTAAAAACGGCTTTTGAAATGGTTGATGCGGCACATAGAGCAGGAGCAGAGATAGTAAAACATCAAACCCATATTGTATCAGATGAAATGAGCGGCGCTGCTAAAAAAGTAATCCCAGGAAATGCTAGTATTTCTATTTATGAGATTATGGAGCGTTGCGCACTTAATGAATCAGATGAATTAGCACTCAAAAACTATGTAGAAAGCAAGGGAATGATTTTTATTTCTACCCCTTTTTCTCGTGCTGCTGCCAACAGACTGGAAAAAATGAACGTTCCAGCTTACAAAATTGGCTCAGGAGAATGTAATAATTATCCGCTATTAGAACATATAGCACAGTTTGGGAAACCTATTATTTTAAGTACCGGAATGAATACCATTGAAAGTATCACTAAAGCAGTGGCTATTTTTGATAAACATAATGTTCCTGTAGCGCTTTTACATACGACTAATTTGTATCCAACACCCATACATTTAGTCAGATTAGGTGCAATGATGCAAATGCATCAGGCGTTTCCAGATAAAGT
>CAMTWE010000221.1:0-5548 GCA_947085395.1 uncultured Bacteroidota bacterium | reverse complement strand
GCTAATATGCCATCAACCGAAGAAGCCATTAAAGTTTTCCATGATAACAAAATATTATTCTCTCCAGGAAAAGCATCTAATGCTGGTGGTGTTGCCACTTCTGGTTTAGAAATGACTCAAAACTCTAACAAATTAAATTGGACAAGAGATGAGGTTGATGCAAAATTACATCATATCATGAAAGAAATTCATGCCGCTTGCGTTAAATACGGAACAGGTACAGATGGTTATGTTGATTATGTAAAAGGCGCTAATATTGCTGGTTTCTTAAAAGTAGCCGACTCTATGTTAGACCAAGGAATAGTTTAAACCAAATTAAACATTAGAGCTTTTGTAAAAAAGAACTAATGATTCTATAAAGGTTTATCCCGATTTAGAAAATGTTTCAATCCCGCATTTGCGGGATTGAATACATTAACTTATTAAATGCAGCATTTTTTTATGCTGAATTGATTGAATTCATTTTAAGCAAAAAAAATCTTGCCAAAAGCAAGTTTTTCCTGACTTCGTCACCTAAATTTTAGTAATTTTATAAACATCACAATATGGGTGTGTTATAAATTTTGTAACACCATTTTAGGTATCGCAAACCTAAATTGAACTATTTTTACCACATGTTTGTATATAAGAAGAAAAAAATACTTTTGTGCCAGCTAATGATTCTTTAATTTGTAAAGCTATCATTCAATATTTTGAGGGAAACCAAAATATAATTGTTAATTTTTTGGAAAACAAGTTTTTAAGGTAATAAAAAAATCCTGCTTTTGGCAGGATTTTGTGTGCTTATTTGGTTGTTTTATTCAACCGTTACAGATTTGGCTAAATTTCGTGGCTGATCTACATTACAATTTCTCATCACCGCAATATGATACGATAATAATTGTAACGGAATGGTAGTTAACAAAGGTGTTAATGCCTCTATAGTTTCTGGAATTTCAATTACATGATCTGCCAATTCTCTTACAATTTCATCACCTTCGGTAACAATGGCAATAATTTTTCCTTTGCGCGCTTTAATCTCTTGTATATTACTCACAATTTTATCGTAATGTCCGTTATTGGTAGCAATTACAACGATTGGCATATTTTCATCAATCAGCGCAATAGGACCGTGTTTCATTTCTGCAGCCGGATATCCTTCTGCATGGATGTAAGAAATTTCTTTCAGTTTCAAAGCGCCTTCTAAAGCCACAGGAAAGTTAAATCCGCGACCTAAATAAAGAAAATTGGTAGCATCTTTATAAATAGCGGCAATATCTTTAATTTTATCTTCAATTTTCAATAGTGATTTTACCTTAGAAGGAATCAATTCTATTTGATGGATATATTTGTTAAAATCTACCAAAGAAATGGAGCCGTTAGCCCTTCCTAAACGCAACGCAATTAGCGTTAATAAGGTTATTTGTGTGGTAAATGCTTTGGTTGAGGCAACGCCAATTTCAGGTCCCGCGTGGGTATAAGAACCGCTATGCGTTTCCCTGGCGATAGAAGAGCCCACCACATTACAAATTCCGTACACAAAAGCGCCTTTAGATTTTGCCAATTTGATGGCTGCCAAAGTATCGGCTGTTTCTCCAGATTGTGAAATGGCAATAACAATATCTTTATCGGTAATAATCGGATTGCGATATCTAAATTCTGAGCCATATTCTACTTCAACCGGAATTCTGGCTAATTCTTCAAATAAATATTCTGCAACTAAACCGGCGTGCCAAGAAGTGCCGCATCCAACCATAATAATTCTGTTGGCATTTAAAAACTTTTCTATATGAGCGTCAATTCCAGAAACTTTTACCATTCCTTCATGGGGTAACAAACGGCCTCTAAAAGTATCGGTAATGGCATCTGGTTGTTCGTGAATTTCTTTCAGCATAAAATGCTCATAGCCACCCTTTTCTATTTGTTCTAAATTTAGTTTTAATTGCTGAATAGAGGCTTCAACCAAAGAATCATCGGTTAATTTTCTGATATTGATTTTTCTACCAACTTTAATAATGGCCATGTGGTCATCTTCTAAATAAATGGCATTTTTGGTGTATTCTATAAAAGGTGAGGCATCCGAAGCAATAAAAAATTCTTTATTATCTTCACCTACACCAATAGCAATAGGGCTTCCTAAACGAGCTACCACCAATTCATCTGGTTTTGTTCTGTCAAAAACTGCAATTGCATAAGCGCCCACCACTTCATTTAAAGCCAATTGAACTGCTTTTCCAAGCAAACATTTTTCATTGGTTTTAATTTCTTCAATTAAATTGATTAAAACTTCGGTATCGGTATCGCTATGAAAAATATAACCTCTTTTGATTAATTCTTTTTTGATGGTATCATAATTTTCAATGATGCCGTTGTGTACAATCACTAAGTCTCCAGATTGTGAAACGTGTGGATGTGAATTAACATGATTTGGAACTCCATGTGTTGCCCAACGGGTATGACCAAATCCGATAGTTCCTTTTTTATCTTCTTCTGTTTCAAAAATGGCTTCTAATTCAGAAACTTTTCCCTTTGTTTTTAATACATTGATATCTTTACCATTAAATAATACGATGCCGGCACTGTCATAACCTCTATATTCTAAACGATATAAACCGTTTAAAACGATGGGATATGCATTTCGGTATCCTATATATCCTGCAATTCCACACATAGCTTTTTCTTTTTTTAATTGTTGATTTTGGTGTAATGAATTTCGAGTCGGATGCGTTTATCAATTTCTGATGTTTGATTTCCGTGCAATACCACTCCTTTTGGAGACCAACTGTAATCTTTTATTTTGGTATCTGTTGCAGTTATTGGTACATCGGATGGATTATAAACTTTGATGCCAAATCTAAATAATTCATCATTGTTTCCAAACTTTAAAATATCAGAAATATAATCGGTTATTCTAAATCTATAGCGATAAGGAACTTTGTCTTTATCTCTTTCTAAGAAACCGGAAAATGTTTGCGGACCTTCTGTAAACATATCTTTTATTTGGGTTGTTGCATCAAAATTGTACAAAAACAAGCGCTCAGGATAATTTTTACTGCTCGCATTTTTATCAATATAAAAATACAAACTTGCATCATTAATAAGCCATTTATTTACCCTCAAATTTTTGATGTTATCATTCAATTTTAAAACAGCAATTGAACCCGCAGCTCCTTGTACATATAATCTTGCATCTCCGCTTACTGTATTAGGATTTGTAAATAAAGGTAGCGCATTAGAACCACTATAATCTCTTGTAATTTTATTGGCAATGATACTTCCTAAAGAGAAAACCATGGTTTGTTTATTTCTGGTAGTAGTAGTTACATTGTTGGTAGTTGTTTGTATATCGTTTGAATAATAAATACTTACTTTAGCATCAGTCATATTTAATGATAACAATGAGCTAGTCGGATTTGCTAAAGGCAAGGCCTCGATAAACAATCCTCTAAAATACCTGGTGAGACTTTCTTGAGTTTCAAATTCTACTCCACCAGATTTATCAACAAATAATTGTTTAAATTTTTGAGTATTTAATTGTAATTTAATAGATGGTTTTTTGTCTGTTTTTTTAATAGTATCTCTTGTATAAATTTCAAAACCACCGGCTAATAAGGGCTTTAAACGATTAACATACAAAACCGTATCATTTTCATTGGGTTTAAAATTAGCCGTATAAAGTGCTGGTGATATTTTTTGATAGTCTCTATCAGAATAATAAATTAAATTTTGTGATGGATTTGCTGGGTCTAAAGTGTTTAAAAAAGTTCCCAATTCAAATACATTTAATTGAAATTCAACGTCTTTATTGCCGATGATAGAATCTAATTTAAAATTAGGAACTCTTCTATTCACGCCATTTACGCTTACCGTTTTATTGCCATCTTTTGTAGCGTGATACGGAATGTCTAAAACCACCATTTCTATATGCGGATTGGTTCCAAAATTAACGCCATCAATTGGAAGCGATAATTGAGAAACTACAGATGCATTTATTTTACCAAAATCTGCATCATTATAGACCCCTAATATATATTGCCCTAAACCATTGGCCCTATTTTTTTCGATATTCCTACTATGTGCAACTGCTTCTACAACTTGTATATTGGTGTTAAATTTGTCTTCGTTAATTAAATTACTGCCAATATTTTCGACTTCTTTTTCGCAAGAAATAATACTAGTAGCTAAAAGTAATAATACTGGTATAAATTTTAAATACTTGTTAATTGTCATATAATTATAAATGTTTTTATTGTAATACCTGATTGAGATAAAAATTGATAATAGGATCTTCTATAGTTTCTAAAGAATGATATGGTAAAATTGGTTTGTTTGTTTCTTGTATAAATTGTGCTATTTCTGAAGGAATTACAGAACTACCATAAACTACCGCATCAGAATTTTCAATGGCAATTTTTTGCATGCTAAAGTGCGAAGAATCTGTAAGCGCTTTAAGTTTCTTTTCATCTGGAATATCATACTTTATTTTATCAAAAAGTTTGGCATCTAACATTCCATTAAACCCATTATCATAAATTGATGTTACTATTTTACTTTCATTAAAAAGGGCTTCATCTGCAAAATAGGTTTTTAAATATAAGGGTAAAAGTGCTGACATCCAACCGTGAATATGAATAATATGCGGTTGCCAATTGAGTTTTTTAACCGTTTCTACCACTCCTTTTGCAAAAAAAATAGCTCGTTCTGCATTGTCGGCATAGAGCTTGTCATCTTCATCAGAAAAAATAGATTTTCTTTTAAAATACTCGTCATTATCTATAAAATAAACTTGCATTCTTTCTTTTGGGATAGATGCAACTTTGATAATCAAGGGCATATCCATATCATCCACAACAATATTCATTCCAGATAGTCTAATTACTTCGTGTAATTGGTGCCTTCTTTCATTTATTAGCCCAAAACGTGGCATGAAAATTCGGGTTTGACCTCCTAAATTATGAACCATTTTGGCAACCTCAAACGTGGCTAATGACATCTCTGTTTCAGGCAAATAAGGCACTACTTCAGAAGACACATATAGTATTCGTTTATCTTTCATAGAATACGTTTAGTTAAAAGAATATGCAAAATTACAAAAATTTGTGTAGATTTCACCATGAAAAAATGTAAGTTTGAACCCTTTTAACAGTAATTAACAGTTTATTATGCTAGTTTTTTCAAGCTCTAAATCTATTAACAACCATTTAAGCACTTTAAGAAAAACCAAAAGTATTGGATTTGTCCCTACAATGGGCGCTTTACACCTTGGTCATCTATCATTAATAATGCAAGCAAAAGTAGCAAATGATTTAGTTGTAGTGAGTATTTTTGTGAATCCAACCCAATTTGATAAAGAAGAAGACCTTTTAAAATATCCTAAAACTACCGATGAAGATTTAAAATTATTAGAAACGGTAAATTGTGATATCGTTTTTCTACCAAGCATCAATGAAATGTATGAAGATAAAATAACTGCTGAACATTTTGATTTTGGTGGCATTGAATTTGAAATGGAAGGCAAGTTTAGAAAAGGTCATTTTGATGGAGTTGGAACCATTGTTAAAAAATTATT
>CAMTWE010000220.1:0-19123 GCA_947085395.1 uncultured Bacteroidota bacterium | reverse complement strand
TAGACAAACAAACTTTGGTTATTACAGAAATTCCGTTTGGCACAACTACTTCATCTTTAATTGATTCTATTTTAAAAGCGAATGATAAAGGAAAGATAAAAATCAAGAAAATTGAAGATAATACCGCTGCAGATGTTGAAATTTTAATCCATTTACCAATAGGCGTTTCTCCCGATAAAACCATCGATGCGCTTTTTGCATTTACCAATTGTGAATCGTCAATTTCGCCTTTATGTTGCATCATTGAAAACAATAAACCCATTTTTATTGGGGTTTCCGAAGTTTTAAAAATTTCTACCAATCATACAATTGATTTGTTGCAAGAAGAATTAGAATTTCAGTTAGGAGAATTTGAAGACCAATGGCATTTTGCTTCCTTAGAACGCATTTTTATAGAGCACAAAATTTACCGCGATATTGAGGAAGAAAATACTTGGGAAGGTGTTATTAAAGCCATTGATTTGGGTTTAAAACCGCATGTTGCGCATTTAAAAAGAGCTGTTATAGAAGAAGATATCGTTAGATTAACAGAAATAAAAATTAAACGTATTTCTAAATTTGACAGCGATAAAGCCAATCAGCTTATAGCATCTATTGAAGATAAAATTGCAGAACTCAGACATCATTTGGCTAATTTAAATGATTTTGCCATTGCTTATTTCCAACAATTAAAAACCAAATACGGTAAAGGAAAAGAACGCAAAACCGAAATTCGTGTATTTGATGAAATCGTGGCTACTAAAGTGGCAATGAACAACACCAAACTCTATGTAAATAGGGAAGAAGGTTTTATTGGAAACGCACTTAAAAAAGATGAATTTGTGTGTGATTGTTCTGATATTGATGATATCATTGTTTTCCGCAGAAATGGCGCTATGACGGTTACTAAAATTAATGCTAAAACCTTTGTGGGTAAAGATATTATCCATGTTGAAGTCTTTAAAAAAGATGATAAACGTACCATTTATAACCTAATTTATAGAGATGGAAGTCGTGGTGCAAGTTTTATGAAACGCTTTAATGTTAGTGGCGTTACCCGCGATAAAGAATACGATTTAACCAACGGCAGTAAAGATTCAAGCATCTTATATTTTTCTGCAAATCCAAATGGTGAAGCCGAAGTAATAACCATTTATTTACGTCCGGCTGGCTCTATTAAAAAACTAAAATGGGAACTAGATTTTTCTGAATTAGCCATCAAAGGCAGAAGCTCAAAAGGAAATTTAGTTACCAAATACGGCGTTAAAAAAATTGAGCTTAAAGAAAAAGGAATTTCAACTTTGCGTCCGCGTAAAATTTGGTATGATGATACCGTTCAACGACTAAATTCTGATGAACGCGGTGAATTACTGGGCGAATTTAGACCTGAAGATAAGTTGTTAATCATTACCCAATCTGGAAGAATAAAGGTGCAAACGCCCGAATTAACCATGCATTTTGATGCCGATACCATTGTTATTGAAAAATGGGATCCAATGAAACCCATTTCTGCTATCTATTTTGATGGTGAAAAAGAACGCTATTTTGTAAAACGTTTTATGATTGACAATCCGAATAAAGAAGAAATTTTTATAACCGATCATCCTAAATCACAATTAGAAATTGTTTTAACAGATTACAGACCGATGGCGGAGGTTATTTTAAATGGAAAATCAAAAGAAACAATTGTGGTAAATCTTGAAGAATTTATTTCAGTAAAGGGTATTAAAGCTATTGGAAATCAGTTAACTGCCGATAAAATAAAACAAGTAAATATTTTAGAATCACTTCCTTATGAAGCGCCTCAAGTTGATGAAGTAGAGGTGGTTGATGAAGAAATTATTGAAGAACTTTCTAATGAAGAAATTGTAAATCCTATCTTAAATGATGATGATATTATTACAGATGATGAAGGGCAAACCTTACTTTTTTAAAAGTTTATAAAAATTAAATTTAACATAGCGCATCAATTTCGGTGCGCTATTTTTTTGTCTTAGCAAGCAAAAGTGAAGCAATCCGAATTTACGTCTTTGCGAGTCTTTCGACTGTCGCTCAAGACATGCTAAAGCGAAGCAATCTCATGCTAACAAGCACAATGTTAAATTAATAAAGTTGTAAAGCGAAGTTAAAAGTTATACCACAAAAGGCACTAAGAATCACAAAATCCACAAAGAATTACTAAATCCATAAAAATCACAAAGAATTCACAAAGAAAATTACCATCAACTAAATAAATAAACTTATACCTTAAATTTTCAATTAAAGCGCACTATTTTCTTATATTTTTATAGATGAACCTATTAAAAAATTCAAAATAATATGCTAAATTTGAGAAAAACTAAAAATATCATTTTCTAAAATTAACCAATGAGTACACTTTATCACCAACTTTTAGTAAGCTTACAATCTAATTTAGAAATTCAAGTTGGCACAATGCTTAATACAAAAGGTTCTGCACCACAAGTTCCGGGTGCAATGGCAATTTTTAACAAAGAGCAAGTACTTTTCGGGACTTTAGGTGGTGGTTTATTAGAAATTCAAGCTCAAAAAACTGCGGCATTGGTTGCTATTAATAAACAAAATACCATACAATTGATAAATTTTGATGCTGCTATGGAAGATGAAACCGGTGCTATTTGTGGTGGTATTGCACTTTTTGCTATAGATGCCCATCCAAAAAAACATTTAAGCACTTATTTACAGTTAGTTAATTCACTTAATGAACATAAAAGTGGCATGCTTTTTACCCTTTTTAGCCAACAAAAAGACCAAAATATTTTAATTGAGAAAATTTGGGTAGCGCAAAATAGTCAGCTTCCAGAAAATATTTTCAATATTTTAAAAGCAGCTAAACTTAATTTGGATGAAATTGTAGAAAATCGAAAAGCCAAATGGATTCAATCTTCACTTGATACTGATGAAAATTCATCCGAAGTTTCTTTATTTGTAGAACCTATTTTTCCAAAATCACAACTGATAATTGTAGGTGCGGGACATATTGGTCAATCACTTGCTAACATGGCACTTTTAGCAGATTTTGAAATTATTGTATTGGATAATCGTGAAGAAATGACCATTTTATCTCGTTTTCCAACATCAATACAAGTCATTTGCAAGCCCTTAAACGATGGATTTAATTCGCTTAAAATTACTTCAGATACATTTATTGTGATTACCACTCAGGGTCATAGAACTGATATGGAAGCGTTGAGGGTTTGTATTCAGTCAGATGCTGCTTATATCGGCGTTATTGGCAGTAAACGAAAATCTGCTTTAGTAAGTAAGAAGTTTGAAATGGAATCTTGGGCAATCAAAGAAGAATGGAATTTTATTCACACCCCAATTGGGATTGATATTCATGCAAAATCGGTCAATGAAATTGCCATAAGCATTGTAGCTGAACTGATTAAAGAAAGACATGAGATCCATTATTTGAGAAAAAGAAAAAAAGTGAGTGCTGTTATTTTAGCGGCGGGCAAAAGTACACGCATGAAACAGCAAAAATTATTGATGGCTTATCAAAATTCAACCATCATTAAAACAATTGTAGAAAAATCTATAAATTCTAATGTAAACCAAACTTTGGTAGTTTTAGGAAGTCATAAAAATGAAGTTATAAAAGCGGTTTCCAATGAGAAGGTTTGTTTTATAGAAAATGAGAAATTTGAAGCAGGAATGTTATCATCGGTACAAGCGGGAATTGCTGCAATTGACCAAAAATCAGCAGGTATTTTAATCCTTTTAGGCGATCAACCAATGGTTTCTAAAAGCATTATAAATCGTTTAATTGCTTGCTTTCAAAAAACTGATAAAGGTTTACTTATTCCCACTTATAATGGAAAACGCGGACATCCAGTTTTAATCAATGCAACTTACAAAGCGCAAATCAATTTACTAAATCCAGCAATTGGTTTACGTGAATTATTTTTAAATAACAGTCATGATATTATAGAAATTGAAGTTCAATCTGCATCAATTTTAATAGATATTGACACGCCAGAAGATTATATACGCGAAATTATAAATATATATTAAACAAAAAATTTAAGTAATATAAACTATTAAATTAGATATCAATAATTTATAAATTTTGATTATGAGCGAACAAATTAAATTTACACTTAACGGCAAATCAGTAACACTTGAAACTGATACCTCTCAATTACTGCTATGGGTTTTGAGAACTGAGTTTGGTTTAACCGGTACAAAATACGGTTGTGGTATTGGTTTTTGCGGCAGTTGTACCATCTTAATTGATGGCGTTGCCGAACGATCTTGCAATTTAACACTTAAAGATATTGCAAATAAAAATGTTATGACTATAGAGGGTTTGGCGCAGGGTGGAAAACTTCATCCGGTACAAGAATCTTTTATTTTACATGATGCACAACAATGTGGTTTTTGTACGCCTGGTATGGTTATGAATGCGGTGGGACTTTTAAATGCCATTCCCAATCCAAGTCAACAGCAAATTATTGATAGCATGAATGACAATCTTTGCCGTTGTGGTGCTTATAACAGCATCACCAAAGCTATAGAAACTGCATCAAAAGAAATAAATAAAACATAAAGTTAGCGCAACTTAATTTAAAAATATACTTATGAACTCTAAAGAAATTAATAATATATATTTCGGTGATGTTGATTATCCATATTTCAGCAGCAATCGACGAAATTTTATCAAAAAATTAGGAGGCGGTCTAATCATTGTTTTTGCTTTGCGGAATTATGATATTTTAGCTTCAGAAACCAAATCAACCGGAGAAAATGTTATGCCAGATTTTAATGTTTATCTCAGAATTAAAGAAGATGGTAAAGTACAATGTTTTACCGGTAAAGTGGAGATGGGACAAGGTGTAACTACTTCACTTGCACAGGTTTTAGCAGAAGAATTAGAAGTGTCTATGGATAATATTGAGATGATTATGGGTGATACTGATTTATGTCCTTATGATGCCGGTACTTGGGGTTCTTTAACAACCAGAATTTTTGATCCAATTTTGAGAGGTGCAGCAGTTGAAGCCAGAATGGAACTCATAAAATTAGCATCAACAAAACTAAATGTACCAGAAAATCTATTAAAATTAGAAAACGGTCATGTGATACACCTTACAAAAAGCTCGGTTAAAATTAGTTTTGGATCGCTTACAAAAGGAGAGAAAATTGTAAAAACGATTCAAAAACCGCTTGTTTTTAAAAAAATTAGTGATTATAAAAAGGTTGGAAAATCGATACTTCCTACAAATGCAATTCTTAAAGTTACAGGGAAGGCAAAATATGCTGGAGATATACAATTTCCAGGAATGATGTATGCTTCCATCAGCCGCCCGCCTGCTCATGGATGTAAATTAATATCGTTTGATGCTTCAAAAGCCGAAATTATTCCTGGTGTAAAGGTTGTTGTAATTGATGAATTGGTTGCTGCTTTACATATAAATCCTAATGTAGCTGCCAAAGCACAAAAAGCCATTAAAACAACTTGGTCAACTCCAGAATTTATTGTAAACGATGAATCTATTTTTAAATATTTGGTAAAAAATGCTGAAGAAACCAGTAAGTTTGAGGTAAAAGGAGATCTTACTATCGGATTTAAAGAAGCAGATTTTACCTCAGAATTAGAATACCACGATGGTTATAAGTCACATGCGCCAATGGAAACTCATACCGCAACTGTTTATTTTGAAGGCGATAAACTTATTGTTTGGGTATCTACTCAAACACCATTTGGAACACGACAAGAATTATCGAAAAAGTTTGACATGCCCATAGAAAAGGTACACGTAAAACAAGTATTAGTTGGCGGTGGTTTTGGTGGTAAAATATACAATGCGCAGGCAATTGAAGCAGCTTTGTTGGCAAAAAAAGCGGGCGTTCCAGTACAATTGGCATGGACTAGAAAAGAGGAATTTATGTACAATATGTTCCGTCCGGCTGGTGTTATGCAAATAAAAGCTGGTGTTAAAAAAGACGGTCGCATTTCGGCGTGGAAATATCAAATTTATTGCGCCGGAAGTAGGGGTGTGAAAGATTTTTATGGAATTCAAAATATACAAACTGCACTTTACGACAAACGAAATATACATCCATTTGGAACTGGAGCATGGAGAGCTCCGGGAAATAATACTACAACTTTTGCGCGCGAATCTCATATAGATGTTTTAGCCAATATAATTGGAATGGATCCACTAGAATTTAGACTCAAGAATATTTCTGATTCAAAAATGGAAAGAACACTAAGATTAGCGGCTAAAACTTTTGGATATACATCGGCTAAAACAGGTAAAAACAAAGGATGTGGAATTGCTCTTGGTTTTGATGCAGGTACTTTTGTTGCTATTATTGCAGAGGTTGCTGTTGATCCTGAAACTGCTGTTGTAACTCCAATTAGAATTGTTTGCGCACAAGATATGGGACAAGTTGTAAATCCGCATGGTGCAACTGTTCAGGCAGAAGGCGGTATTTTAATGGGATTGGGTTATGCGCTTTACGAAGATATACAGTTTAATGGGGGTGAAGTAAAAACCAATAATTTCCAAAATTATGAAATTACCCGTTTCTCTGTTTCACCACCAATAGAAACAGTGTTTATTGATGATATGGAAGCAGCGCCACAAGGTGGAGGCGAACCGGCAATTATTTGTGTGGGTGGCGCCATTGCAAACGCAATATTTCATGCTTCTGGTGCAAGGGTAACGCAAATGCCAATTAACCCAGAACGGATATTAAATGCGTTAAAAAAGTAATTTATTTATTTCAGTAATTGATAAAACGTAAATTCATAATGGCGCATCAACTCCGGATGCGCTATTTTTATAAGGTCTTTTAGCACTAAATCGGGTCGGGTAGATGCTGTTTCAAAATAAATATATCCGCCCGTTTTTCCGCGTAAATGTGCGTAAGAATATACTTGTTTGTTTTTTATTGGATTAAAATGTGGGTATAAATTGTTACTTTTAGTCAATGTTTCCATTGAATCGTAAATTCCTGGAGCTATCCAGATTTCGGCTTCTTTTGCTTTGTCTAAAACAACCTCAATACTTAAAGATAAACTGCCAGTTCCTTCGGTTTCTGACCATAAATATTGGGTATTGGCATCTTTTAACAATTGTGCTTCCAAACTTTTTCCTGCGGGTAAATTCCAAACATCATTAAAAACAATCCCCGATAAAATAGTCGGTTTTTTGGTGACTTTTTGTGCAATTTTAACCGCATCTACATAATTTTTTTCAATGGATTTAAATATACTATCAGCTTTATTTTGTTGATGAAACAAAGCGCCGTAGAGTTTTATCCACTCAACTCTACCTAAAGGAGTTTCTTCTTGCCAATCGGTATTTAATAAAATGTTAAAACCTTTTTTATCAAGCTCTTGCATTGTCTTATTTAAACCATTAATTTCAAAAGATATAATTAAATCTGGCTTAATTGTAAGGATTATTTCGGTGTTTAATTGTTGTACATTTCCCAATTCTTTAACTAAACCACTTTCAATTCTTTGTCTTATTTTTTCTGAGGAAACAAAATAGGTTTGTGGAAATCCGATGAGCGATTTTTCAACACCCAATAATTCTAACATTGCAATATGTGTAGTGCTGGTAACAATAATTTTATTTAGCGGAGTTCTAATTACTTTTTTATTGGCTAAATTTTTCGGAATTGCTTTATTTACATCAACCAAATAATAAATATTTTCTAGCTTGTTAACTGGATTTTTAACCACAATTTTTTGATAATCATCATAAGTAATGATTTCCAAATTTTTAGCATACTTTAAAGTAGATTGCTTTGTTACTGAAATAGGTTTTTGTTTTTTTTTTGCATTGTTATTACAACTAAAAAGCAACATAAAGATTAAAAAAGTAATAATTAATCGTTTCATTAATATTTTGTTTTTAAAAAAATAGCCGTCATAAAACGGCTACTCAATTAGTCTGTATAAATTTCATTGTGCTGTTCTTGCACCCTTATAAAAGTGGTTCTCTTAGTCAATTCTTTTAAATGAGAAGCCCCAACATAAGTACAAGTAGAACGGATTCCTCCTAAAATATCTTGCACCGTATTTTCTACTTTTCCTTTATAAGGAACTTTCACTGTTTTGCCTTCAGAGGCACGATAATCTGCAATGCTTCCAGTATGTTTTTTCATGGCAGTTTCAGAACTCATCCCATAAAATTGTTTAAATTTCTTTCCGTTTTCTTCAATAATTAGTCCACCACTTTCTTCATGACCAGAGAACATGCCACCTAACATTACAAAATCTGCTCCACCGCCAAATGCTTTGGCAACATCACCAGGAACCACACATCCACCATCAGAAATAATTTGTCCGCCCAACCCATGAGCTGCATCTGCACATTCTATAATTGCAGAAAGTTGCGGGTAACCAACGCCTGTTTTTACTCGAGTAGTACAAACGGAACCGGGTCCAATTCCGACTTTTACTATATCGGCGCCAGATAATAATAGTTCTTCCACCATTTCGCCTGTAACTACATTTCCTGCTATAATTACTTTATCTGGATATTTATTTCGTGTACGTTTAACAAATTCTACAAAATGTTCTGCATAACCATTGGCAACATCAATACAAATAAAATGGAGTTTTGGAAATTCTTTTATAATTTGTCCTAATTTTTCTTCATCTTTTTTTCCAATTCCGGTACTAACAGCTATATTATTGATAACTGTTTCATCGACAGAATTCATAAATATAATCCATTCATCAAAAGTGTAATGCTTGTGAATAGCTGTTATAATTTGAAATTCTGCTAATTTTTTAGCCATCTCAAATGTACCTACCATATCCATATTGGCAGCAATAATTGGTACCCCTTCCCAAGTAGATTTTGTATGTAAAAATTGGAACTTTCGAAGCAAAGAAACTTTAGAACGTGAATTTAAGGTAGATCGTTTTGGGCGAATCATTACATCTTTAAATCCTAATTTAATATCCGATTCAATTCTCATATATAAAGTTAAATATTTGTTATTTAGTGAATTAAAATTAAGTTACTTATTTAATTTGATTTTACGAAGATATTAAAAAGTAGTTGAAATCAATTAATGATTTAAATATATTATCTTTGAAACGATTTTGGTTTCGAAGCTGTTTATCAGCATGAATTAAAAGGGAATTTAGTGTAATACTAAAGCTGTTCCCGCAACTGTAAATCGATTAAAATTTGTTGCATTCTCAATACCACTGTTCGTTAGAATGGGAAGGTCGCAACAAATCGATGAGCCAGGAGACCTGCCTAAATCAGAGTAGTTCAAACTTTCGGGAGAAAGGTTTGGGTACGGATTTTCTGTACTTTATTTCACCTGATTCATTTATTAACATCAATAAAAAATAAGATTGATGAAAAATTTTAATTTTAAAACCCTTGTTGCTGTATCCATTTTTGCAACAACGCATTTATTTGCGCAAGAATCATCCACAGAAAAAATGGAAACGCTTGATGAAGTAGTGGTAATTGCTACTAAATTTCCTATAAAAAAGGAGAATATCGGAAAAACAGTGGTCACCATTACCCAAGAAACCATTGAAAAAATGCCTTTTCAATCGGTGGCAGTTTTGTTAAATCAAATTAGTGGTATTGAAATTAACGGAACCAATAATAATGCTGGTAAAAATCTCGGCTATTATATTAGAGGTGGTAGAAGTCACCAATTGTTAGTTTTAATTGACGGAATTCCAGTTACAGACCCATCTGGTATCAATTTTTCGTATGATTTAAATCTTTTATCACTACATCAGGTAGCATCCATCGAAATTATGAAAGGTGCGGCTAGTACTTTATATGGAAGTGGTGCTGCGGCGGGAGTCATCAACATCACCCTAAAAAAAGCATCCAAAGAAACATTTAAAGCAAATACAATGTTTAGTGTTGGAACTAATAATTCAGCTGCAAAAGATGATTATAAAATAAATAAATACACGCAATATTTAGATGTTAGCGGCACTAAAAACAAGACTTCTTACCTGTTTTCTTTTGCCAATACTTTTTATGATGGAATGTCAGAAGCAGTTACAGAAACAAATGAAAATTTAGAGTCAGATCCTTTTCAGCAACTCAATTATATGGCAAAAGTTGGACATGCTTTTTCTGATAAATTTTCGCTTAACGGAATGGGCGTTTTGCGCCATATAAAACACGATTATGATTTCGGGTTTACAGATTCTAACATCAACCGATATGAAAATAAAGAATTGATGTTGGGTTTAAGTCCGGTTTATCGCTATAAAAATGGAGATTTAAAAGGAAATATCAATTTTAAAACCATCAAAAGAAATGATATCAATGAATATGGTAACTCAGATTTTAGCTCGGAAAGTCTTACAGCTGATATTTATCACAAATTAAATTTAGGACAAACTTGGAATTTAATTACTGGTGTTGATTTTCAACAACACAACACTAATTTTACCACATCATATGATAATCTTGCTAAAGAAATTGCTCATTTTTATATGATTGATCCTTATGTAACAGCCGTTTATCAAGGAAAAAAGGGACTCAATTTAAATTTTGGAGGAAGGTTAAATGTGCATGAAAAATATGGAAATTATTTGGTTTACAATCTTAATCCATCTTATTTAATTGCAACTCCAACAGTAAATTTGAATTTAATGGCATCAGCAAGTACGGCTTATATTACACCAAGTTTGTACCAATTATACAGTTCTTATGGCAACTTAGAGTTGAATCCAGAAGAATCAACAACTTACGAATTGGGCTATGAAATGAAGTTATTTGATAAGAAATTGAGCTTAAATCAAACTTATTTTTACAGAGAAGAAACTGATAAAATTGGATTTTTCACCAATCCTACTACGTGGGAATCTTATTATTACAATCAAGTTGGGAAACAATTTTTTAGGGGCATTGAAAATGAGTTAGCGTATCAATTTTCGGATAAAATAAATTTCAAACTGAATCATACTTACACCAATCTTAAACAAGAAAGTAGTTTTCTGATACCCAAAATAAAATGGAATGCTTTTATTGATTATCAAATTAGTACCAAGAGTAATATTTCTGCACAATATCAATATAATGGAAAAAGATTTGCGCAAGATTTTAGAGATTGGCCAGCAACTACAGTCAATTTGAAATCATACCAATTAGTGAATTTGAGTTTTAAAACTACCCTAATTAAAGATAGATTGAACTTTTTTATGGAGGTAAATAACCTGTTTAATAAAGATTTTATCGAAAATTTAGGGTATGCTACCAAAGGGAGAAATTTATCTACGGGTGTACATCTCCATTTTTAAGTATTTGATTCACAATATAACAGCTATTAAATGCTTTTAAAGCACCGTTATATTAAATAAAACTTATCAAATAAAAAGTTTAAATAATATGATTTATATCATAGATTTTAATCAAATAGATAATTAGTTTTGCGTTATAATTAATCAAAATACATTTGTAACAGATTGATTGTTAAATTGTTAAACCTAAATTTATGTAACAAAAGTTACATTCAGAAAATCAAATTAAAATCATTAATTATGAAAACTATTTTTAAACTTTTTATGTTATTTTTTAGTGTTGCAACTTTTGCACAAGTTGGACATTTAATGCAAGGGGTTGGAGCAGTTAATATGTCTATGGGAGGTGCTGCAACAGCTCAGCCATTAGATATAAACGGCGCTTTACATTGGAATCCGGCTGCAATTTCTAAATTTAAAGGCAGAACTTTATCTATTAACATTGGTGCATTTTCTGGTTCACCAGAATTGAGCTCTAAATTACCAGCTGGTATGTTAGGTCCTGGTGCTCCTGCAGTTTCTGGTACAACTAAAGATGATAAAGGCGTTTCTCCAATGCCCTCTTTAGCTTATGTTTGGGGAAAAGCAGATAGCAAACATACTTATGGAATTGCTGCATTTGGAATTAGCGGATTTGGCGTAAAATTTAATGAAGAAGCTAACAATCCTATGAGTCCAACTTTTAACCCTACGCTAAATTCTAACCCAATTAATTATCCGCAAGCAGCAAGAGGTTTTGGTTTATTGCGTTCTGAATACATGTTGTTACAAGTAGGATTTAGTTATGCCTATGAAATTTCTAAAAAAGTATCAATCGGATTTACGCCAACTATTAACTATGCCAATTTACAATTAGGACCTAACCCAACTGCAAACCCATCTATAGCTGGATATCCTTATACCGATAAAACACCAGCTTTTGGATATGGCGGACAAGTAGGTATTTATTACCAAGGAGATAAGGGCTTAAAATTAGGCGCTAATTACAAATCACCTCAATATTTTACCGATTTAAAATTTAAAAATACTTATTTGAATAATACAAAAAGTGAGAATTCATTCAATTTGAATTACCCAGCTGTTTATTCTTTAGGTGCTGGTTATAGTACTACTAATTTTGATTTTGCATTGGATTTTCGTCATGTTGAGTATTCAAAAACTGCTGGTTTTGAAGAATATGGTTGGACACAATTTGGCTCAGTTAAAGGATTTGGTTGGAATAATATCCAAGTACTTTCTATGGGAGTTCAATATAAAGGAATTAACAAATTACCTTTAAGAGTTGGTTATACCTACAGTAGCAACCCAATTAAACCAGAATTGGCATTTTTCTCTACTCCAGCAACGGCCATTATTAAAAATGCTTACCAATTTGGATTTGGATATGAGTTTAGTGATAAATTAACCATAAATGGGGTGTATCATTATGGTGATAGCAACGGTTCAACCTCAGGTCCTATGTACAACCCAATGATGGCAAGTCCTACAAATCCACTTGGCAAAATTCCAGGAAGTAGTGTTTCTTATGAAATGACAACTGATTTATTAATGGTTGGATTTAGTTATAAATTGAATTAATAAAATTTACCAAACTTTTTTTTAAGAAAGCCACGCAATTGCGTGGTTTTTTTTGGTTTTAATCACAAAAATTAGTTTATTTGATGCAACCAAAAATAAATTTAAATGATAAGCACCAAAGCACAACTTCATATTTCCTTTTTATTTTTTTTGATTTCTGCGCTTTACGGACTTTTATTGAGGATCAATTTCTTTTTGCCTTTTGACAATATCATTCATACATGGCTTGCCCAAGGACATTCTCATGTGGCATTTTTAGGATGGGGATTTTTAGCCACCACCGCGCTTATGAATCAGTTGTTTTTAAATGAAAATCAACAAAAGAAAAAAGTATATAAACATTTATTTATAATATTCGTAGGTACAATTATAGGAATGTTATTCAGTTTTCCTTTGGAAGGATATAAATTTTTTTCAATCCTGTTTTTGACCATTTTCGGATTGAGTTCCTATGTTTATTGTTATCATTTTTTGAAGGATTTAAAAGATAATAACACCAAAGATATTTCGGTTCGATTTGTAAAATGGGCGGTTTATTATTATCTCATTTCTAGCTTAGCTATTTGGGCAATTGGGTCCATTGTAATTACCCTTGGAAAAACTGCACTTTACTACAATGGCGTTTATTTTTACCTACATTTTTTATACAATGGTTTTTTCGTTTTCGCTTTATTCAGTATTTTTTTAAAACTTTTTCAACATCAATTATCAGCCAATTTATTAAAAAAAGCAAGCAATTTTTTTATATTGACAAATTTAGCTTGTATTCCTGCCTATGCACTTTCCGTAATTTGGGGCGATGTTTCAATAGTTTATAATATTATCGGATTTGTAGCTGGTTTTTTACAATTGATTTCTCTTTTTTATTTGATTCCGTTGATGCTTGGAATTATCAAAAAAACTAAATTAGAATCAATTCAGAAAGTAATTATTTTAGTGATAACTGTTGCCTATTTAATTAAAGTAACTGCACAATTAGCTTCAGCTTTTCCAGAAATTATGCAACAATCTCTCAATTTTAAATCCTATTTAATTATTGGATATTTACATTTATTTACCTTACTTTTTATGAGTTTATGGTTGCTATTTTTTATCCAAATTAGTTATAAATCAATATTAAACTTAGGAGGGAAAATATCTTTTTATGTATTTTTAATAGGCGTTTTTATAACCGAATTACTGCTATTTGGTCAGGGTTTTTATAGCTGGATTTTTAAATCGGTTATTCCCAACTTTAACTGGTACAACCTTTTGGCAAGTCTTATTTTATTTAGTGGTTTATGCTTTTATTACCTGTATCAATTTGTGTTAAATAACGAGAAGTAGTTAGTAGTTAGTATTGAGAATTGTGAAGTGAACTAGAAAAACTTTATAAAATTTCCCTACTTTTAACTTTATTACTTTCAAACTTTATTACTTTCAAACTACTATTGTCAACAACTTTAATTGCATTTTATGCTAAGTAATGGTACTTTTGAAAACAAAAAAAACATTGGAAAATTACTTAAATTTATTAAACCCGCCACAACAAGAAGCCGTCTTACAAAAAGAAGGTCCTATGATGATTATTGCCGGTGCGGGTTCTGGAAAAACGCGTGTTTTAACCTATAAAATTGCATATTTAATTCAGCAAGGTGTAGATCCTTTTCAAATATTATCGCTAACATTTACCAATAAAGCGGCCAAAGAAATGAAAAATAGGATTGCTACAGTGGTGGGCGAGAGCGAAGCTAAAAATATATGGATGGGAACTTTCCATGCCGTTTTTGCTAAAATTCTTCGTTTTGAAGCTGATAAACTCGGATTTCCATCCAATTTTACAATTTATGATACCGATGATTCCGTAAAATTAATCACTGCTATCATCAAAGAATTGATGTTAGACAAAGAAATTTACAAACCAAAACAAGTTTTTGGTCGGATTTCTAAGTACAAAAATAACCTCATTACCGTTAAGGCATATTATAATACTCCAGAATTAGTAGAGGCCGATAAAGCAAATATGCGTCCTAAAATGGGTGAAATTTATCAACATTATGTAGATCGATGTTTTAAATCAGGAGCCATGGATTTTGACGATTTACTGCTTAGAACAAACGAACTTTTAGCGCGTTTTCCAGAAGTATTGGCAAAATATCAAAATAGATTTCGTTATATTTTGGTTGATGAGTACCAAGATACCAACCATTCTCAGTATTTAATTGTCAGAGCTTTGGCAGACCGTTTTCAAAATATTTGTGTGGTAGGTGATGATTCTCAAAGTATTTACGCTTTTAGAGGCGCTAATATTCAGAATATTCTCAATTTCCAGAAAGATTATACCGATATCAAAATATTTAAATTAGAACAAAATTATCGCTCAACCAATAATATTGTTTCAGCGGCCAATAGTGTAATTGAAAATAACAAAACAAAACTCGATAAAACTATTTGGACCAGCAATAAAGAAGGCGATAAAATTAAAATAGTACAAACCCATTCTGAGGCAGAAGAAGGCAGTTTTGTAGCCAGTTCTATTTTTGAAAATCAAATGCAACACCAACTTCAAAATACTGATTTTGCAGTACTTTATCGCACCAATGCACAATCTAGAGCCATTGAAGAAGCGCTTAGAAAAAGAAATATTAAGTACAAAATTTATGGAGGCGTTTCTTTTTATCAGCGCAAAGAAGTAAAAGATATTTTAGCTTATTTACGTTTAATTATTAACCATAATGATGAAGAAGCATTTAAACGAATTATCAATTATCCAGCACGTGGAATTGGGCAAACTACCATTGACCGACTGATAGTCAAAGCCAATGAATTAAACGTTTCCTTGTTTTATATAGCCGAAAATATTGAAAAAATTGATGTTGGTATCAATGCAGGAACCAGACAAAAATTAGAAGATTTTGCGATGCTCATCAAAAGTTTAAAAATCATTTCTCAAACCGATGATGCTTTTGAAGTTGCCAATCATGTAGTTAATAAAACCTTTTTAATCAATGAATTAAAAAAAGAAGATGCTTTTGAATCAACCAGCAGAATTGAAAATGTGGAAGAATTACTCAACGGAATTCGATTTTTTATCATAGAACAACAAGATTTGCCAGATGGCGATACCACATTACCTAATTTCCTGCAAAATGTTGCCTTAGCCACCGATTTTGATAAAGAAGATCTTGAAGCAAAAAATACAGTTTCTTTAATGACCGTTCACATGGCAAAAGGATTGGAATTTAAAGTAGTTTATGTAGTTGGTTTAGAAGAAAATTTATTTCCATCAGCAATGAGTATCAACACCAGAAGTGAAATTGAAGAAGAAAGACGCTTGTTTTATGTGGCTATAACTCGAGCAGAAAATCAAGTCTATCTAACCTATTCTAATTATAGAAGTAGATGGGGGCAATTTAATGATACAGAGCCCAGTAGATTTATTGATGAAATAGATGAAAAGTATATCGAATTTATAGGAAAACAACAATACAATACAACAAATACTAAAGCACCAAGCTTTTTAAAACCAGCAATTTTTGAAACTAAAAATCCTGTAATTCAACCAAAAATCACCATCAATATTCCTAAAAATCTGAAAAAAGTTTCTGAGATTAAACCTAAAAATCAAGAAGAAATTACCAATATACAAGTAGGAAGTTTGGTTTTTCATGAAACCTTTGGAAAAGGAGAAGTTTTAAGTTTAGAAGGAAGCGGACCCAATAGAAAAGCTGAAATAAAATTTGAAAAAGAACAGATAGGCGTTAAAAAATTATTGCTACAGTTCGCTAAACTACAACTGATATAATTGTGAAACCCAAATAAATGTGTTAATTTGCATTTTTAAATAAAAAAACAATACTCCTCATAATTTAAGATATACTTCTATGGATTTTGAACTAGAATACAATACAGAAAGAGAACATCTCATCATACCAGAATATGGACGCCATATTCAGAAATTAATTAACCATTGCAAGGCATTAGAAAGCAAAGAAGAGCGCAATACAATGGCCTTAGCAATAATTGATGTGATGGGAAATTTACAACCTCATTTAAGAGATGTCCCAGATTTTAAGCACAAACTTTGGGATCAATTATTAATCATGTCAAATTTTGAATTGGATGTAGATTCTCCTTATGAAAAACTTACCAAAGAAGTATTACTAGAAAAACCAGAAAGTTTGGCATATCCAAAATCTGCCTCAAAATATAGATTTTATGGCAATAATATCCAAACCATGATAGATGTTGCTGTTAGTTGGGAAGCAAGTGAAATGAAAGATTTATTGATTTTGACCATCGCCAATCACATGAAAAAATGCTATCTTTTATGGAATAAAGATACCGTTGATGATACTATAATTTTGAAACATTTAAAAGAATTATCCAAAGGAAATTTAGCACTTGCAGAAAATACAGAACTTACTGTTGAAGTTCCAATCGACTCAAAACAGAAAAAAAGTTTTACCAAAACTAAAAAGCATTTTCAAAAAAAACCAAGAAATTAAGCGATGGCAAAGTTTAAAATTGAAGGAGGATTTCCTTTATCTGGTGAAATTACACCACAAGGAGCCAAAAATGAAGCCCTACAAATTGTTTGTGCAGTTTTACTAACTCCAGAAAAAGTTACCATTCAAAATATTCCTAATATTTTAGATGTCAATAAATTGATATTTATTTTAGGAGAATTGGGTGTGAAAATTAAGCAAATCGATGCTAATTCTTATGAATTTCAGGCAGATGATATCAATCTAAAATATTTAGAATCTGATGAATTTAAAAAAGATGGTAGCTCATTAAGAGGTTCTATTATGTTGGTTGGACCACTTTTAGGAAGATTTGGCAAAGGATTTATTCCAAAACCAGGTGGCGATAAAATTGGACGTAGAAGATTGGATACCCATTTTGAAGGATTTATCAATTTAGGCGCAAAATTTAGGTATAATGAAGAAGAACTTTTTTATGGAGTAGAAGCAAAAGAGCTTAAAGGCGCTTCAATGTTGTTAGATGAAGCGTCGGTAACCGGAACCGCCAATATTATCATGGCTGCAGTTTTAGCAAATGGAACTACTACTATTTATAATGCAGCTTGCGAGCCATATATTCAACAATTATGTAAAATGTTGAATAGTATGGGCGCCAATATTAAAGGTATTGCATCAAACTTACTTACCATTGAAGGGGTTCAAAAATTAGGTGGGTGTACGCACCGTATTTTACCCGATATGATTGAAATTGGAAGCTGGATTGGCATGGCTGCCATGACACAATCAGAAATTACCATCAAAAATGTAAGTTGGGATAACTTAGGAATTATACCGCGCGTTTTTCAAAAATTAGGCATTATATTAGAAAAAAAAGGAGATGATATTTATATTCCTGCTCAAAAAAAATATAAAATCCAAAAATATATTGATGGTTCTATTTTAACAGTTTCTGATGCTCCTTGGCCAGGTTTCACGCCAGATTTACTGAGCATCATTTTAGTTGTGGCAACCCAAGCAAAAGGCAGTGTTTTAATACATCAAAAAATGTTTGAAAGCCGTTTGTTCTTTGTTGATAAACTTATAGATATGGGCGCAAAAGTAATTCTTTGTGATCCGCATCGCGCAACTGTAATTGGAATGAATCATGAATTTCCATTAAGAGCCGCTACTTTATCATCACCAGATATTAGAGCGGGAGTTTCCTTATTAATTGCCGCATTATCAGCCAAAGGAACCAGTATTATTCAAAATATTGAGCAAATTGACAGAGGTTACGAACGAATTGACGAACGTTTGCGAGCAATCGGAGCAAAAATAGAAAGAATAGATTGATATTTTCCCCTGCAATGCGGGGGAATTTTTTGTAATGACAAATTGACACTTATTAAATTATGGCAATGAATTTGCTAGAAAAAAATCAATAAAAATAAAATCAATTAAGGAATGAACGAAAAAGCTAAAAAAGAAGCAGAAAAATCAATATCAGATGAAACTGTTGAAATACAAGATACGCTTAATCAGGTAGTTGAAGATGATACAGCGCAAGAAACAATTGCTGATGCAGAGTTGTTAAAAATTGAAAAAGATAAATTTTTGCGACTTTTTGCAGAATTTGAAAACTACAAAAAAAGAACATCCAAAGAAAGAATTGAATTGTACAAAACTGCAAATCAGGAATTAATGATTGTTTTAATTCCAATTTTAGATGATTTTGAAAGGGGAGTTGCAGAAATTACCAAGGTAAAAGATAAAAACTTATTGAAAGGAATAGAACTCATCCAAAATAAATTTAAAGCAACACTTAAACAAAAAGGATTAGAAG
>CAMTWE010000219.1:0-3331 GCA_947085395.1 uncultured Bacteroidota bacterium | reverse complement strand
TCTTTTATATGATTTTCAAGTATCCAACTCATGGGCTGTACTTTATGATACCAAGGATAGTTGGTGTTGTTACTGTGACAATCATAACATGAATTTTTTAATATATTTTGAATATTGGCGGGTACCTCAAAAACTTTGGTTACCTCCTGATCAAAAATTGTATCACTTTGATTGCGTGTTGTAGGTATCAACTGGATACCCACAAACACAACCAATACTATAAGTCCTATTTTTTTTAAAATGGACATTTAATTAATCTGCTTTTGTATTTTTCCGCAGTTAAGCATTTTATTTCCAAAGTAAGGATTTTTAATTTCCTTGGTTTCGCTTAACCAAGCTGCTCCTTTATTATTATTGTACATTGGGCAAAAAACTTGATAGAGCGTTTTACTCGTTCCAACTAAGGTAATTAAATCTTCAATATCTGTACTTAAAAATTCAAAATGTTCTCTTTGATGGTTGATATCACTTTTAATAATATGCTCGGCATGTTCTTTAGCATTTTCGGCTATTTCCATAAATTCTTTGTGTTGAGCATCATTTAATTTGGTCATGTCGAAACGCTCAAAAGATTGGTGTAAATTTTTTCCGGCTTCAGCAGCTTTTTTTAGATCATCTGACACTAAAGCGTTTTTTAATTGAAGATAACTCTCTACTATTTGGTTTGTCAATTCACTTTTTTGAACAGCCGCCATATCCGTAGAAGAGCCGTTCATATCGTGTTCATTTTCCATCTTCATCTCATTTGAATGACCTTCCTTTAAATCTGTTTCCTTTTTATCATTTTTACAGGCCGTAAAAAACAACATCACTACAGAAACAACAATAAGTTTTACTAAATTCTTCATTTTTTTAAATTTTTAATTGATTAATATTCTTTTTTAATGATACCACAGGTTAACATTGATTTTCCATAATAAGGATTTTTAACATCTTTAGAAAAACTCAACCAATCACCCCCTTTATTATTATTTGCCATAGAGCAATTAATTACATATATTTTTTTGCTAAACGGCCCAAATGTCTCCACTAATGAAATATAGTTTGAGGATACATTTAGAAATGGTTTTCTAATATTTTCGATATCCTTGGCACTTTCCATCGTCTTAATATTTTTGGATATTTGCGTTTCAAACTGCATCCAAAAATCATGTGCATCGCCTTTAAATAAGCTCATATTAACTTTTGACAATGCTGTTTTAAGATTTTTTACTTGCTTTTTTGAAGTTGAAAAATCATCACTTGCCAACGCCAATTGCAATGAAACATACTCATTTACAATAGGTTCTAACGATTTTTTGGCATTCGCCGAAATCGTTATTTTCTGAATGCTTTTAACAACAGGAGTTTCATCTCCATGCTGATGACCGGTTGAAGCCGTTCCTCCTTCACTGTTCATCATACTTGGTTTACCTTCTAATTGAGCTGCTGCATCAACGCTAAAAGCACCTTGAGTTACGATTTCCTCCCCATCATTTAAACCTTTTAACACCACATAACTATTTCCTAACATGGGACCCAATTCTATTTCTCTAATTTTAAAAATAGGATCATTGCCCGGCTTTTTCACATAAACGATAGAGCGTTTACCCGTCCACAGCACTGCTGTTTTTGGAACTACCATTTTGTTTTGGTACTGATCTAAATTTGCTTTTACAAAACCAGTGGCAAACATTTCGGGTTTTAATTGTTGGTTTTGATTGCTCATTTCTACCCTAACTTTAGCAACTCTAGTGTTGGGATCAATTACGGGATCTATAAAACTAATAACACCACTAAATGCATTATCTGGCATTGCTTGTATGGTGAAATCTATTTTATTTCCTTTTTTCAAAAAGTGTAGATCACTTTCATAAGCATCAAACATTACCCAAATACGCGAAAGATCGGTAACTTCAAAAAGTACCGTTCCTTGTCCAACATAATCACCTACATTAATTTGTTTGGAGGTAACAATACCGCTAGCTGTGGCATAAACTTCGACATTCGTTTTTACTTTTTTGGTGCTTTCGATAATCGCAATTTGTTTTGGTGACAATTTCCATTGAAGCAATTTTTCTTTGGCGGCCTCATAAATTGCCGGATATTCTTGTTTTGTTTTAACTGTTTCTAATAATTCTTGTTGTGCTGTAATTAAATCTGGCGAATAGATTAGTGCCAAAAGTTGTCCTTTTCTTACGGTTTCTCCAGTAAAATTGAGGTATAATTTCTCTATTCGACCAGGAATGTAGGCAACCTGACTTTGCAGCAATCGTTCATCGGGCTGTACTTTTCCGTTGAGCCGAATTTCTTTAACAGATGCTTGTTTTGACACTACTGAGGTCATTACATTCGCAAGCTGAATGGCTTCTTTAGTAAAATGAATTTCATTTGGATCCATTGCCTCGGCAGAATTTTGGTTTAATAAGATTAAATCCATCCCACATAATGGACATTTTCCCGGTTTATCCATCCTTATTTGAGGATGCATGGAGCAAGTCCAAATTTCTGCTTGAATTGCTGAGGATGAATTACTTTTTTCACTTTCATTGGTAGCGGATGAATGGAAAATTAGCCACCCGAAAAACAGGCCTATCACTACAAAAAGGCCATATTTGATATATTGATTTGAAAATAGTTGCATAATATATATATTATTGAGTTTGTAAATAAGCCATTAATCGTTGCAATTTTGCAATGGCGGTATTAAAATTGGCCACCGCTTGTATTTGTTTTAATTCATAATCAAGCGTTTGCTGTTGGACACTTAAAATGTCTGTTAAACTAACACTAGAAGCCGAAAAACTCTTTACCATGATTCCTAATGATTGATTTGCTAAACTGTATTGTTTGGCATAAAGGTCTATTTTCCGTTTTGCATCCTCATAATTTTGAACGGTTTCATAATAATCATTTTTAAGTAAATTTGCCGTTGCCACTAATTGATGTTCTGTAGCTGTTTTTAACTTTACTGCTTCAGTTTGCATCGCTTTATACTTCTTTCTATAAATTGGAAGTGTTACGGTTATCATCGGCATCACCATATCATCACCATTCATTGCTGAGGTTGACATCGGATTTTTACTAATCAAAGAATAATTAAGACCCAAGCCAATCATCGGATAACCCATTCTAGTTACCATTTCTTTGCGCGCTTCTAATGATTGTTTTTCAAAATTGAGCATGGTAAGCATCGGATTTTGAACCAACATACTATCAACTACCGCCAATAAAGGCACATTTAAAGTATTTGATTTTATGGTATCTGGTATGTTAACCATTTCCTGTACAGGTCTATTTAAAATCGTATTGAAACGCACAATCACCGTATTTTTTTGGTCATTTAACAATG
>CAMTWE010000218.1:0-8016 GCA_947085395.1 uncultured Bacteroidota bacterium | reverse complement strand
TGATAATTTAGAGTACAAATTTGCTTATTTTTTTCATATTAATGAAATAAAAAAGGAAATAAATTAGGTTAATTTCAATAAAAAATCTATGGTGTCAACTCTATCAGCATAATCCCATAAATTGGGCTTTTGCGTTGTTCCAAACGGTATTGAATTTGGGATACTTGAATGGCCAACAATACACTGAATTTGATCTTGGTTTGTCTTTAATTGATCATTTAATTGGGCTAAATTATCGTAATATTCATAAAATAATGAAGCAATAGGAGAGGCGTATGATAAATCTTCTTTTAAAATTAAAAAACCATTGTCATAAATTTTAAATAAACTCATTAAATAAACGGCTTTGTTGTAATCATAATTATTGCTGTATTTTTTGTATGCTAATAAGTTTTGATACGGATAAATTGCTTTAAAAATAAGGTTGAAATCATAATTTCTAGGAATAAATATTTTGGAAACATTTCTACACCCTAATCCAAAATATCGAAAAATATCTTCTCCTAAAAGTTCAAGTTCTTCCTCAGTTTCCTCTCCTGTTAGCACAGCAACAGAATTTCTGTTTTTACGAATGATATGTGGATATTTGCCAAAATAATAGTCAAAATAACGAGCAGAATTGTTGCTTCCGGTGGCAATAACTGCTTCAAAATGTTCTAATTTGGATTCGGTAAAAGTGACGTAATTTTCAAATTCTGGCGCAATTTTTTGAAGATATTCAGCTAAAATTGGCAGTAATTTTTGGTCGTTGGATGACAATTTAACCAATGCTTTATTGCCTGTAATTAATACAGAAATGAAATCATGAAATCCAACTAATGGAATATTTCCTGCCATAATTAATCCGACCGTTTTTGGTTGTTTATCATTAAATTGATAGGATTTTGTCCACTGTTCTAAATTGTGTTTCGTTAAACTATCACTCCAACTTTTAAATGAAAAAACTATATTTTCATGGGTAAACCATGCATTGCGGTGAACAGACATTTCTATTTCCGTTTGAACTTTATCAAAGAAAATATCGTTGTGTAAAACTGCCGGATGTTTTTCAAAGGGAACTGTTGTTAACTGCCGCATAAAATTGCCCAATTGTTCCAATGCATGCATACGCTGTGATAATGTCATAGTGTAAATAATTATGATTGCAAAAATACGCTAAAAATAGGAGTTAAAGAAAAACCAATTGCGCAACAATTATTTTGGAAGCGGTTTTTTTTCTTTTAAATCTAGGTCTAAAATCTTTTTAGAAAATCCGCCGTTTTTAATAAATTTGAGCAAGTCATTTTTACACCATTTTGTATTTAAAAATATCCCTTCATCTGAAATGAAAATAGCATCTTTTTTGGTGTTTTGTAAATCATCTTCTGCTAATACATACACTTCTAATATGTTTTTAGTAGTTTTTTTAATTAAGTATAAATTCCACCAAGTACTAGTATTAGAGGTGTTTAAAATATAATATTCATCAACTTTTCTCAAAAAAGTATCATAACTTAGTGAAACTTTATAAATATCCCTGGAATTGAAAAGGACAGAATCATTTTGTAATTTGTAAGAAAATCCCTCGCTTAAATTGATGTCAGCATATTTTTTTTTGATATAAATTTTGTTGTTTTTTAAAATATAAGTAGAGGAAGTATCAATTTCCTTTTTAGCGATACCGATGGTTTGTTTGTATTCTTTTAGGATAAAATAATTTTCACCTATGATGGTAGAATCGCCCTCAACAACCCACAAACCTCTGTATTCTTTCGGAAATTCATAAATATTTTTAGCATCAAATGGTTGTGGATTTGTAAAGTAAATAGGATCACAAGCAATTAATGAAAATATAGAACTGCAGATGAAAATGAAAATAAAATGCTTTGTTTTCATAGAAACTAACTTTAATAAATCATTTTTAAAGTTAGGAATTTATCTTCTAAAATTAATAAAAAAGGGATAAAAATGAAATTAACTAGAGTTTTAGTTTTAATAAAGTAGTTATCAGCATTAGTAAACCCATACTAACATTTAAATAAATTACAAATTTTCTAAATTGATGTTGATTAATTTTAGTGGCAATTTTAACGCCTAAATTAGAACCAATAAACAATAAGGGCAAGGAAAGTGCTGTAAATTTGAGTGTATCATTGTTTATCAATCCTTTGTGATAAAAAGCGAAGGTGGTAAAAATACTGGTAAAAACCATAAACCATATAAAAATACCTCGAAATTTATCTTTAGAATATCCTTTTCTATCCATAGCAATGGCCAATGGTGGTCCGCCTATGGAAATACTACTGGTTAGAATTCCGCTTAAAAAACCAGCAAAAAATATGGGTTTATGTATATTTCTTTTGGCTAGTTTTACACCAGTTAACATTTTTACTGAAAATAATATGATGGCAAAACTGGTTAATATTTTTAAAAAATCTGTACTTAAATAGGTTAACATATAAATTCCGATTGGAATACCTGCCAAACTTGCAACTATCATCGGAACAATATAATATACTCTAATTTTTTCCTTAAATTGAAACAGCATCATGATACTTGTTATCAAATTAAATAAAACCATTGACGGAATTAGTAAATTAATAGGGAACATGATAGAAAGTATCGGTATTGCTAAAAGTGCAAAACCAAAACCGGTAATTCCTTTTATCACCGAAGAAAGTAATATAACAACTGCCGCAATAATTAAGAAATATAGTTGAATATCAAACATTTAGGTTTATTTGCTGTTGCAAATATAAAACATGTTTGGCATTAAAACACTTTTTTTTGTTAAAATTTATAATTTGAAACAAGTAGTTTTATCCACATTTTATTCAGCAGTTTTAGAAGATTTTGCAACTAATAAATTGATTTCATTCATTTCATTATCTGTTAAATAACGCCATTGTCCGATGGGAATATCGAGCAAAATATTCATAATTCGGATGCGTTTTAGTTGTAAAACTTCATAATCCAAATATTTGCACATCCGTCTAATTTGTCGGTTCATGCCTTCAGTAAGCACAATTTTAAAATCGTATTTGCTTATTTGTGTTACTTCACATTTTTGAGTAATGGTGTCTAAAATAGGAATGCCATTACTCATTTGCTGCATAAATTTTGGGGTAATGGGTTTGTCAACTTTTACCATATATTCTTTTTGATGCTGATTGCCAGTGCGCAAAATTTTGTTAACCATATCGCCATCATTGGTTAAAAAGATGAGCCCTTCGCTGGGTTTATCCAATCTTCCAATTGGGAAAATGCGTTTGGGATGCTTGATAAAATCGATGATATTATTTTTTTCTGCTTTGGTGTCTGTGGTACAAACAATGCCAACAGGTTTGTTAAATGCAAGGTAAATAAAATCTTCTTTTGGAGGTGAAATTAATTCGCCATCAACTCTAACTTCATCACCCAATATAATTTTGGTGCCCATTTCTGGTACTTTTCCGTTAATGGTAACGCTACCTTCTTTAATAAATTTATCAGCAGCTCTGCGCGAACAGTAGCCAACTTCACTTAAATATTTATTGATTCGTGTTGAGGATTCTTCTTTCATTTTCGATTAAATCTTACCTAAACAAAATTAAGCAGCATCTATTAATAAAAAAAATAAAGCCCTAAAAAAGGGCTCTATTTTTAACATTTTATAATTTTTCTATGGATAATTTTATTTTTTTCAACGAATTTAAAGAGCCCTCTAAATCATTTAAAATACTTGATTTTGTAGTTTCAAATTTGTCTTTTAAATCTGTAAATAAATGATTGTAATACGCAATACCATCATTTAAATTATGCGCAAAATTATTTAGATATTTAAGCTGATTTGGTGTCATAGATGCTTTTGCTTCTTCAATTTTTGCGTTTAAATAATCTACATAAGCGTAAATTTCTTTGACAAACATATGCGGTCTGTCTGTGCGCTCAATCACATTCGTTCTTCCATAAATATGACTTACCATTTCTTTTAAAGTCAGTTTTTTAGAGAAATATGCCATATTTGGCCCCGGACAAATAGAAACTCCCAGACCTTCGGTTTTAGTGCTGATGTTGTTATTTAACAAAACAGAAGTTCCTAAACCTACACAAATACACGATTTATCAACAATTTGATCAAATTTTATTTTTTTATCTTCGGATGATATATCGGCAATTTCTAATTCTTCTAACTTTAATTTTTGATATTGGCGCGATGCCGAACAAATGGCATTTTCGGTAAATTCTGTATTGGATACCAAGTATTTTTTCGGACAAGAGCTTCCTGGTCGGCCTTTTTCTATAGAAGCTAATTTTTCAGCATCTTTTGTATTTCCCTTTAAACTGTTAAATGGCACGCCTAACGGAGAAATATTGCTCAAATACAAATCTTCTTCTTTGGCAGCTATCAATTTATTTAGGGTAAATTCATCTACATTGGTAACTTCTGGCACTAATAAAAAGGGCGTTCCCCAGCCCACAGTATCCATTTTGTAATGCTCTAATAAAAATTGATGTTCTTCTGCTGTTCCAACGCCACCTTGGGCAGTAATTTTTAAAGGTAAAATTTCATTTGGAATTGTATAATTTTTAGCAACTAATGAAGCTGTTAAAATTTCATAGGTAGATTGTATGAGTTCTGTTCTTTTGTCTCTAAATTCTGCTAAAATTGGACCCATTAAATAGCCATCGGTAGCAAATGCGTGTCCGCCACAATTAAGTCCAGATTCTATTCTGTATTCTGAAACCCATAAGCCCTTTTTGGCTAAAAATTTTCCTTGGATTAAAGCAGAGCGATAATCACTTACTTTTAAGATAATTTTCTTTTTGATGAAACCATTTTCATCCGGATAAAAATCTGCAAATTGTTCAATATAACTGTACAATCTCGGATTCATTCCGGCAGAAAAAACGATGGATGAATTTAAATCACTGTTGGCATAACCTCTTAAAGCGGCGTGTGCATCGTTATATTCATTGGGTAATGCTTCCCCATTTTTGTAATTAACCTTGTCTAATTTGGTCATGATGTTAACATCAATACTTCCCATTTTTACATGGTTTTTTAGCCAATGTTTAAGTTCATCAACATTTAAATATTTATCTTTTAGTCTGATAAATTCTTGTTTTACAGATGCACTATCGGGCAACATTTCAAAGTAATCTTTAAGATCTTGGCTAATTTCAGTAGCCGTATTTTTAAGTTCTTCAAATTTCTTTTCGGTCTGACTGTTGATTAAATTTAAGTATGCAGTGATTCTTTTAGCTCTGAAATCTTCAATTTTTTCTGAAATTTCATGATAAGGAACTTCAAATTTTTCACTGTACATTTTTCTTAATTTCTCAAACAACATATCATCTACCAACGAAATAACAGAGTCAATTCCGTATGGTGCAACTTTTAAAGGCGTATCAATGGTAAATCCAATTCCCATGACAGGGATATGGAATGAATGGGCTTTTGTCATTTTTATAATAAGTTTTTATGGGTGCAAGTTATAGATTTTATTATTTATAGTATGTATAATAAAAGTTAAAATTGATTTGTTGTGAAAAGATAATAGGTTCAATTTTAGTGATATAACATAACTTTATTTAAAAATTGTTTATAATAAGAAATTGATTATCAATAATTTAACATTTTTTTAGTTTAAAACTCACCTAAAAATATTGGTTAAATTTCATCACTTACCCGTTGAATAGATGCTTTAAAAATTAACTCAAAAGTTCCATCTTTCATAAATTCTTGCAATTCTGGTTGTAATTCTTTTACTTCATTGGTAATTTCCATCATTTCTTGACGAACATTCATATTTTCTGGAGTTGCTTTCAACTTTCTTACAACTTTAATATAATCATCCATCCATTTTCCATAACGCATCATAAATTCTTGTTGCGATGGATTTAATTTTTTAATTTCAGATTCATTGATGAAATTGGCAAAAACAGAGCTATTTACTAGAGTAGCGGTAGTTGACAAACCTAAAATTTTTAAAAATTTTCTTCTATTTGATGCTAAATCAGACATAAATTATATTGGTTAATATTTAAGTGTATAAGATTACTTAAAAATAACTTTTAATGATTGCTAAAATCATCATTTTATTCTATGGTTTGATAAATAACTTTATGGAAGTCTTTAAAAAATCAAACCTTAGGTACAATTAATTTTTGAAGATAATTTTTCGTCTGTTCGAGTGATTTTCGATAGAAAATCTTATCGAGAATAGAAAAATTATTGTTAATATTAGTTCTCGATACATTTTTTTGTGCAGTACTTCTCGATACTTTTCAAAATTAAAAATTTTGAAAAACTCGAAGGGACGTTAAACATAAAACACTTGAACTGACGAAAAATTAATTGCACCTAATGAGTTAATTCAAATTTTCAATAACTTGTTTCAGTTTTTGTTGTACTTCCAAGGCAATATTTCCTAAATTTTGATTCTGAACGGCCATCATTGAAGCAATCGGATCTACCGCCGTTACTTCAATTGCTCCGTTTTCATGCTCTTGAACAATAACATTGCACGGTAAGAAAACGCCAATTTTATCTTCGTTTAATAAAGCTTGATGCGCAAAATGTGGATTACAAGCACCCAAAATAACATACTTTCTAAAATCGACCTCAATCTTTTTTTTAAGCGTTACTTGTACATCAATTTCTGTGAGCACACCAAATCCTTCTTTTTTAAGTTCAACAGTAACCATTTCAATGGCTTCTTCAAAAGTTTTTCCTTTTACGATTTTACTAAAATAATAGCTCATCATTTTTAAATTTAAAATTAGATTTTGTAAAGTTAAACTTTACAACGCATTGTCAATTATTTCTTGCACTACTTCTGGGTTTAAAAGGGTAGTTGTGTCACCTAAGTTAGTAAAATCATTGTTTGCAATTTTACGCAAAATTCTACGCATAATTTTGCCGCTTCTGGTTTTTGGCAGTCCGCTGGTAAACTGAATTTTATCCAATTTGGCAATGGGTCCGATATGTTCTGCAATAATTTGGTTGATTTCTATCCGAACATTGTCATGTACACGATTTTCTCCTGTTTCTTTTAAAATCACAAATCCGTATAAAGCATTTCCTTTGATATCATGCGGAAAACCAACAATGGCAGATTCTGCCACAGCTGGATGCTGATTGATGGCATCTTCAATTGGCGCCGTTCCTAAATTATGACCAGAAACAATTATTATATCATCAACCCGTCCGGTAATTCTGTAATATCCAACTTCATCGCGCAAAGCGCCATCACCCGTAAAATATTTCTTTTTAAAGGTAGAAAAATAAGTTTCTCTAAATCGTTCGTGATTTCCCCAAATGGTTCTGGCAATAGCAGGCCATGGAAATTTGATGCACAACATTCCATCTACCTGATTTTCAGTTATTTCTTTGCCATTTTTATCCATAATAACGGGCTGAATACCGGGTAATGGCAAAGTGGCATAGGTTGGTTTGGTGGGTGTTGCAAACGGAATAGGAGAGATGAGGATTCCGCCAGTTTCTGTTTGCCACCAAGTATCTACAATTGGACTGTGTTTTTTGCCTACATTATTATTATACCAATGCCAAGCTTCTTCATTGATAGGTTCTCCAACAGTTCCTAGTACTTTTAAGGACGATAAATCATACTTTTCTACATATTCTAATTTTTCTTTGGCAAGCGAGCGAATGGCAGTTGGTGCAGTATAAAATTGTGTGATTTTATGTTTTTCAATGATTTCCCAAAACCGTCCAAAATCTGGGTAAGACGGAATTCCTTCAAACATAACGGTTGTAGCGCCATTGGCTAAAGGACCGTAAATAATATAACTGTGTCCGGTAATCCATCCAATATCTGCCGTACACCAATAAATATCATCTTCTCTATATTGGAAAACATTTTTAAAAGTATAAGCCGTATAAACCATATAACCGGCTGTGGTATGAAGCATTCCTTTGGGCATACCAGTAGAGCCCGATGTGTATAAAATAAACAAAGGATCTTCTGCTTCCATAATTTCGGCTGTACAAATTTTAGCAGCTTTATCCAATAAGGGCTGAACCCAAATATC
>CAMTWE010000217.1:0-20732 GCA_947085395.1 uncultured Bacteroidota bacterium | reverse complement strand
TCAATATGATTTATGCTATATCCTAATTTTTTTAAATCCAAAGCAAAAACTACATCTTCATATCCATATAACAAAATTTTCTCATTAAACTTTACTTTACTAAATACTTGATTGTGAATTAAAAAATTAGCGGAAAAAAATGTTTTGTAAGTTTTTCTTAATCTAAAAACCAAATCTCTTTGTTCTCTATTTTTGCCAAAATTCCATCTTAAAAATTTACGCTCATCAAAACAATTCACTTCATAAATTAAGCCACCACAATACACACTTTCTTTAACAGAATTTTTAATAATTGTAAGGTAATTTTTAATAAAATCTGATTCTTTTGGAAAAACATCTACATCTAAAAAAAGCAACCACTCATACTTGGCATTTTTAGCTAAATAATTTCGAATAGCGCTTCTGCCTATATTTTTTTCAAGCTTAAAATAGTTTGTATTTTCTAAATTAACTAAACTATCATTCTCATTAAATTTAAAATCCGATGCATCATCTATACAGATAATTTCAAACAGTATATTTTCATTTACAAGTTGCTTATGAATTTCCTTCACTAAAGGAAAAAAATTATAATTATAGGAAGGAATTAAGACTGATAGCAATTTTAAACCGTTTTTTGTTGTACTTCAAAAATTTCTCCGTTATCACATTTTAAAGTTTTATGATTAAACTTTAAGATTACAGAATAATCATGAGTAGCCATGACAATAGTTTTGCCACTTAGGTAAATATCTTCTAAAACTCTCATCACTTCTACCGATGTAGTTGGGTCTAAATTTCCAGTTGGTTCATCGGCTAAAATAAGCTCTGGATCGTTTAATAAAGCCCTGGCAATGGCAACTCTTTGTTGCTCACCACCCGAAAGTTGGTGTGGCATTTTATAACCTTGGGTTTTCATGCCAACTTTATCCAACACTTCATTAATTTTATGATCAATACTTTCATTGTCTATCCAGCCGGTTGCTTTTAAAACAAATTCTAAATTTTTATAAACAGATCTGTCTTCTAACAGCTTAAAATCTTGAAATACAATTCCTATTTTTCTGCGCAAATACGGAATTTCATTTACTTTTAAATTTTTTAAATCAAAACCAACTACAGTTCCTTCGCCTTTTTCTAGGGGTAAATCGCCATAAAGTGCTTTCATCAAACTACTTTTTCCACTGCCGGTTTTTCCAATAATATAATAAAAATCACCCTTTTTTATATCTAAATTGATGTTGGATAAAATAAGATGTTCACCTTGGTAAATTGAAGCATTTTGAAGTTGAAGAATTGAGTTTTCCATTGATTAATTTGTAGCTTAAATAATTAGTTCTGTTTTGAAATATACAAATTTCAAAACTTAAAAGTGCGTTAAATTTTTGTTATCTTTTGATTTTAAAAACACAAAATTAATTATTAGTTCCGATTTTTGTTCATAAGTTAATAATTAATTCATGTAATAATCCCAAATCTAAACGTTATCAATAAAGTAGATTCGTTAAATTTGTTAGTTTCCAATTTTAAAAAAATGAAGAAGATAGTCGTTTTAGTTATCAGTGTAATGTTAGTTCACTTTGCTTATGGGCAACAAACAGTTGCAAATAGCTCAACCTTAAACAATTACAACAAAGCAGTGGCGCTTTATGAAAATCAATCGTATGAAGCCGCTATTGCTATTTTTGAAAGTATTAAAAATCAGTTTGATAAATCTTCAGAAAATAGGGCTAATTGTGCGTTTTACATCGCCAATGCATCCATTAAAAGTGGGCAACAAAATGGCGATCAATTGATGTTAGATTTTGTTAAAAACTATCCAACCAGTTTAAAAGTAACCAATGCTTATTTAGAAGTAGGCAATTATTATTTTGATACAGGCAAATATACTTTGGCGTTAAAATGGTTGTCTAAAGTAAAAGCTAATGGATTTTCATCGCAAAAAGAAGAAGATTTTAAATTTAGATATGCTTATGCGTTGTTTGCAACCAATAATTTTACTGAAGCAAAAAAGCATTTTACCAGCTTATTAAATTCCCAAAAATATGGTTCTCAGGCAAAATATTATAGCGGATTTATGGCTTATAATCAAGATAATTATGAAGAAGCCAACTTATATTTATCAGAAGTTGCTAAAGATGTAAAATTTGAAAAAGATGTTTCATATTATTTGGTTGATATGAATTTTAAGCTCGGACAATTTCAAAAAGCGATAGATTTAGGACTTCCATTGTTAAAAACTACCAATCCGAATGACCTTTCAGAAATTTCCAAAATTTTAGGCGAAAGTTATTTCAACCTACAAAAATACAGCGATGCCATTCCGCATTTATTAAAATACAAAGGAAAACGCGGTAAATGGAATAATACCGATTATTATTATTTGGGTTACTCTTACTATAAAATGAATGATTATGAAAAGGCCATTTCGCAGTTTAATAAAATCATCAACGGACAAAATTCAGTTGCACAAAACGCCTACTATCACTTGGCTGAATGTTATTTAAAAACCGACAAAAAATCGGAAGCACTCAATGCCTTTAAAAATGCTTCTCAAATGTCTTTTGATGAAAAAATTAGAGAAGATGCCTATTTAAATTATGCCAAACTGAGTTTTGAAATTGGAAATCCGTATAAAAATGTAGCCGAAGTTTTACAAGATTTTATCAAAGAATTTCCGCGTTCTACCCGTAAAAATGAAATCAATGATTTAATCATCAGCTCATATATTTCAACTAAAAATTATGCAGGTGCTTTAACATATTTAAAAGATAAAACAGACCCAAAAAGTAAAGCACTTTTTCAGAAAATCAGTTATTTAAGAGCCGTTCAACTTTTTAATGAAAATGATTTTAACAACGCTCAATTTCACTTTGAAAAAGCCATCAAAGAAAATATTGATCCACTTTATACTGCTTTAGCCACATTTTGGAAAGGAGAATCTAATTATCGGTTAAATCTTTTTAGAAATGCACTTCAAGATTTTAAATCGTTTGAAAGAAATTCACAAGCCAATAAAACCAATGAGTTTCAATTTGTAAATTATCACCTTGGATATGCGTATTTTAAACTAAAGGAATACGAAGCTGCCACAGAAGAATTTCAAAAATTCATCAACAAAAAACCCAAAGATAATGCTAAATTAAACGACAGTTATTTGCGTTTAGGTGATAGTTATTTTGCAGCTAGCAATTACTGGAAAGCGATGGATGCTTATAATAAAGCGATAGATTTAAATGGGGTTGATGTAGATTATGCACAATATCAAAAAGCAATTAGCTACGGATTTGTAAATAGAAATACCGATAAAATTAAAAATTTAGAAACTTTTTTAAATCGATTTCAAAAATCTGCTTACAGAGATGATGCACTTTACGAATTAGGCAATACGCAAATAGCAACCAACAATCAAAATGGCGCCATACAATCATTTAGAAAACTGATTGAAGAACACCCTAAAAGTCCGTTTGTAGCTCGGTCAATGCTCAAAGAAGGATTAATTTATTACAATACAGACCGAAATGAGTTAGCGTTGGCATCGTATAAAAAAGTAGTCAAAGATTTTCCAAAAAGCCAGGAAGCTAAAGAAGCCGTTGCCAATGCGCGTCAACTTTATATTGATATTGGAAAAGTTGATGAATACGCCATTTGGGTAAAAGGTTTAAATTTTGTCTCAATTACCGATGCCGAGTTAGACAATACCACCTACGAATCTGCCGAAAAACCATTTTTTTCTAATGAATTTAAAAAAGCTATTAACTTATTTCAAAAATATTTAACTACTTTTCCAAATGGATTGAATGCCACAAAAGCCAATTACTATCTGGCGCAATCGTTCATCAGCGAAAAACAAATGAATGATGCCATACCACATTTACAAAAAGTGGTAACTACCAGAAATGAATTTACAGAAACTTCTTTAACTATTTTGGCGCAGTTTTATTTAGAAAAAAATGATTGGAATAGCGCCATCCCTATTTTAACATCCTTAGAAGAAGTTGCGGCATCTACCCAAAACAGAACTTTTGCCATGTCTAATTTGATGAAAGCATATTACGAAACCAATCAATTTGCCAAAGCAGTTTTGTATGCCGATAAAGTTTTATTGTTGCCAAGAATTGATGATAGGGTAAAATCTGATGCAACCATTATGATTGCCAGAGCCGCTTTTAAAAATGGAAATGACGCCAAAGCCAAAGCAACTTTTAAAGAAGTAGAAAAAATTTCAACTGGAATATTAAAAGCAGAGGCACTTTATTACAATGCTTATTATGAAAATAAAGCAGGTAATTTTAAAGCATCTAATGAAATTGTTCAGAAAATTGCAGCCGATTTTTCTGCTTATAAATTTTGGGGTGCCAAAGGTTTGATTATGATGGCTAAAAATTTTAATGGATTAAAAGATGCTTACCAAGCCAATTATATTTTAGAAAATGTCATTACCAATTTTAGCGAATTTGATGAAGTAGTTCAAGAAGCCAAAACTCTTTTAATAGATTATAAATTAGAACAATCTAAAACCAATGAATCTGTAATTATCGGAAATTAATAAAATATACTATGCGAAAAATCGTCCTTATTTTCAGTTTATTAGTTACGGCAAGCGCTTTAGCACAAGTAACCAAACCAAAAGACACGCTAAAAACAGAAACCATTAATGTGGTAAAATCTTTTAAACCAACGGTTTCTGATGCTTATAAAATCAATGAAACTCCGTCTGTACAAGAAGATGCCATATTGGTAAAAGAAAAAATACAGTACGAAATTCAGTCTATTCCTGTTGCTTCAACTTTTACACCTGCAAAAGGAAAAGCACAAGTTTTAGAACGCCCTAAAAAAGCACTTTTATACGATAGCTTTTTATCGGTTGGTTACGGTAATTTTTCTGCGCCTTTGGTAGAAACTTTCTTAAAAATGAAAGCTGCAAGAGATGATTTCTTTAATATTTACGCATTTTACAACAGCTCAAAAAATGGTGTTTCAAATGCCATTATTGAAGATGCGTTTTCTAAAACAAATATCCAAGCCGCTTATCACCATCAAGAACAATATTATAATTGGCAAGCAAAAGCCACTTTTGAAAATAAAAAAATAAATTGGTATGGTTTGCCAGATTTGTTGACATATACGCCAACATTTATAGGAAATCTCAATCCGAAACAACAATATCAAACACTAGGAATAGATGGTAAAATTGATTTTAAAGAATTCTTTTTAGAAGATGTAAAAGCCGGAATTTCCTATTTTAAAGATGATTTTAGCAGCAGTGAATTACAACTTTTTGCAAAAACCGGCTTGTCTTTTCCTATTTCATCCGAAAAAATAACCATTGAAGCAGATGTTGATTTAATCAAAGGAAAATTTGACAAAGAATATTTTACAACAACAGATTTAGAACATTCCTTTTTAAAATTTGGGTTAAATCCGTCATTTGAAGTGTTGAGAGAAAATTTTAAACTCAATTTGGGTGTTAATTTAACCTATTCATTTAATTTAGAACATCGCGAGAGCAAGTTATACTCCTATCCAAATGTTTATGCATCCTATAAATTGATGGATGATTTGTTGATTCCTTTTATGGGAGTTACCGGTGAACTTAAAACCAATTCGTATAAAAATATGGTAGAAATAAATCCGTTTGTTTCCCCAACTTTGGCAATTTTTGAAACCAATCAAACTTACAATGCTTTTTTTGGAATCAAAGGAAATTTATCCAATTCGATGAATTATCAGTTAAAAACATCTTACATTAAAGAAAAAAATAAACCGATGTTTTTGTTAAATCAGACTAAAACCAATGGCATTTTACCCATTAATTTTAGTTATGAAGCAGGAAATTCCTTCGGATTAGTTTATGATGATGTTACTACTTTTGAAATAGAAGGTGATTTAAATTTGGCTTTAACCGATGAATTTTCTTTAAAAGGAAATGTAATTTACAGTAATTATGATACTACCATTTTTGCAGAAGCTTTTAATTTGCCTACCTTTAAAACGAGTATTGTTGCAGATTATCAAGACAATAAATGGTTTGCAAATACTACAGTTTATTTGGTGGGCGAATCTAAAGATATTAGTATTCCGTATGCTGTATTTACATCAAATCTTATTTATAATCCATCAACTTATACCATCAAAAATAAATCTTATGTAGAAGTTGATTTTAATTTTGGTTATCATTTTACAAATCGTTTAACTGCTTTTGCAAAAGTTAACAATTTATTAAATGGCAATCATCAACCTTTTGCAAATTATAAAGTTCAAGGTTTACAAGCCATTGCCGGAATTACCTATAAATTTGATTTGTAATATTTACACCAAAATATGTAAAACGGTAAAGTCTTTTCAACGATTTTACCGTTTTTTTATGAAAATTGTTTAGATTTGGGAATTGGCTTTTGGCTGTTAGCTGTTAAAAGTTGCAGTATGTAGTTTAGCATTAAACCTTAAACTTTAAACTTTAAACTTTAAACAAAAAAAATATGAAATATTTTTTCTCCCTTTTAATTTCAATTGTATCCATCACAATAACAGCGCAATCTATTAAAGTAGCTGATGAAAAAGCACTAACAGATTTCCATTTGGCAACATTAACGCAAGGTAAAAGTTATGAATGGTTAGATTATTTATCCAATCAAATTGGGGGCAGAATGTCTGGAACTGTTTCAGCAGAAAAAGCAGTAAATTGGGCAGAAACTACCATGAAAAATGCCGGATTTGACAAAGTTTGGTTACAGCCAGTTATGGTTCCGCATTGGGAAAGAGGCGAAAAAGAAGTGGCTTTTTATACCATCAACAAGAAAAAAATTAAAGTTCCAATTGCTGCTTTAGGTAACTCTATTGCAACACCCAAAAACGGAATTTCAGCTCAAATAATAGAAGTTAAAAGTATAGCCGAAGCAGAAAAATTAGGAACTGCACTCAAAGGAAAAATCGTATTTTTTAATGTTCCAATGAAATCATCCAACTTAAGACCCTTTACTTCTTATGGAGAAACTGCCGGAATTAGAGTAAACAGTGCAAAAGCAGTTGGTAAATTTGGTGCTTTAGGCGTTATAATTCGTTCACTTACCACCAATTTAAACGATTTTCCACATACTGGCGTAATGAGTTACCGCGATGTTTTAGAAAATGAAAAAATTCCTGCAGCGGCAATCAGTACCAATGCAGCCGAATTATTGAGTCAACATTTGAAAGAAAATTCGCAGTTACAATTTTATTTCAAACAAAATTGTCAAAATTTTGAACCAAAACTTTCCTACAATGTCATTGGAGAATTAACGGGTAGTGAAAATCCGAATAAATATATTGTTGTTGGCGGACATTTAGATTCTTGGGATTTAGGACAAGGTGCGCATGACAATGGCGCTGGCGTGGTACAATCTATGGATGCAGTTCGTTTGTTTAAACTCAACCATATAAAACCTAGAAATACTATTAGAGTAGTCCTTTTTATGGATGAAGAAAACAGCGGAACTGGAAGTAGAAAATATGCAGAGGAAGCAAAAATAAAGAATGAAATTCACTTAGCCGCTTTAGAATCAGATTCAGGCGGATTTACACCTAGAGGTTTTTCTATTGATAGTAATCAGAAAAATTTTGATTTGATGCAATCATGGAAACCACTTTTTGAAAAATACGGAATCTATGAATTTTTTAAAGGTGGAAGTGGCGCAGATACACGCCATTTAAAAACCGATGAAATCCTATTGGTAGGTTACAAACCAGATGCACAACGTTATTTTGATTACCATCACGCAGGAACAGACACCTTTGATAAAGTTAATAAACGCGAATTAGAATTAGGCGCTGCCGCAATGGCTTCCTTATTATATTTGATGGATTCTTATTTGGATTAAATAGTTGTGAGTATTGCCCTTCGGCTCCGCTCAGGGTTCAGAAATAAGAAGTGAGAAGTGAGTATTGAGAAGTGAGAATTTAAAATAATAAAGTTTTTATTCCGAGCTAGTTGAGTGGCAACATTTAAAATTTAACATTCAACATTTAACATTCAACATTTAGCATTTAAAATTAAACAATCCTATGAAAAAAATAGCAATTTTAATCTTATTAGCAAGTTTAATTTCTTGCAATAAAAAGGAAATAGTTGATTTAATTGTAACCAATGCAGTAATTTACACCGTTAATGAAACATTTGATACGGCCCAAAGTTTTGCTGTAAAAGATGGAAAATTTTTAGCAGTAGGTACTTCAAAAGATATTTTGGCTAAATACGATGCAAAAGAAATTTTAAATGCCGAAGGAAAAACAATTGTTCCGGGTTTAATAGATGCGCATTGCCATTTTTACGGTTTGGGATTACAACAGCAAAAGGTTGATTTAACCGGAACCAAAAGTTTTGACGAAGTGATAGAAAAAATTGTCGCTTTTCAAAAAGAAAAAAATGTGAGTTATATTACCGGTCGCGGTTGGGATCAAAATGATTGGGAAATTAAAGAATTTCCTACCAAAGAAAAACTAGATCAATTGTTCCCAACCACTCCAATTGCTATTACGCGTATTGACGGACACGCCTTATTGGCCAATCAGGCAGCGATAGATTTGGCTGGAATTACTGTAAAAACACCAGAATCTGGCGGATATATCCTTAAAAAAAATGGAAAATTAACAGGTGTTTTTATTGACAATCCGATGGAATTAATTGAAAATAAAATTCCGATTTACAACAAACAAGAACAAATAAATGCCTTGATGGATGCTGAAAAAATTTGTTTTCAAAACGGATTAACAACCGTTGTTGATGCCGGATTAAACAGAGAAATTATTGAACTGATAGCTGAAATGCATCAAAAAAATCAACTAAAAATAAGAATTGATGCCATGGTTTCTGCCACCGAAAAAAACTTAGAATATTACCTCAACAAAGGCATCATCAAAACAGAAAAACTTCACGTTCATTCCTTTAAATATTATGCAGATGGCGCTTTGGGTTCTCGCGGTGCTTGTTTAAAAGAATCATATAACGATCAAAAAAATCATTATGGCGCTATGGTAAATACCTTGGGAAATTTTCATCAAACTGCCGATAAAATTTTTAAATCAGCTTTTCAAATGAATACACACGCTATTGGAGATTCTGCCAATTATGTGGTTCTAAAAAAATACAACGAACTTTTAAAAGATAAAAAAGACAGACGTTGGAGAGTTGAACACGCACAAGTGGTAGATTTAAAAGATTTTCATTTCTTTAAAAATATCGTACCATCGGTTCAACCAACCCATGCCACTTCTGATATGTATTGGGCAAAAGACCGTTTGGGCGAACACAGAATTAAAGGCGCTTATGCCTATAAAGATTTGCTAAAACAATACGGTAAAATTCCGTTAGGAACAGATTTTCCTATTGAGAAGGTAAATCCGTTACTCACTTTTTATGCAGCAGTTGTTAGAAAAGATTTGAATAATTATCCAGAAAATGGTTTTCAGATAGAGAATGCTTTAAGTAGAGAAGAAGCGTTACGCGGCATGACTATTTGGGCGGCTTATGCCAGTTTTGAAGAACAAGAAAAAGGAAGTATAGAAGTTGGAAAAGTAGCCGATTTTGTTTTTTTAGATGCTGATTTGATGAAAGTTGAAAACGCTGAAATTCCGAAAATAAAAGTGTTGCAAACATTTTTAGCCGGACAAAAAGTTTTCTAATTTCTCAATGCTGAAATTAAATTTTGCAACATTTTTGCTCCATCTGGCGTTAAAATAGATTCTGGATGAAATTGTACAGCATAAATAGGTAATGATTGGTGTTCAATTGCCATAATTCTTTGCTGATTGTCAACGGCAGTAATATTAAATACTGAAGGAAAATTATGGTTAGAAGCTATCCAAGAATGATACCTTCCTACCAAAATAGATTGGTCTAAATCTTTGAATAAAACGGACTTATTATCAACAAAAATAGGAGTTGAAACGCCGTGATAAACAGTTTCCATATTTTCTAAATTCCCCCCAAAAACTTCAACGATTGCCTGCAAACCCAAACAAACTCCGAAAATTGGTTTATAAGTGGCGTACTTTTTAATAATTTCATTCATTTTTCCCGCTTCTGATGGAATCCCAGGTCCTGGAGAAAGCACAATCAAATCATAGAGTTCAATTTCTTCAAGCATAACTTCATCATTGCGAATTACAACAGGTATGATACCGCTAACTTGCTCAATTAAATGAAGCAGATTATACGTAAATGAATCGTAATTGTCTATTAAAATAATTTTCAAGTGATAGGTTTTTCAATTATTCGGTTACAAAGATATTACAATAAACTTTTCATTAAGCTTTCGTAGAAATTATTGCAACTTTCAATTTAAAAGTAAATCAATTAAAATTAAAACTTTTTACTTACATATTATTGTTTTTTAATTGTATTTACATATTTTATGTAAGCATTTTGTTGATTTTAATTTACATTATGTAAGTTTAATTGGTTATTTGAATTTCATTTATCAATCAAAAACTTTTAATTATGTGTGGAATTTTAGCCATTATCGGAAAAGATATCAGTATTAAAAAAGCGAAAGCATATTCTAAACAGATGTCTCACAGAGGACCCGATGAAAGTAATATTATCAAAACAGCAAGTGGCTATATTTTGAGCCATGAAAGATTGTCAATTATTGATATCCACACCGGAATTCAGCCAATTCAAGGCACACAAACCGCATATATGATTCACAATGGCGAAATTTACAACCACCATGAATTGAGAACAACTATTTTAAGCAAACATCAATTTAGAACCAAATCTGATTCTGAAGTTATTGTACATTTATACGAGGAATTTGGGTATGATTTTTTAGATAAATTAGATGGTGATTTTGCTTTTGTTATTGTTGATGGTGATGATTTTATGGTTGCCAGAGATCCAATTGGCGTAAAACCCTTGTATTATGGAAAAGATTTGGAAGGTCGGCTTTATTTTTCGTCAGAAATGAAAGCTATTTTAGAACCTTGTATAACTGTAAAAGCTTTTCCACCGGGATATTATTACACTCCAAAAACTGAATTTGTACAATATTATAAGCCCGATTGGTTTGAAGAAACAGCTGCTATTGAGGTTTTAGATTTGGAAAAAATTAGAAACTCTTTAATACAATCAACCCAAAAAAGATTGATGACCGATGTGCCTTTAGGCGTTTTATTATCGGGCGGATTGGACTCTTCTTTAACATCCTCAATTGCGATGCGATTATTAAAAGGAACTCAACAAAAACTGCATTCATTTTCTATCGGATTAAACTTTGATGCACCCGATATAGTTGCTGCTAGAAAAGTGGCTAAATTTTTAGGAACAGAACACCACGAAATACATTTCTCTATTGAAGATGGAATTGCGGCGATCAAAAAACTGATATGGCATATAGAAACTTATGATGTAACCTCAATCAGGGCGAGTACTCCCATGTTTTTTATGAGTAAATATATTACAGATTTAGGTGTAAAAGTGGTATTATCTGGCGAAGGAGCCGATGAAATTTTTGGAGGTTATTTGTATTTTAGAAATGCGCCAAGTTCTATAGAATTTCAAAAAGAAACCGTCAGAAGAGTTCAATTACTTTCTACTTCTGATTGTTTAAGAGCCGATAAATCTACCATGGCATTTGGGTTAGAAGCGAGAGTTCCTTTTTTAGACAAAGAATTTTTAGATGTTTGTATGAAAATTGAGGCAACACAAAAACTTCCAAAAACCTATCAAGGAATTGAAAAATATATTTTGAGAAAAGCTTTTGATACACCAGAAAATCCTTTTTTACCAACCGAAATTTTATGGCGACAAAAAGAGCAATTTTCAGATGGTGTTGGCTATAATTGGATTGATTCTTTAATTGCTTTTACAGAAACACAAGTTACTGATGAACAATTAATTACCGCACATGAATTGTATCCACACAATACGCCAACTACCAAAGAGGCCTATTATTATCGAGCTATTTTTCACAAACATTTTCCGCAAGAAGTTGCTGCAAAAACGGTTTTAAAATGGATACCAAAATGGCAAGAAAATACCGATCCGTCTGGCAGGGCCAATGAAGCACATTCACAAGCAGATACTACCATCTCATTAAAAAAGACAAAGTTAAGTGCTTAATAAATTCCTGCAAAATTGCAGGTTTTTTTTTATTAATATTTAAAGATTATCAATAAAAATTCAATAAAAGCAAAACACCAATTGCATCTAAAAAAATGATTTTTATTAAACTGTAACACACAAAAGATGGTTTAAAATCATTCTTTAAGTTGATGCACATCATTTTAAAAAAAATGTTTAAACCTTAACTTCGCAATAAATTCTATGCTATGGGTTTTAAAATTATTTTTTTTAGTTTATTGCTATTGAGTTGTTCGGTTGTTCAGTTTGGTCATCAATTAAACCATTCGGTTGATGCCAGTTGGAAAAACCCAAAATACAGTTATTTTAAACCCTCTAAAATACTAATTTTAGCTATTTTAAATGACCCAAATGATAGGAATGTTTTTGAAGAAAATCTAAATAAAGAATTTAATCAACGAGGAATTACTTCCTATTCAAGTCATAAAAAATACAATCAGCATTTTGTAATCAGCTTAAAATCAGATAATGAGTTAAAATTATTTGATGAAAAATTAACAACTGATGGTTTTGACGCTATTTTTGTTTCTACAATAAAAGGCGTTGAAAAACAACCAGATTATAAAAAAGATTATTACAAAATTTATCATGATTGGTATCGATTTAATAGGTTTTATAATCACAATCCAGATGCTTTTATTTTTCCAAATTACTATAATGTTTATAAATATTACAATTTAGAAAGTTCACTTTATATAGTAAATGGCAAAAATGACAAAACCATCGTTTGGGCGGGTGTTATAAAAATAATTGATCCTTTAAAAATAAATGAAGTCATTCAACATCATTCTAAAACCATTCTTAAAGAATTGGAAAATCAACAAATAATACCGAAAAAATCAACTTAAATTTAAAATTAAATCGAAGAAATTTATTGGAAATAAAATATAAATTATTTTCTTAACGAAATAATATTTTATCTATATTCTATTTATCTAGTTAATAATACAAATAATAAAAAAGCAATATAATTGATATAATTACCAATGGTCCTACGATTCCTGCAAACAATCCACCTGCTCTAAACTCTTTTTGATCAATTTTTCCGGTACTATAGGCAATGGCATTTGGTGGTGTAGAAATTGGAAAAAATAAAGCTGTTGAAGCACTAAATCCGATTATCAATGACAAAATAATGGGCGATGAATTAGATGCCAATATAATAGCAATTGGAATTAATAATGTTGTGGCGGCAGTATTACTCATGATATTAGACATGATTACTGTTAGCAGTGAAAAACCAATAATAATGGCCATCACATTTAAATCATAATCCTGAATTTTTGTGACATAATAAGCTGCCAATCCAGTTTCTTTAATGGCCAATCCAAGAGATAATCCACCGGCAACTAACATTAAAGTATCCCAAGGTAATTTTCTTACATCATCACTGGTAACAATACTAAACATTGTTAATAAAATAATGGGTAACAATGATATAGCTGATGCTGGAATTTGATGTAAATTAGTGGTAAGCCATAACAAAAGCGTTATAATTACAATGATAATTACAATTCTTTTTTTGAGTTTGAAAAGTTTAGAACTGTTTTCTACATGATCATCTTTTAAATAACTTAAATCGATGTAATCAATTTTTGGAATGTATTTTTTGATTAAAAACAGCCAAAATAAAAACACTAAAATTATAGCAACGGGAAAACCAACCAACATCCATTCTAAAAATCCGAAATGAATATTATAACTACTCAAAGCTTCAACCGCAATGGCATTTGGTGGCGAACCAATTATGGTGCCCATACCACCAAAAGATGCAGCAGCCGGAATACCAATTAAAACCGCTTTTGAAAAAGGCGCATTATCATCTAAAGTATTTAAAAATGGGAGCACAGATGCAATCATCATGGCAGTAGTTGCGGTATTAGACATCAACATAGAAAAAAATGCGGTGGTTAACATAATTCCCAATAAAACATATTTAGGTTTAGTGCCAAATTTTGAGATAGACAGTTTAAAAATCAATTTATCTAAATTCACTTTTTGCAATGCTTCCGCAATAAAAAATCCACCCAACATTAACCAAATCACACTATTAGACCAAGTTTGAATGTATTTTTGTACATATTTTGTGGCATTAACTGGGTCAACTTCACTGTAATAATGTCCCAATCCTAAAACTAAAAATCCGAAAATCATCAGTCCAACCGCAAATGGCGGAACTGCCTCTGTTAACCATAAACCAATGGCTAAAAACAGTAAGAAAAGCACATAGGTTTGAGGAGTATCCAATGCAGGATTATAAAGCAAATAAGTTAAACCGAAAGCTAAAATTATACTGATTAAAAAGTAGATAAGCTTTGTTTGAATATCAACTACTTTTTGAATTTTATCATAATAACGTCTTGATGCTGACCTAGATTCTGACATAATAATAGTATTTACAAAATAAAAGACAAATTTACATCACAATTTTAATTAAATAAAGCAAAAACAACTAAATTTTATGAATTACATAATTATTGCAAACTAAGTAAGCCACACTTATCACTATTAAATTGTTGATAACTTATACTTATATTGCCTTATAAAAACCACTTAAAACATAGAGTTTTCTTATATTTGTGCGTTTAAAAAAACTACTTTAAAAGTGTTGAAAATATGAGCGAAGAAATCAATAAAAATAGCTATTCAGCTGACAGTATCCAAGCATTAGAAGGAATGGAGCATGTGCGCAAGAGACCCTCAATGTATATTGGTGACATTGGAGTTAGAGGATTGCATCACCTGGTTTATGAAGTGGTTGATAACTCTATTGATGAAGCAATGGCTGGACATTGTACAGAAATAGATGTTTTCATCAATGAAGATAATTCACTTACCGTAAAAGATAACGGGCGTGGAATTCCAGTTGATATGCACAAAAAAGAAGGCGTTTCTGCTTTAGAAGTTGTAATGACCAAAATTGGTGCCGGTGGTAAATTTGACAAAGATTCTTACAAAGTTTCTGGAGGATTACACGGCGTTGGAGTATCAGTAGTAAATGCACTTTCAAAACATTTAAGAGCCACTGTTTACAGAGATGGAAAAATATGGGAACAAGAATATGAATTTGGAAAAGCAATTTATCCTGTAAAATGTATCGGAGAATCTCCAGATAGAGGAACAACCGTTACTTTTTATGCTGATGATACTATTTTTCATACCGAAATTGTATTCAACTACGAAACACTTTCAACGCGCCTACGCGAACTTTCATTTTTAAATAAAGGTTTAAAAATTTCTATTACAGATTATAGAAACAAAGATGAAGAAGGCGCTTTTATAAATGAAATTTTTAAAAGTGAAAAAGGATTAATAGAATTTATAGAATATTTAGACGGAACGCGTGAACGTTTAACTTCTAATGTTATTAGCATGGAAGGCGATAAAGGAGGAATTCCTGTAGAAGTTGCCATGGTTTACAACACTTCTTATAATGAAAATTTACACTCTTATGTAAATAACATCAATACGCACGAAGGCGGAACGCATTTGGCAGGTTTTAGAAGAGGACTTACCACTACCTTAAAAAAGTACGCTGATGCTTCAGGAATGCTCGATAAATTAAAATTTGAAATTGCTGGTGATGATTTTAGAGAAGGTTTAACTGCTATTATTTCTGTTAAAGTTCAAGAACCACAATTTGAAGGACAAACCAAAACCAAACTTGGAAACAAAGAAGTTACTGCAGCTGTTAGTCAGGCAGTATCAGAAATGTTGACCAATTATTTGGAAGAAAATCCAAATGACGCCCGTATCATCGTTCAAAAAGTGATTTTAGCTGCTCAAGCGCGTCATGCCGCTAGAAAAGCAAGAGAAATGGTGCAGCGTAAATCAGTTTTATCAATTGGCGGACTTCCAGGTAAATTAAGTGATTGTTCAGAAACTGATCCTGCAAAATGCGAAATTTTCTTAGTAGAGGGAGATTCTGCAGGCGGAACTGCCAAACAAGGTCGCGATCGTAATTTCCAAGCCATTTTACCTTTACGTGGAAAAATTTTGAACGTTGAAAAAGCGATGCAACATAAAGTTTTTGAAAATGAAGAGATTAAAAATATGTACACAGCTTTAGGTGTTTCTATCGGAACAGAAGAAGATAGCAAGGCATTAAATATCGATAAATTAAGATATCACAAAGTAGTAATTATGTGTGATGCCGACGTTGATGGTAGTCATATTGCTACATTAATTCTTACATTTTTCTTCAGATATATGAGAGAATTGATTGAAGGTGGTCATATTTTTATCGCTACACCTCCACTTTATCTTGTTAAAAAAGGACAGAAAAAAGAATATGCTTGGGATGACAATCAACGTGATTTGATTGGTCAGAGAATGGGCGGTGGCGTTACAATTCAACGATACAAAGGTCTTGGAGAAATGAATGCCGAACAACTTTGGGACACCACTATGAATCCGGAATTTAGAACATTAAGACAAGTAACTATTGATAATTTAACAGAAGCAGACAGGGTTTTCTCTATGTTAATGGGTGATGAAGTTCCGCCACGTAGAGAATTCATCGAAAAAAATGCTGTTTACGCCAAGATTGATGCTTAAATTATCTTATAGAATTGAGAATTGAGATGTTTATATCAAATTAATTGAGAATATTGATTACTTCTTAAATCCATCATTAAAAAAAAGACTGTTTTCCAAAAGAATCAGTCTTTTTTTATTAAATTTATTGCTTAAATCCTTAAATCTGAAATTATGAAGAAAATAGTATTAGCACTTTTCGCATTATTTTTAACTTTTAATATGAAAGCTCAAGACGGTCTTGAAGCCATTTTATTAACCGGAACTCAAGATGCTAGTAAACTTACCAAAGCATATATGAACCCAGCCATGAAAGGATTAATATATGGCATGAATAGTGGATGGTATCACACCGCAAAAGCACACAAAAAACTTGGCTTTGACATTTCAATTGGATTAAACGCTTCAATGGTGCCATCCAAAGATGAAATTTTTAAATTTGCAGACCTTGGTTTGTCAGCTGCTACAACTTCTACATCGCTAACAGGAGCTACTGTAGCTGGCTCAAATAACTTAAAAGCGCCCGTTGTAGTTAGAACTACTGTTGAAGGACAGTTGGTTACAGCAAACTTTACAATGCCCGGAGGCGCAAAAGAAGATTTGCCTTTAAACGCTGTTCCTACTCCGTCTGTACAATTTAGCTTAGGATTACCAAAACAATTTGATGTGATGGTTAGATTAGTTCCTAGTGTTGGTTCTGATGATGTAAAAGGTAATTTATTTGGTATTGGTCTTAAAAAAGAAATAACAGATTGGTTTGGAATTATAGGAAAAACACCATTACATATTTCCTTGTTAGGCGCTTATACCAAAATGGATGTGAATTATAACATTCAAAACAGCAGTTCAATTGCTGGCACAAATCAAGAAGCAACTTTTAGTTTAAGTTCTTATACTTTACAGGCAATTGCTTCCTTAAACTTCCCAATTATAAATTTTTATGGAGGATTTGGATATAGCGCAGGAACTTCAGATTTAAAAATGAAAGGAACTTATAACTTAATTTACAATACAGGATTACCATCTCCAAATAATACAAAACAAGTAATTTTAACCAATCCTTTAGATATAAATTTTAAAGCCAATGGAATGAGAGCTACTTTAGGCACTAGATTAAGTTTAGGTTTCTTTAAAATTTTTGGCGATTATACTATTCAAGAATACAACACCATAAGTGGCGGTATTGCATTCAGTTTTAGATAAATAAGTGCTTTTTTAAGTTCTTTAAATTATCTTTAAAATTTGACAATAAATTTAAAAGGATTGCAAAAAAAGCAATCCTTTTTTTGTTATATTTAACACATTCAATTCACCTAAAATATTGTATTTTTGAATGTAAAAATCAAACAAAATTTATATATATGAAAATAACAATAGTTGGAGCAGGTGCTGTTGGCGCAAGTTGCGCTGAGTACATTGCCATTAAAAACTTCGCATCAGAAGTAGTTTTAGTAGATATTAAAGAAGGTTTTGCTGAAGGCAAAGCAATGGACCTAATGCAAACAGCCACTTTAAACGGTTTTGATACCAAAATCACAGGAACTACTGGTGATTATTCAAAAACAGCCGGAAGTGATGTAGTGGTAATAACCAGTGGAATTCCTAGAAAACCAGGAATGACCCGTGAAGAATTAATCGGAATTAACGCAGGAATCGTAGATTCAGTTGCAAAAAGTTTAATCCAATACTCGCCAAACACCATTATTGTTGTAGTGAGTAACCCAATGGATACTATGACTTACTTAGTTCACAAAGCAACAAATTTACCTAAAAACAGCATTATTGGAATGGGCGGTGCTTTAGATAGTGCGCGTTTTAAATACCGTTTAAGCGAGGCCTTAGATTGCCCAGCTTCTGATGTTGATGGTTTGGTAATTGGCGGACACAGTGATACCGGAATGATTCCACTAACTAGATTAGCGGTTAGAAATGGAGTGCCAGTAAATCAGTTTTTAAGTGCAGAACAATTAGAAAAAGTAAGCAATGAAACCATGGTTGGCGGCGCAACTTTAACTAAACTTTTAGGAACCAGTGCTTGGTATGCGCCAGGTGCAGCAGTTTCTGTTTTGGTACAATCTATTGTAAATGATCAGAAAAAATTAATTCCTTGTTCTGTTTTATTAGAAGGAGAATACGGTCAAAATGATATTTGTATTGGAGTGCCTTGTATTATTGGTAAAAACGGAGTAGAAAAAATTGTTGATATCCAATTAAACAATGCCGAAAAAGCTTTATTTGAAAAAAGTTCGGATGGCGTTAGATCTATGAACGATGATTTAAAAAACTTTTTATAATAGTTAATAAAAATATAAAAGAGGGCTGAATTTCAGCCCTCTTTTTATTGTAATAAGGTCTATGATAAACCTGATATTACACCATTATCATCAATTGTCATATTTTCTGATGCAGGAATTTCTGGCAAACCTGGCATACGCATCATTTCACCTAAAATTGGAATGATAAATTGAGCGCCAGCAGAAATTTCAATATCTCTAACAGTTACTCTAAATCCTCTTGGTCTTCCTCTTTTAACTTCATTATCAGAAAAAGATTTTTGAGTTTTTGCCATACAAATAGCAAAATTATCAAATCCTAAACGGGTAATTCGTTTTAACCCAAGCTCCGCTTTTTTCTCATAATCAACACCATCTGCCCCATAGATTTCACGGGCAATGGTTTCTATTTTTTCTTTCACAGGGCTATTCCAATCATACAATGGTTTAAAATGTGTCGCTTTATTTTCAACCACATTAACTACTGCTTTGGCTAATTCTTGGGTTCCATCACCCCCTTTTGCCCATCCGTTAGAAACCACAGCATCAACACCTAAATCGGCACATTTTTGAATCACAAAATTCACTTCTTCTACAGAATCATTCACAAATGAATTGATTGCTACCACAGGTTCTATATTAAACTTGCGGATATTTTCAATATGTTTTTCTAAGTTTTCAAATCCTTTTTGAACATAAACTAAATTTGGCGTATTGTATTCTTCTTTTTTAGCGCCTCCATGATGTCTTAACGCTCTGATAGTTGCAACCAAAACAACTGCTTTCGGATTTAATCCGGCGTAAGCCGATTTGATATTCAAAAATTTTTCTGCTCCTAAATCAGCCCCAAAACCAGCTTCGGTTACTACATAATTAGAAAGTGACAATCCCATTTTTGTAGCGATAATAGTATTGGTTCCTTGTGCAATATTGGCAAATGGTCCGCCGTGAATAATAGCAGGATTTTCTTCTAAAGTTTGCACTAAATTGGGTTTGATGGCTTCTTTTAATAAAATAGCCATCGCATTTTCAGCTTTTAAATCACGGGCAAAAATTGGTTTATTGTCAAAAGTAAATCCAACAAAAATATCGCCTAAACGTTTTTTTAAATCTTTTAAATCTTTAGACATGCATAAAATTGCCATGACTTCTGATGCCGGAGTGATGTTAAAACCATCTTCTCTAGGAATTCCGTTTGTTGTTCCTCCTAATCCAATTGTAATATTTCTTAAGGCGCGGTCATTCATATCGATAACACGTTTCCAAAGAATGGTTCTTGGGTCGATATTAAGATTTTGAGTTTTGCTTTGTAGGTTATTATCTATTAAAGCTGAAAGTAAATTATTGGCTTTTTCAATGGCATTAAAATCACCCGTAAAATGTAAGTTGATGTCTTCCATCGGCAAGACTTGTGAGTATCCACCACCGGCAGCACCGCCTTTAATACCAAACACTGGACCTAAAGAGGGCTCTCTTAAAACCACGGTTGCTTGTTTTCCAATTTTATTCAATCCTTCGGTTAAACCGATAGAAACAGTTGTTTTTCCTTCGCCAGCAGGAGTTGGAGTTAAAGCAGTAACTAAGATTAGATTATTTAATTTGATTTTTTCTTCATCAATTAAATGAAGTGGTAATTTAGCTTTATACTTACCGTACAATTCTAAATCATCTTCACTGACATTAAGCTTTTTGGCAATTTTTTTAATTGAGATTAACTCTTTGCTTTGAGCAATTTCAATATCTGATAAATATTTCATGTTAACTATTTTAGGGCACAAATATACAAATTTGAATATTATTGATTTGTACACAAAATAACCAAT
>CAMTWE010000216.1:0-1987 GCA_947085395.1 uncultured Bacteroidota bacterium | reverse complement strand
TTGCATGGTTTCTTCTTGAAAAAGATATTGATACATTCGAGCCAATTCTAAATTAAAAACGCCAATCATTTGCTTTGTTGGTTTGGCTGGATTTACCAAGGGTCCTAACATATTAAAAAATGTTTTCACGCCCAATTCTTTTCTAACCGGAGCAACATGTTTCATCGCTGGATGAAATAAGGGCGCATGTAAAAAACAAATTTTAGCATTTTCTATTTGATGTCTTAAAATAGTTTCATCTGTTTGAAATTTAATCCCTAAAAATTCCAAAACATTTGAGGAACCTGATACGGAAGAAACTCCGTAGTTTCCGTGTTTTGCTACATGAATTCCGGTTCCTGCGACTATAAAAGAGGATAAAGTAGAAATGTTAAAAGTATTTTTACCATCGCCTCCGGTTCCACATAAATCAATCGGGTCATAGGCGACTAAATCTATCGGTGTACAAAGTTCAAGCAACGCTTCTCTAAAGCCATTTAACTCACTGAGCGTAATATTTCGCATGATAAATGCCGTGAGAAAAGAAGCAATTTGATTGTGATTGTATTGACCCGAAGCGATATTGATCAAAACCGATTTAGCTTCTTCTTTGCTCAGTGTTTTATGTTGATATAGATATTCTAGTATTTCTTTCATCTGTAAATTATTAATGTTTGATTCATTTTTCTCCAATAAATTTCAAAACTCAATGATTTGCCCAATTGTAAATAAGTTGCTTTCCATGTTCGGTAAGTACCGATTCCGGATGAAATTGAACTCCCCGTAAATCATAAGTTTGATGTCTGATTGCCATGATATTATGACTTGAATCTGTAGCGATACATTCCAATCCAGTGGGTAAATCATTTGCAACCACCCAAGAGTGATAATGTCCAATTTTAAAGTTTGCGGGTATTTTATCAAACAAATAATCCGTTTTTTTTATGTTGATAGCCGAAGCAATTCCATGCAAAGGTTCTTTTAGATTGATGAGTTTTCCGCCAAAAGATTCAGCAATGGCTTGATGTCCGAGACAAACCCCTAAGATGCTTTTTTGCGTGCCAAAAGTTTTAATTATTTCAGGCATAATTCCCGAATTTTCCGGAAGTCCTGGCCCAGGTGATAATAAAATTTTATCGTAATTAATTACCTCTTCAAGGCGTATCTGATCATTTTTACGGACATCAATTTGGTTAAAACCTAATTCATGTAAAATATGAACGAGGTTAAAAACAAAAGAATCGTAATTATCAATAACAAGTATTTTCATATGTGAATATTTTTTTTATATAGTTGAAGCCAATTCAATAGCTTTTCTCAAAGCGAAAAGCTTGTTGTTTACTTCGTTTAATTCATTTTGCGGATTCGATTTTGCCACAATCCCAGCTCCTGCCTGAAAAATCAATCGATTTTGAAAACTTAAAAACGAACGAATAAAAATAGCATGGTTAAAGCCGCCGTTAAATCCTAAATAACCGATGGCTCCGCCGTAAAATCCTCTGCTGTCGGGTTCATTATCATCAATAATTTCCATAGCTCGGTGTTTTGGCGCGCCAGATAGCGTGCCTGCAGGGTAGGTGTCGCCCAGAATTTTAATTGGATTATAATTTTTATTCAGTTTTGCACTGACTTTAGAAACTAAATGTATCACATGTGAGTAATATTCAATTTGCTTAAAACGTTCAACAGTCACATGGGTACTGTTTTTGCTTAGGTCATTTCGGGCTAAATCTACCAACATCACATGTTCGGCATTTTCTTTAGGGTCATTACTCAGCTCAATGGCTAATTGTTCATCTTCCAAATTATTTCCGGTTCGTTTAAAAGTTCCGGCAATTGGGTTAATAGTTGCTTTGTTATTGGAAATGGTGAGTTGCGCTTCGGGCGAAGAACCAAAGATTTTGAAATTTCCATAATCAAAATAAAAAAGATAAGGCGATGGATTGATCGATCTCAAAGCACGATAAACATTAAAATCATCGCCTTTAAAATTCTTCTGAAATTTACG
>CAMTWE010000215.1:0-4621 GCA_947085395.1 uncultured Bacteroidota bacterium | reverse complement strand
CTCCAATTCCTGCATCCGTTTCTTTTTAAAATCTACACTGAAGTAACGATTCCTTTTAGCTCGTTGTTCTTCATTAAAAAATCCATTTCTATTTTCCATTGTTAACCTTTTTATGGTCAACGTATTTCAGGCGAAGACAAGCAATAAGCAATAAGCGAAAAATTAAGCAATAAGCTTTAAGCATTTGAGCATTCAAACATTTAAATCTTAAACAGTTAACCAATTAAACTTTAAACTTTAAACATTTAAACTTTCTAACTTTAAATTACCTCGAATAATTAGGTGCTTCTTTGGTAATGGTAACATTATGTGGGTGGCTTTCTCGGATTCCGGCAGCGGTAATTTTTACAAATTTAGCTTCTTTGTGCATTGCAATATCTTTAGAGCCACAATAGCCCATACCAGAACGCAATCCGCCCACAAATTGATACATGGTTTCATTCAAATCACCTTTATACGGAACTCTGCCTACAATACCTTCAGGAACTAATTTTTTGGAATCTTCTTGAAAATAGCGGTCTTTTGATCCTTCATTCATCGCTTCAATGGAACCCATTCCACGATACGATTTAAATTTTCTTCCTTCAAAAATGATGGTTTCTCCTGGACTTTCTTTAGTCCCTGCTAATAATGAACCTAACATTACACAATCTGCTCCGGCAGCAATGGCTTTACCAATATCACCGGTATAACGAACGCCACCATCTGCAATAATCGGAATTCCAGTATCTTTTATGGCATTATAAACTTCCATCACTGCAGAAAGTTGCGGATATCCTACTCCGGCTACCACACGTGTAGTACAAATAGAGCCAGGTCCGATTCCTACTTTTACAGCATCGGCGCCAGCATCAACCAAATATTTTGCAGCTTCGCCAGTTGCAATATTTCCTACCACAATATCAATTTTGGGATAAAGTGTTTTAACTTCTTTTAAAATTGCCAAAACTCCTTTAGAATGACCGTGAGCGGTATCAATTACAAAAGCGTCAACTCCGGCTTTGGCTAAAAGTGTGGCTCTATCAATTGCATCATTGGTAACGCCAATAGCTGCTGCCACTCTTAATCTGCCAAAAGTATCTTTATTAGCATTGGGGTTTTCGCGTACTTTTTCAATATCTCTGAAAGTAATTAATCCAACTAATTTTCCATCAGCATTGATAACGGGTAATTTTTCAATTTTATAATCTTGTAAAATTATTTCGGCTTCTGCCAAAGAAGTTCCTGCTTTTACGGTTATCAGATTTTCTGAAGTCATCACTTCTTTAATCGGACGATTGTTATCTTTTTCAAAACGCAAATCACGATTGGTAACTATTCCTAATAACTTCATTTCAGCATCAACAATAGGAATTCCACCAATACTGTATTCTCTCATTAAATTTTTGGCATCAAAAACCTTGGCATCAATTGTTAAAGTGATGGGATCGATTATCATTCCAGATTCTGCACGTTTCACTTTTTTTACTTCATTGGCTTGCTGTTCTGCACTCATATTTTTATGAAGAACGCCTATTCCACCTTCTCGTGCCATAGCAATTGCCATTGCCGCTTCTGTAACGGTATCCATTGCTGCTGAGACAATTGGAACGTTTAAGGTAATATTTTTTGAAAAACGAGATTGAATGTTGACGTTGCTTGGTAATACTTCTGAATAGGAAGGAATTAATAAGACATCATCATAAGTAAGTCCTTCAGAAAGAATTTTTGGAGAAGTCATGTTGCAATTAGTTTTGAAATTAATTGCAAGCAAATTTACAATTTTTTATCGATTAATTCTTTGCAATTGAAATTGATTTTGAAAAAAGTAATTGATAAAATACAATTGCTGTTGAAACTATAAATGTGAGCGTCATTAAACTACCCGAAAATATGATGATATATTTAAACCAAGTGATTCCCATCCATAAAAAATAGATGCCACCAAAGGTTAGTAATACAGATATAAAGGGTTCTAACATCAAAAATATTTTGAGATTTTTCGACAATTTGGTAAGTGAAACAAAAATTCCCATCAAAAAAAATAGTATAGACATGCTTAATATATGGGTATGTATGATTCCTAATACCTCTTTTTCAGATTTTTGGAACTTCATTTCAACGGCATCTTCATCGGCTTCATTTCCTAAATAGTTTTCTTGAATACCGGTTGAACTCATAGTGGTGGTTTTATTTACCATCAATAAAGAAGAAAAAAAACCGATATTAATAAGTACAAGAAAAACTGCCATTAGCAGTTTTAATTCTTTTGGAAGGATATAAATTAAGCCGTTTATTTGCATTATAGTTGTTTTAATTGATAAAGTGTTCCCATTGTTTTAAGCACATTATTAACACTATTAGTGATAGAAACTGCAGAAATAGTAGCTCCAGAAATTCCGGCTATATCTTTTTTATAAATTATTTCCTTATTTTTTTCAAAGCCAAAAAACTGATGTAAAAATCGTTTGCTGCCAATTTCGCCACCGTGGCTTTCTCTGTAAATTAAAACTTTAACTTGACTTATTACTAAATTTTTATCAAATATTACAACATAATCAAACAATGCAATTTTACTTCTTGCTTTTCCTACATAAGCAAATCCGATTGTTGTTGCATTTAAATCTTTTATTTTAAAAATTAAATCATCTACATGATTTAATTTAGCAAGTTGCTTAATATCAGCATCTAATATTAAAATTTCTTTTTGTTTAAAAGATTCATTAAAATGTTCTTTCAAGACTTTTTCTAACTTAACTTCCAAATTTTTAGTTATTCCATCACTTTGCAATGCAAAACTTTTATTAAAACTTAAAAGTAATAAAACAAAAAAGTACTTTATCATAATATATATTTTAAAATTTAGGAAGTAAGCAATACTGGCAACGATCCGGTATTGCTTACTATTTTAGTATTTTTGGCTATTAAAATACAACTCCAATTCCTAAATTAAATTGATTTTTAACTGAATTTGATGATGCATCATCTTTAATTTGATAATCTGTTTTTACAACAGCTCCTTTTGCAATATGATAGCTTAAACCAAAAGTGATATCATTTCTATCAAATGCTTTATTTTTAACCAAACTACCTTCTACTGTATTGTGTGTATCATATATTTCGTATCGCGTAAAAGCATGTAATTCTTGTTCTTTTTCTGTTGGCAACAAATTGTAGGAAGTTTCTAAATACCAACCTTTCATTGAAGAACCCAATGCTTTATTGGTTAAAGTATTGTAAGCCACAGCATCGGTAATATCGGTGTAAATATACTGACCGCGCGCATTAAAGCGATTGTAATTGTAACGGGCATCCAATCCTATCATGGTAATTCCAACATCGGCACCAGGAATCATATCAACATTATCTGTAGCTTGCGTTCTACCAACATAACCTGCCAATCCTACTTTTAATCCTTGAACACCATAGTAATCAACTTTAGCAGATAAATTGGGCTTATTAATTGTTGAGCTAATTCCTTTTTGACGACCGCCTCTTAATCCGCTGCTTCCGCCAATATAACCTTTTGTTCCATCATACGATATAAAACCGTTAAAAACATACGCTTGATATCCTAAAGACATTTCATCTGATTTTCCAGAAACCCCAACTCCGATTTCTCTCCAGGTAGTTGGAACAATATTTCCATCTACACTTGGTCTATTTACTCCATTAAAAAAAGTAGGTTCATGATATTCATTTACGATACCCATAGGTATCAACATTAACCCTCCTTTAACGTTAAAATTGTCAGTAAGTTTATAATTTAAATAAAACTGTTCTACATACACTTCATTAACATGCTCGTACTCAATTTCCGTTAATACACTTACTTTATCACTAAATTTGTAACCCATTAAAATAACTAAGCGTTGTACATCTAATTTACCGTTTAAACCTTCTGGTTGATTATAAATTATTTCGCCATAACCGCCAAACATTAAGCTGTTGGATTTTAAAAAATCCTCTGCCTGACGTTGCGCGAAAATCCCAGTTGTTATTCCTATAAAAAGAAACGATAATAATAATTTTTTCATATTGTATTAATTTAGAATGATTATAAATAATAATTTTCAGCAAATGTATATAAGAAAATATTTTCCACCAAACCTTATTTAGAATATTTCTAAATAAGCTGATTTTTATCATGTTTTAAAAAATAGAAGGATTGATTTACAGTGTATTAGAAAATCTTCATAGCTTCATTATAAGCCGCTTCAAAGGAAGTAGATTTGAGATTTGTTGTTGCTTTTTGCAAATTGAAGTAAGAAATTAGTTTTTCGGTAGGCATATTTCCGGTTAAATCATCTTTTGCCATAGGGCAACCGCCATATCCTTTGATAGCGCCATCAAACCGATTACAACCCGCTTTATAAGCTGCATCCACTTTTTCATACCAAGTAGTTGGTGTAGTATGTAAATGCGCGCCAAACTCTATTTGGGGATATTGCGGAATTAAATGTGAAAATAAATACGTAATAATTTCACCATTTGAACTGCCAATAGTATCTGAAAGTGATAAAATTTTTACACCCATTTTGGCTAAACAGTCGGTCCAATTGGCTACAATTTCAGCACTCCAAGGATCTCCGTACGGATTTCCAAATCCCATGGATAAATAAGCCACCACTTCTTTTTGATG
>CAMTWE010000214.1:0-5049 GCA_947085395.1 uncultured Bacteroidota bacterium | reverse complement strand
GTTAAAAGTGTTGCAAATAGTTGCTTCGCATCAAATTAACCTCACCAAAATACAATCATTGCCCATAAAAAACACCCCATTTAAATATGCTTTTTTTATGGATGTTGAATTTGATGACTATGAAGTTTATAAAAACTGTTTAAAATTAATGAAAATCAATACAAAATCTTTTAAAATTTTAGGAGAATACCTTAAAAGGCAATAGGAAATAGTGAAAAGTGAATAGTGAAGAGTGAAAAGTGAATAGTGAAGAGTGAAAAGTTAACAATTAAAAGTGAACAGTGAAGAGTGAATAGTGAATAGTGAAAAGTGAATAGTGAAGAGTGAAAAGGAATTAGCCAATAGGAAATAGCGAATAGCCATTAGGAAATAGTGAAAAGTGAATAGTGAAGAGTGAATAGTGAAAAGTTAACAATTAAAAGTGAACAGTGAATAGTGGTTAATTGTTTAAATGTTTAATCGGTTAATCGTCGAATTGGGAAGATAGGATAGAACTCAACAACTTTACAACTTTACACTTTTACAAAAAACAAAAACGGTCAATAAAAATTAGGGATATACAATTCAAATCTAATAAAAATGATAACAAAAGCCAAGCGATTACAATCTGTACAAGAGTATTATTTCTCACATAAATTGCGAGAAATTCAGCAGTTAAAAGCCGCCGGAAAATCGATTATCAATTTAGGAATTGGCAGTCCGGATTTGGCTGCTCATCCAACGGTTTTAGAAGCGTTGACGAATGCTTTGAAATTACCACAAGCTACTCAATATCAATCTTATCAAGGGATTCCTGAATTAAGAAGTGCGATTAGTAGCTTTTATCAACATCATTTTAAAGTAGATTTAAATCCGACTACAGAAATTTTGCCACTCATGGGTTCCAAAGAAGGAATTATGCATATTAGCTTGGCCTTTTTAAATGAAGGCGATGAAGTGTTAATACCCAATCTGGGCTACCCAACATATTTATCGGTCACAAAATTGGTAGGTGCAATTCCAGTTTTTTATGAACTTTGCGAAACCAACAATTGGTTTCCAGATTTGGAAAGTTTATCGCAACAAAATCTTTCCAACGTAAAATTGATGTGGGTTAACTATCCGCATATGCCAACAGGCGCAACCGTTACCCATCAGCAATGGCAACAATTGGTCGATTTTGCCAAAAAACATCAAATCTTAATAGTAAATGACAATCCGTACAGTTTTATTTTAAACGATACGCCCAACAGTATTTTACAGGTGAATGGCGCAAAAGAAGTAGCGCTCGAATTGAATTCATTAAGCAAAACATTCAATATTTCAGGTATGCGCGTTGGGATGGTTTTAGGTGATGCTTCTTATTTAGAAGCTATTTTGCAAGTAAAAAGTCAGATGGATTCTGGGATGTTTTTAGGAATTCAACATGCGGCGATTGCCACTTTACAGTTGGATGATTTGTGGTATATCAATTTAAATAAGATTTATCAAAAACGCCGATTGTTGGTTTGGCAACTACTCGAGCAGTTAAATTGTACGTTTGACAAAAATGCAGCCGGATTATTTGTGTGGGCAAAACTTCCTAATGGTGTAAATGGTGAACATTTTACCGATGAATTATTACATCAATTAGGAATTTTTATCACTCCGGGAATGGTGTTTGGAAGTGCCGGAAAATCATACATTCGGGTTTCACTCTGTGCTAGTGAAAATGATTTATTAACAACAATTCAACGTTTAATAACTTAAATTTCAATCATGGAAAATGTACTTATAATTGGCTTGGGATTGATGGGAGGATCTATTGCTAAAGATTTAAAAAAATTAGGCAACTATCAAGTATGGGGAATCGACCAAAATAAAAACCATGAGCAGCAAGCACTTCAATTGGGTTGGTTGGATGAAATAGTTTCCCTCGATAAAGTTTCAAAAGCCAATTGGGTAATTTTGGCAGTACCAGTTAATTTTTTGCCTTCATTAGCCAAAGATGTTTTAAATAGAGTAGGAGATAATACCATCGTTTTTGATATGGGATCTATAAAAAATCCTTTGTGCCAAGCAATTGAACATCACCCTAAAAGATCGCAATTTGTAGCGGTACATCCCATTGCCGGAACTGAATATTCTGGACCAACAGCCGCCATTGCTCATTTATTCAAAAAAAAATTGACGATTATTTGTGATTCGCAGTTGACTTGTCCGCAAAAATTAGCAAAAACAGTTCAACTTTGGAAAAGTTTGGGTGCGCGAATTCAGTTGATGAATGCAGATGAGCACGACAAACACTTGGCTTATGTATCGCATCTTTCTCATATCAGCAGTTTTATGTTGGGAAAAACGGTCTTGGAAATTGAACAAGACGAACATCAAATATTTAATTTGGCAGGAAGTGGATTTGAGTCGACCGTACGTTTGGCCAAGAGTTTGCCTGCTACTTGGGCACCCATTTTTTTAGAAAACCATCAATATATTCTTCAATCGTTGGATGAATATATCGATAATTTACAACAATTTAGAAACCTCATTCATCAACAAGATTATCAACAATTAACCAATATTATGCATCAATGCAATCATGTTGGTGAAATTTTAGCGGGCATTGCTTTAAAAAACCATCAAGAACCGTAAATTTGTAAACTTATGAGTATGGAAAACACTATTTTATTTAAACAATGGCTTGCCGATTTGCAACTCACACATCCGTTAGTGATTGCCGGCCCGTGTAGTGCCGAGACCGAAACACAGGTTTTGGCTACAGCACATTTGATTAAAAATACCGATACTACTTTTTTTAGAGCCGGAATTTGGAAACCACGTACTCGCCCAGGGCAGTTTGAAGGTGTGGGTGCAATTGGCTTAAAATGGTTGCAAAAAGTGAAGGAAGAAACTGGTTTAAAAACTGCAACAGAAGTAGCCAATGCCAGTCATGTAGAACAAGCCTTAAAACACGATATCGATTTATTGTGGATTGGCGCGCGCTCAACTGTAAGTCCGTTTATTGTGCAAGAAATTGCAGAAGCGCTTCGTGGAACTGATAAAATTGTGTTGGTTAAAAATCCGGTAAATCCAGATTTGCCTTTGTGGTTAGGCGCAGTAGAACGATTGCATTCTGTCGGAATTGAAAAATTAGGGGTTATTCATCGCGGATTTTCATCCTATCACGAAAAAGTATATCGCAATAAACCCAAATGGCCCTTGGCAATTGAATTGCGCAAGCAGTTTCCAGATTTGCCCTTGATTTTAGATCCCTCCCATATTTGCGGTAACAGAGAATTGTTGTTTGATGTTTGTCAGACCGGACTCGATTTAAATTATGACGGATTTATGATTGAAACGCATATTGATCCAGATAAAGCTTGGAGTGATGCAGCACAGCAAATCACACCTCAACGATTGAATGAAATTACGGAACAATTAAAAGTTAAAAAACCGCTTTTAGAGGAAGCAGATTATATCCATAAATTAACAATTTTTAGAAATGAATTAGATCAGCTCGATCAAAATTTGATTGAATTGCTTTCTTCAAGAATGGGTATTGCAGAACAAATTGGATTGTTGAAACAAGAAAAAAATGTGACTATTTTGCAAAGCAATCGGTGGAATGAATTGATGGTAAAAATGATTGCAGCAGGTACAAAACGCGGTTTAAGTGAGGATTTTATCGATAAATTATTTAAAGCGATTCACTTAGAATCCATTCAACATCAACAAAAAATAAATAAATAATGCAAGGAATTGTTACGAAATCAACAGGCAGTTGGTATGTGGTTCGCACCGCATCAGGACATTATACAAAGTGTCGTATTCGTGGTAAATTCAGAATGGAAGGTATTAAAAGCACCAATCCGGTTGCCGTTGGCGATGTGGTTGATTTTGAATTGGAACCCGAAAAAGAAACGGGTGTTATCCATAAAATACATCCCCGAAAAAATTATATCATTCGCAAATCGGTTAATTTATCGAAACAAACGCATATTATTGCAGCCAATATTGACCAAGCTTTTTTGTTGATAACTGTTGCCAATCCGCCAACACAACCCAGTTTTATCGATCGGTTTATTGCAACTGCCGAGGCGTATTCAATTCCGGTTATTTTATTGTTTAACAAAGTAGATGCTTTTGATGAAAATCAACTGCAAGAAATGGAAGCGCTAAAATCTGTTTATGAAACTATTGGTTATGAATGTTTTGAAGTATCTGCGGTAACAGGTCGGAATGTAGATTTAGTAAAAGAGCTGATGCAAGATCAAGTGAGTTTATTTTCGGGTCATTCTGGCGTTGGAAAATCTACCCTTATCAATTTAATAGAACCCACTTTAAATTTAAAAACAACCATTATATCGGTGCAAAGTGGTCAAGGGCAGCATACCACAACTTTTGCTGAAATGTTTGAACTTTCATTTGGCGGATTTATCATTGACACTCCCGGAATCAAAGGTTTCGGAGTGGTAGATTTTGAAAAACAAGAAGTGGGCGATTATTTTCCAGAAATATTTCACTTTAAACAATATTGTAAGTTTAACAATTGTTTGCATTTAGAAGAGCCCGGTTGTGCTGTTTTAGAAGCCGTAGAACAAGATGAAATTGCTTTTTCGCGTTACCGTTCTTATGTGCAAATGTTGGATAATGACGAAAATTACAGGGGATCAAATGAATTTTAATTTTTAGGGCGATGCGCGTAGTTATTCAAAGAGTTTCTCAATCGAGTGTTACAATTGATGGCGAGATAAAAGCAGCCATTAACAATGGATTGTTAATTTTTTTAGGGATTGAATCCGAAGATACAATTGAAGATTGCGATTGGCTCATCAAAAAAATAGTGCCACTTCGGGTTTTTCCTGATGAAAATGAAGTGATGAATTGTAGTATTTTAGAAGTTGAAGGCGAGTTCTTAATCATCAGTCAATTTACCTTACACGCATCTACCAAAAAAGGCAATAGACCTTCCTATATCAAAGCAGCCAGACCAGAAACTGCCATTCCTTTATACGAATATTTCATCACCCAATTAAAAAATTTATTACCACAAAAAGTACAATCGGGTGTTTTTGGTGCCGATATGAAAGTGGC
>CAMTWE010000213.1:0-3235 GCA_947085395.1 uncultured Bacteroidota bacterium | reverse complement strand
CAATTTCATGGATTTTCTTATTTTCATCGGTAGTGGTGATTTTTTTGACGGTTTCATTAAATCCTTTTTTATTGGCTTTGAGTTGATAATTTTTTCCACACTCTAAATCTATTGAAAAATTGGCATCTTGATTTACAATCACCGTTTTGAGTTTCGCTCCATCGGCATCATAAAGTGTAATTTCTGTTCCTGCTAAGTTTATTTTTTTGTTTAATTCAAGTACTTTTCCTTGTACTTTTTGATTACAATCTGATGATAATTGTTTTGTTTCGAAGTAATAAATATCATCATCTCCTTTTCCGCCATCTCTGTTAGATGAAAAATATCCTTTATTGTTGTTAAAATCAATTACAAAAGCAAAATCATCTGATATACTATTGATAGGCGCTTCTAATGCTATCGGTTCTAATTGGTTTGCATCATTTAAATTAATTTTATAAATATCAAGTTTTCCTAGCCCTTTTCTTCCATCCGAAGAAAAATACAAGGTATTATCATCACTTATAAAAGGAAATTTATCGTGTCCTTTAGAATTAATCTTTGGACCAAGATTGATAGGAAATCCAACATTGCCATCGCTCTTAATTTCTACGTAATAAAGATCTGTTTTTCCGTTTCCGCCGGGCATATCCGAAGAAAAATAAAGACGTTTTCCGTCGGGACTCAAACTTGGATGACCAGAAGAATAATCTTTATGGTTAAACGGCAACGATGCTAAATTACTCCAATTGCCATTTTTATCGAGCCGTGAAACATAAATACCCAGATTTACATAGTTTTCTTTGTCTTTAAGTTTTTTGTTGTTAAAATAATTGTCACGGGTAAAATAGATGGTTTTTAGGTCTTTTGAAAAGGCAACTGTGCCTTCGTGAAATTTAGAATTGATGATTTCTGACAATCGTTTTGAGTTGGAAATTTCTCCAGATGGATTGATATCAGCCAAATAAAGATCTAAAAAAGGTTGGTTATTGTCTTTCCAAATTGCCGAATTGTTTCCCAATCCTCTTTTTGCAGAAGTATAAATTAATTTATAATAACCGTAAAAAGTGGCACCAAAATCTGAATATTTTGTATTTACTTCGATATTTTTAATTTCATAAGTCTTATTTGATTGCGCCATCAAACTATAAGAAAATACAAAAATACTAACCAATAATAGTTGTTTCATAATTGATGGTTTTAAAAAAATCTGGGTGATTTGTATTTAATTAAACGGAAATCATACAGCAATATTACTTCGTGGCTACCCGAATTAAATTGACCTATATTTGATACCGTATAATCGTAGGCATATCCAATTCTCAAATTTTTGTTGACGGCAAAATTGATTAAGGCGCTAACCGCATCATCAAGTCGGTAAGAAGCCCCTAATTCTATCTTTTCATCAATTAAAAAATTGCTTGAAATATCTAAAGAAATAGGCGAACCTAAAGCAGTTTTGGCCATAAAAGAAGGTTTAAATTTCAATCGATCTGAAAGGTTAAAGACATAGCCAGAAGTTAAAAAATAATGCATTTTTTCTGATGCCTTGCTGATGATTCCTCCACTTCTTTCAAAATGATTGCTCTCAATCATATTGGGTAAAGATGCACCTAAATAAAATTTATCGGTGTAATAAAATATGCCTGCACCAAAATTTGGATAAATTCTGTTGGTGTTTTCAGAAAAATTTACGTCGGGTAAAACGGTCGTTAATGTAGCTAAACCCAAATCGTGAAAAGTGAGTCCGCCCTTTAAACCAAAAGCCAATTTACCCATTTCTGATGTTTGTATGGTGAAGGAAAAATCGGTATAAACATTGGTCTCTTTTAACGGTCCAATTTCATCGGTCATGATAGAAAGTCCCATTCCTAAATTGTTACCCATAGGCGCGTGAGCCGAAAAAGTAGCAGTTTTAGGCGCGCCATTTAAACCAACCCATTGTGTTCTTCCCAACAATCCGATACTTAGCGCTTCATTTGAACCTGCATAAGCTGGATTTATTACATTCATATTATACATATATTGGGTGTATTGTGGGTCTTGCTGACCGAACATTACGGAACTTATGAGCAATAAACCTATAGTATGTAATTTGATTTTATGTGTAAAATTTTTATTTTTCATAGGTTTTTTATCGATTTAGATAAACCCAACCACTTATTGGCTTGGTTGAATTATCATTAAAATAAATAACATAAAAATAGGTACCAGACGCCAATCCTTTTTCTTTATTGATGGATGATTGATGGGTTAAAGTTCCATCCCACCACAGCGGTGTACTCATGCTATTTCCATTGTGCTTGTATTCGTATAATTTATTTCCCCATCGATTGAATATTTCAATTTTGAAGTTTGGATATTTGTTGACTAAACCTAAAATTTCAAAAGTGTCATTGATTCCGTCGTTGTTTGGAGAAAACCCTTGAGGTATCATTACATCAATAATTGGAGTATTTTTCGGAGTTACTAAAATCGTGATTATTTGTGTTACAATACCGCCATTTCCGTCTGATACTTGTACTGTAAAACTATTGGTTCCGTTGAAATTTAGGTTTGGCGTATAAGTCCAAACACCCGTTGCAGAATTCATCACCAAAGTTCCGTTAGCAGTGGTTGAAGTTACGGTAAAAGTTAAGGTATTTCCATCAACATCCGTTGCAACAACTGTAGCAGTTAACGGTGTATCTTCTAAAGTGGTGTAATTTGGTGGTGATGTGATTATCGGCACATCATTGACTGGTGTAACTGTTATGGTAATTACTTGAGTTACAATTCCACCATTGCCATCCGATTCTGAAACGGTAACACTTTTGGTTACGTTGATGTTTAGTTTTTGCGTATAAGTCCAAACGCCTGTTGCAGAATTCATCACCATAGTTCCGTTAGCCGTAGTTGATGTTACCGTAAAAGTTAAGATATTGCCATCAACATCCGTTGCAACAACGGTTGCGGTTAAAGGTGTGTCTTCTGGAGTGGTGTAATTGGTTGGCGAAGTAATTATCGGCACATCATTGACTGGTGTAACTGTTATGGTAATTACTTGAGTTACAATTCCACCATTGCCATCAGAAACTGAAACGGTAAAGCTATTGGTTCCGTTGAAGTTTAGATTTGGCGTATAAGTCCAAACGCCTGTTGCAGAATTCATCACCAAAGTTCCGTTAGCCGTAGTTGAAGTTACCGTAAAAGTTAAGATATTGCCATCAACATCCGTTGCAACAACGTTTGCGGTTAAAGGTGTGTCTTCTGGAGT
>CAMTWE010000212.1:0-20332 GCA_947085395.1 uncultured Bacteroidota bacterium | reverse complement strand
GGAATTGAAATGAGTCCTGGCGATGGTTTTGTAAAAGTAATTCCAGCAGTAATTGGTTTTGGAGCAGGAGCTTTATTTTTGTTTGGACTTGACAAAACACTTCCACATTTACACATCAATTTTAAAGAAACAGAAAAAGAAGGCGTTAAAACCCCTTGGCATAAAACTACTTTATTAGTATTGGCAATTACACTCCATAATATACCAGAAGGTCTGGCAGTTGGTGTTTTGTTTGGTGGTGTTGCAGCAGGATTTGATGGCGCTACCATTGGCGGAGCCGTAGCATTAGCAATTGGAATTGGATTGCAAAATTTTCCAGAAGGATTTGCAGTTTCCATGCCTTTAAGAAGACAAGGTTTTAGCAGAAGAAAAAGTTTTATGTACGGTCAAGCTTCCGCAATGGTAGAACCCATTGCAGCCGTTATAGGCGCATGGGCGGTGATGACATTTCAGCCAATTTTACCTTATGCCTTAGCGTTTGCTGCTGGTGCTATGATTTTTGTAGTGGTAGAAGAGGTAATTCCAGAAACCCAAAGAGACAAATATACCGATATTGCAACACTTGGTTTTATTGCAGGTTTTATTGTGATGATGACTTTAGATGTTGGGTTGAGTTAAGTTTTTAGTGACAATCACAATTAGTTTCACAGCCATTTTTTTTCTTTTTTGATGGAAAAATAAATTTTCTTATCAAAAATAGAACTGCCAAAAAAGTGGCGATATATACCATTATTTCTTGCAACTTATATAAAGAAATTATACGTTAAAAAAGCGGCTACATAAGCGATGGTTCCCATACCAAAAAATTGAATGATTGGCCATTTCCAACTTTTAGTTTCGCGTTTTACAATAGCAATGGTACTGGCACATTGCAATGCAAATGCATAAAAAATTAACAAAGACATACCGGTTGGCAAGTTAAATCTTTTTTCTTTGGTGATGGGATTTTCTTCTGCCGCCAATCTTTCTTTGATGGTGGCAATTTGCTCCTCACTTTCAACGCTATAAATAGTGGCCAATGTTGATACAAAAACTTCACGGGCAGCAAATGAACTGATAATGGCAATTCCAATTTTCCAATCATAACCTAATGGCGCAATGGCTGGCTCAATTGTTTTACCTAAAATTCCGATATAAGAATTCTCTAATTTAAAAGAAGCCAATTGTTGCTCAAAATGTTCATCATGTAAATTATCTACTTGTTGCGCTTTTACTAATTTTTCAGCATTTTTATAGGCATCTGGCCCGTTAGAAGCTAAAAACCAAAGTATAATTGAGATTGATAAAATTATTTTTCCTGCATCAACTACAAATGCTTTAGTTCTTTCAATAACTGTAAAAAACACATTTTTTAGCGATGGTAATTTGTAATTGGGCATTTCCATCACAAAAAATGAATGTTGCTCAATTTTAATAACTTTATGTAAAATATAGGCGGCTATAATGGCAGTTGCAAATCCGATTAAATACAAAATCATCATGACCAATCCTTGTAAATTAAAGATTTTAAACACCATAGTATTGGGTATGATAACCGCAATAATAATGGCGTAAACAGGTAAACGAGCTGAGCATGTTGTAAATGGCGTTACTAAAATAGTAATCAATCTTTCTTTCCAATTGTTGATATTTCTGGTTGCCATAATGGCTGGTACAGCACATGCGGTTCCAGAAATTAACGGAATCACACTTTTGCCACTTAAACCAAAACGACGCATTACTTTATCCATCAAAAAAACCACTCTACTCATATAGCCCGTTTCTTCTAATACCGCAATAAAGAAAAAGAGGATGGCAATTTGAGGAATGAAAATAAAGATACCGCCAATTCCAGGAATGATACCTTCACTTAATAAGCTTGTAAAAAGTCCATCTGGAAGATTTACTTTTAAATAATTACTAATTTGGGCAAATGAGGTATCGATGAAATCCATCGGATAGGATGCTAAATTAAAAACCGATTGAAAAATAGCTAATAAAATAAACGCAAATAAAAAATATCCAAAGAATTTATGGGTCAATATTTTATCTAAAAAACCTCTTAAATCGGTTCCTTCTTTTCGGTTAATTTGATATCCTTTTTTGAGAATTTCATTAATTAAAGCATATCTTAAAATAGTTTCTCTGTGTTGTAATTTCTCTATTTTTTTGATATCACTTCTAAAATGATGAATTTTTTCGTGTTCATCCTCTGTAATAAAATTGGCAGATTGATGCTGTGTTATGAGCAACCATGTTTTGTACAAAGAATATTTGTTGGGAAATTGTGCTTTTACTTCTTCAAAAAATTCATGATCCATTCTATGGGCAATTGATGCTACTGGAGTGGTATCATATGATTTATAGTTAATAATAGCTTCTTTTAAATCATCTATCCCAATATTTTTACGGGTACTTACAAGGATAACTTTGGTTTTTAATTCGCGTTCTAAAACTTCTAAATTCAATGAAATGCCCTTGCTCTTCATTAAATCTGACATGTTTATAACTAAAATAGTCGGAATTTCTAAATCTTTGATTTGTGTAAAAAGCAGTAAATTTCTTTTTAAATTTTCAACCTCAGCAACTACCACAACCACATCCGGATAATCTTCATTTTGGGTATTCAATAAAATATCTAAAACAATAGATTCATCAATTGAAGTTGGATTGATGCTATAAGTACCAGGTAAATCGGTTACAATACCACCAATTTTATTGGATAACTTACAAATACCTTGCTTTTTATCAACAGTAATTCCTGGGTAGTTGCCTACTTTTTGGTTTAATCCTGTTAAATTGTTAAAAAGGGAAGTTTTACCGGTATTGGGATTTCCTACTAAAGAAATTTTAATCTCTTCTATTTTTTTCATCAATCGTAAATCTTGGTAATTTCAATATGCATAGCCGTTTCTTTTCTTATGGCTAGATAAGTATTATCAACCTTTAAATAAAGTGGGTCTTTAAGTGGTGCTAATTGCATTAATTCAATCTCATTACCTGGCAAACAGCCCATTTCTAACAAATTTAAAGGAATATGGTCTAAGCATAAATCGGTTATAATTCCTTTTTCTCCCACTAACATATTGGCAACTGTACACATAAAATTATAAGTTATACTTTATTGTAATACAAAGATACTAAATTAGAATGATTCTAAACAATGATAAATGTCATGTAACTAGAAGATATTGCAAAAGGGTTATAAGTTTGTTAAAATATATAAATACAGTTGAATGACCTCAACATAAAACTGTATATTTGTGCCGATTTAAAATTAAAATTTACGAAATGGATATATTGATAAAAGCGACTCAGTTCTTAATGAGTTTATCAATCTTAATTGTATTGCATGAATTAGGACATTTTATTCCTGCCAAAATTTTCAAAACTCGGGTAGAAAAATTCTATTTATTTTTTGATTATAAGTTTTCCATTTTTAAAACTAAAATTGGAGAAACCGTTTATGGTATTGGCTGGATTCCTCTAGGTGGCTATGTTAAAATCTCTGGAATGATTGATGAAAGCATGGATACCGAACAAATGAAATTACCACCACAACCTTGGGAGTTTCGTTCAAAACCAGCTTGGCAACGACTTATTATAATGTTAGGAGGCGTTACCGTTAACTTTATCTTAGGAATCTTAATTTATATTATGATTCTATTTGTATGGGGTAATGAATTTTCTACCCATAAAGATATTAAATACGGATTTTCTATTGATCAAGAGTTTAAAAATCTTGGTTTTAAAGATGGAGATAACATTTTAAAAATTAACAATGAAACGCCAGAAGATGTTTTGGATATTAACAAATATTTGTTTTTAAGACCCATACAATCTATAGAAGTTATTCGCGAAGATGGAACTACAGAAATAATTACTGTTCCGGAAACTATTGGTAAAACAATGTGGGAAAAAGGCGTTTTAAAACCATTCAGTCCGAGATTTCATGCCGTAATTGATTCTATCGTTCCCAATTCTCCTGCTCATTTGGCGGGTATCGTTAAAAATGACAATATTTTAAGCATCAATGGAAATTCAATTCAATTTTGGGATGAGTTTACCAATGCTGTGAAAAATAATCCGGCAAATAATGCAATTGAAATCACTTTTCTAAGAAATGGTGAAACAATTACTTCCATGATAAAGCCCGATGCAGAAAACAAATTGGGTGTTTTTCCAAAAATTCCTTCCAAAGATGTGGTCGGATTTCAGCAAAAAGATTTTTCATTTGCCAGTAGCATAACAGCGGGTAGTAAAATGGCATATTGGACTTTGCACGATTTTATAGCACAATTTAAATATGTGTTTACCAAAAAAGGCGCAACCAGTATTGGCGGGTTTATAGCCATAGGAAGTATTTTTCCATCAACTTGGAGCTGGCCTGCATTTTGGTCTATCACCGCATTTTTATCTATAATGTTAGCGTTTATGAACTTATTGCCGATTCCTGCTTTGGATGGCGGCCATGTAGTTTTTACTTTATTTGAAATGATAACTGGCAAAAAACCAAGTGATAAATTTTTAGAATACGCTCAAGTAGCCGGATTTTTATTGTTAATTTCTTTACTGATATTAGCCAATGGAAATGATGTTATTAAGCTTTTTAGTTAGGATTGAATCATCTGCTAGTGCGAGCGTCACGCTCGTACTTATTTTAAAATTTTAGTATAGAAAGTCACGAGCAAGATGCCCGCGCCCGCGTTGTGATAACAGGCAAAAAACCAAGTGATAAGTTTTTAGAATACGCTCAGATTACCGGATTTTTATTGTTGATTTCCTTGCTTATTTTAGCCAATGGAAATGATATTGTAAAGCTTTTTAATTAGAAAATAGCATCTGCTAGTGCGAGTGTCACGCTCGTACTTATTTTAAAATTTTAGTATAGAAAGTCACGAGCAAGATGCTCGCGCCAGCGTTGGCGTATTATATTGCACCGAATAACTATTTATTACAGTATCAAAAAATATTCTTAGCAACTTTGTCAAAGTTTTGAACTTTGACAAAGTTTGTTTTATAAGCTACCATAAAAAATGATCTATCCCATTTTTAAGACACTGCCAATTAAATTACCATATTTATAAAACCAAAAAACTCCGAAAATTTCGGAGTTTTTTTATGATTTACTTGGTTATAAATTTAATCTGCCAAAATAATAATTTTATTATCTTTCAATTCTATGGTTCCACTATTAATGGGAAGCACATATAAATCTGCTACTTTTTTAAATTTATTTTCAAATTGTTCTGCAATCTGAATAGATTTTCCTCTAAACTTAATTTCACCTTTTCCCAATATAGAAACAATGGGTGCGTGATTATCCAACATTTGAAATTCTCCGTTTACTCCCGGAACAAAAACCGTTTCAACTTCTGATTTTAATAAGGTTGCTTCTGGAGATACTATTTCTAAAAACATAATTATTATATTAATTACTAAATTCTGCTAACATTTTCTCACCAGCATCAATCGCATCTTGGATAGAACCTTTTAGGTTAAAAGCAGCTTCTGGATATTGGTCTAACTCACCATCCATAATCATATTAAATCCTTTGATTGTATCTTTAATATCTACAAATACTCCTGGAGTTCCTGTAAATTGTTCTGCTACGTGAAAAGGTTGTGATAAGAAACGTTGTACTCTGCGAGCTCTGTGAACAGCTATTTTATCATCTTCACTTAACTCTTCCATTCCTAAAATGGCGATAATATCTTGCAATTCTTTGTATCGTTGTAATAATTCTTTAACACGTTGAGCGGTATTGTAATGCTCATCACCTAAAGTTTCTTTATTTAAAATTCTAGAAGTAGAATCTAATGGGTCAACCGCAGGATAAATACCCAACTCCGCAATTTTACGGCTCAATACCGTAGTAGCGTCTAAGTGCGCAAAAGTAGTTGCTGGCGCAGGATCTGTTAAATCATCTGCAGGAACATAAACTGCCTGAACAGAAGTAATAGATCCTTTTTTAGTTGATGAAATTCGTTCTTGCATGGCACCCATTTCGGTTGCCAAGGTGGGTTGATATCCAACCGCCGATGGCATACGACCTAATAAGGCAGATACTTCTGAACCGGCTTGTGTAAATCGGAAAATATTATCTATAAAAAATAAAACGTCTTTTCCTTGATCTTCACCGGCACCATCTCTAAAATATTCTGCAATGGTTAAACCAGACAAAGCAACACGAGCGCGAGCTCCTGGAGGTTCATTCATTTGTCCGAATACGAAAGTTAATTTAGATTCTTTCAGTTTTGCAGCATCTACTTTTTCTAAATCCCATCCACCTTCTTCCATAGACTTATCAAATTCTTCACCGTATTTGATAATTCCAGATTCTAACATCTCACGTAGTAAGTCATTTCCTTCGCGGGTTCTTTCTCCAACTCCTGCAAAAACCGATAACCCACCGTGTCCTTTTGCAATATTGTTGATTAATTCTTGGATTAATACCGTTTTACCAACACCGGCGCCACCAAATAATCCAATTTTACCACCTTTTGCATAGGGCTCAATAAGGTCAATTACTTTAATTCCGGTAAATAATACTTCAGTTGCAGTAGATAAATCTTCAAATCTTGGTGCTTCTCTGTGGATTGGCAAACCATTAATTCCATTTTTAGGAAGTGCTTTTAATCCATCAATTGGGTCACCATTAACATTGAATAATCTTCCAAAAATATCTTCACCAACTGGCATTTGAATAGGACCACCTGTAGAAACAACTGCAACACCTCTGCTTAAACCATCGGTAGAATCCATAGAAATGCATCTAACGATATCTTCTCCTACGTGTTGTTGTACTTCCAAAACAAGAATAGACCCATCTTTTTTGGTGATTTCTAATGAATCATAGATATTTGGTAAATTAGCTCCTGATGCAAACTCCACATCAATAACTGGCCCAATGATTTGTGATACCTTACCTGTAACTTTAGTCATTACCTTTATATTTATATTGTTATTAATTAATTATCAGTCTTTTTTTGTGGTGCAAAGGTAACTTTTTGTTTTAAAAGTTGAAATTTATTTTTGCTTTTTGACAAAAAAAACACCCTTAGTAACTAAGAGTGCTTTTCTCAATAAAACAATTAACTGAAATTTTTTATGGATTGATTGTTAAAGAAAAATAATAAATAGACCCAATGCTTCCTACACCTGGTGCGCTTACATATTCTTTTCCACCAAGATTAGATCCACCTAATTTAAACATTGATTTCCAACTTGGAACTGAGTAATTAATTTGTGCATCTACAACAGAATTTGCTTCTACCATGGCATCAGCAAATGATGATTGCCAAAAGTATTTATCATTCCATCTGTAATTAACACCAAATCCGAAGTTTTCAAAAAGAGCTGTATTTCCAAAAGAAACTTTTACTTTATGTTCTGGGGTGTTAAAGCCAGCTTCATAATCTGGATCTGTACTTTGATCAAAATCAAATTTTGCGTAGGTATAATTTACTCCAAAATCAAAGTTTCCTAATACTTTACTGGTAATTCCTACACTACCACCATAAGATGCAATAATAGCAGATGAATTTGTGTAAATTTGAAATGCTTTAAAATCACCTCTTGATAAAGCTATTAATGCATTTGGTTGCAATACTATAGGGTGAACATCCGAAAGATCAGTTTTTCCATAAAATGGCACTAATACCGTTTTATTTCCAATAAAATCTTCATATTCATTATAATAAGTACTAATATCTAATGCTAATTTTCCAAAGCCAGCTCTGTATCCTACTTCATATGCTTTCACTTTTTCTGGTTGTACTAAACCAAATTTTGCTTTTTTTGGAGCGCCTGCATTAACAGACGATAAAGAGAAGGAATTTTCATATGCAGCTCTACCAGATAATGCTACTGTTGCAGGAAACCCTAAAGTAACACCAGTTGGACTAGTTCTAAAAGTAGGAGTTTTGTATCTGTCTAAATTAGCTGGAGATGAACCAACTAAAAATGCTCTACCAACATCTAAACCAATAAATAAATCTTGGGTAGTTGGGTTTCTAAAGCCCGTTTGGAAAGAAGCTCTTATATTTCTAGTTTTACTACCTCCTAATGAGTAAGAAACACCAATTCTTGGAGAGATATTTCCGTCAAAATTATCGGCTTTATCATAACGTAAAGATCCTGTAAATTTCAATCTGTCATCATCAAATTTCTTTTGAACTTGCATATAAGCACCATATTCTTGGTAATTAATTGGCCCATCATAATCTGTAAAAATAGTTCCGCCAGAGTTTAAAGAATATTGTCTCCATGATCCTCCAACTTGTACATCAGCAAAATCAATGATATCACCAAAATTATAATTGGCATCTGTATGGTATAATTTGGTTTGATCGGTAAATTTAGAACCCGTTAATAAATTTGGATCTGCTATAATTTTATTCAAAGAATTTGTGAAAGCTGCTGTTCCTGGAATAAATCTTGATTTGTCATTTCTACTCCATGAAGGCAATCCAAATGAAGGAGCTACTGCTGCACTTAAAGTCCCTGCTTGTAATGGACTTAATAATGAATTATTCAATTTATTAGAGTCTGCAAATGTTCTTGCTGCTGCATGATTTCCAGGAGCTGGTACAATGGAGGCAAACATTCCTCCAAATCCAGGATTTAGTAATACTCCTTTAAAAGCTAAAAAGTAATCTGTAAACCAATTGGCATCAGATTTTGCATCTCTTTGAATGTTAATTGCTGTAAATCTGCTGTCATAAGATTTACCTGCATCTTCGGTAGTCACATATCCTCTTACAAAAAATCTATCGCCTTTAATTTCTAATTTATGTTGTTGTAACAAGAAATCTTTGATGTTATATCTGTTAGCGCCTTGGTAAATCGTACTTCCGAATCCGGTTTTAGAATTTAAAATAATTTCAACATTATTATTAAAAGGTCTGAAATGTAAAGCAACATCTAGTTTTACGCTTTCTGCTTTATAATCCATCAAATCTGTTTCTTTATAACCTGTTCTAGAAACTGTTCCGATTCCTGTGGTATTAAATGTTGTATTTAAATTGGTAGAAACCTCATCACCATAAATATTTAATCCATCATAATTTGGATTATTTCTGGTTAATAGCGGATTGTTGTAATCTTTATAATCTGTTGCAAACCATTCTGTTCCTTTCATAAAAGAAAAAGATGTTTTAGCGGCAAATTTTTCATTGAATTTATAGGCAAGACGAACTCCTGCATCTAAATATTCATTGTCTCCTGCTTCTTTTTGAGAAGTGATACCTGTTTTTACATAAGCACTTACTCCACCATAATCAAACGGATTTTTACTTTGCATAAATAAAATACCATTAAATGCATTTGCACCATATAAGGCAGAAGATGCGCCTGGTAATAACTCAACAGATTGTACATCTAATTCAGACATTCCTAATAAATTTCCTAAATTAAAGTTTAAGGCAGGCGAAGAATTATCCATACCATCAACCAATTGCATAAAACGCGTATTGGCAAAAGTTGCAAAACCTCTGGTGTTGATTGATTTAAAGGTTAAACTATTGGTGTTAACATCTACACCTTTTAAATTTTCAAGTCCATCATAAAATGTAGGTGAAGTGGTGCCTCTAATGGCTTTAATATCCATTCTTTCTATGGTTACAGGAGATTCTAAAATTCTTTCAGGAGCTCTAGATGCAGAAACAACTACTTCATCAAGTGTAGTTTGAGATTCACTTAATGAAATATTGACTACTTGATTGTTTTTTTGGATAACTGCAGTTGTTTTTTCGTATCCTATTAGTGAAAATTCTAATGTAAAAGTAGGATTGATGGTTACGCTTAAATTAAATTTTCCATCAAAATCAGCTGTAGTTCCTAAAGTTTTTCCAACAACTTTAATGTTTGCTCCTGGAATTGGAACTCCAGTTTTTGCATCTACAATTTTCCCTGAAACTGTAGTTTGTGCATACAAAAATGTTCCTATTAGGGAAAAGAACAATAATAATGTAAGTTTTTTCATAAATAATTAGTTAGTTAATATGAGCGAAAAATACATTAATTTTTGATATATCTACATTTTTTTTATATATTTTTTACTATGCATGCATAGTACTTGTGTTTTCATTGTATTTTTAGCAATAAAAAAGCTCAAATTTTGAGTTTTAATTTATAAAATATTTTGTATAAACTTATCTTTTTGCAAACTGTATTTTTAGCAATAATTCATGTGATCCACTACTATAATCTCCTACAGGTGAAGTGGTGTGCTCATAAGCATATCCAAAATGAAGCCAATCTAAATACTTAAACATGGCAATAGCGCTGATAGATTCTTTTACTCTATACGATATTCCTATTTCTGTTTTTTGCTGAATGGCAAACAAACCCGTTATATCTATAGAAGTTGGTGCGCCGGCAACCATTTTTGTCAATCCAGATAAGGTAAAATCTAAAGATTCATTAAAATTAAAAATATAGCCACCGCCCATGTAAAAATGAACTTTATCGGTTGCATTTGTTACTAAAACGCCTTCTTTTTCATAGCGTTTAGAACTTAACAATGCTGGTGCTGAGATATTTACAAAATATTTAACCGCCTTAAGATAAGCGCCCATTCCAAAATTTGGATTAAATTTACTTACATCTTCTGTAAACAATGGATCATTGATACCCAAAGAAATTAAATCAATATTAATCATGGAACCTCCTGCTTTTAGTCCTAAAAACAAATTAGTATCGTCATTAATTGGAAGTTTATAGGAAAAATCAGCATAAATATCGGTTTCTTTTAATACAAAAACTTTATCGTTTACCACAGAAAATCCTATCCCAATTCTATCATTTATGGGTGTAGAAAAATTTAAACTCTGTGTTTGCAGACTTCCTTCTATTCCTGCCCATTGTGTTCTAAAACCAAGATTCAATTCTGTTTGTTCACTAGTGCCTGCATAGGCCGGATTTACAATTCCCATATTATAATGATACAAACTAAAACTAGGGTCTTGTTGCGCTGCTGCAACCATAGAAATTAAACTTAAAAATAATGCTATTGTAGTTTTTAAATGCTTCATTATTGAATGATATATTTTCATTTTAATTGTCTTGATGTTAGTAATTGATATAAATCCAACCTGTTACTGGTTTTACGCCAGTTTCATTTAAGCTAATGACATAAAAATAAGGACCTGCCGGAAGCAATTTACCACCACCGCCTTCGGTTGATATTCCATCCCAAGTATTCTTATAATTTTTGGCTTCAAATACTTTATTGCCCCATCGATTAAATATTTGAACAAGGTTATTAGGATGCAACTGAATATTTTTGATGATGAAAAAATCATGGTTATTGTCTCCATTTGGTGAAAAACCTGGTGTTACAGAAATATCACATATCACTTTATCTATATAAAAAGGGATTCCATCATTGTTGCAATCTTCGCAAACATCACCTATTCCATTATAATCAACATCAGATTGATCAGGATTACTTCCAAATTGGCAATTATCATTAACATCTAAAATTCCGTCATTATCATCATCAGAATCACACACATCTCCTATTCCGTCTCTATCATTGTCTTTTTGATTTGGATTCGATACAAAAGGACAATTATCGTTTATATCCAATACTCCATCGTTGTCATCATCTGGGTCGCACACATCGCCGATGCCATCTTTATCATTGTCTTTTTGATCTGGATTAAAGGTAAACGGACAGTTATCAACTAGGTCTAAAATTCCGTCATTGTCATCATCCGGGTCGCACACATCGCCAAAACCATCGTTATCATTGTCTTTTTGATTGGTATTTGAAATTAACGGACAGTTATCGTTTACATCTAAAATTCCGTCGTTGTCATCATCAGGGTCGCAAGCATCACCCATGCCGTCTCCATCTGTATCTAATTGATTGGGGTTAAAAATAAACGGACAATTATCTCTTGAATCTTCTATACCATCTTTATCTGCATCAGCTCTAGAAACCCCACAAATGGTGAGTGTCCAATTTTGTAGTGACCCACCATCTTCATTCCATCCATCTGCAACTTTTAATTGCCAATTTCCAAAAGCAGATTCACCAAACAGGTTGCTCAATGCAGTATCTGGTTTATAAGAGCCCGTAAAAGGAGCAGTTCCGCTAGCAATAGGAATAGTTGCTGCATCATCAAAAATGGTATTGGTGAAATTTTTACCATCGCCACCATTTTCTCGAGATAATATAATGATGGTTCCTTTAGGACTGATAAGCGATATGGTCAAATCTTCCACCCAAGTATGGGTGATGGATAATCTTACTTTTACATCGGTTAAATCCATCAATTCATTTACAGCAAGTGTTGAGGTAACCGTATTGGGGCTAGTAGCTAAAATAGTTTTAGGAATATCGGTTGCCACAAAATCTTTACAAGTAATATTGGCTGTTGTATAATTAAAAGTGTTTGAAAAGGTTCCTGTAGCGCACGGATTGATGGGTCTTACCCTCCAATAATAAGTTGTTAACGGATTTAAAAGTCTTGTTTTATAGCTAGTTCCTGTAATATTAGCGGTTTCTACTATGGTAGTAAAAGTTGCGTTAGAGGCAATATCAACCTGATAGGTTTTAACATTTGATATGGCATTCCATTTCAACTCTGTAGGAGATAAAACACCAGTAGCGTTGTTTAATGGTGAAGTTAAAGTGATTGTTGAAAAACTAGAACCATAAATATTGAGTCTTGCTTGTAAACCCTTTGTAATAGCATCATAACTACCATTAATTCTGAATACATGATTGCCAATATTGGTATTTGAAATTCCGTTTAAAGTTACAGTAACAGCAGTATTGTTTGCTGATGCTGATGTTGGATTAAAAGTTGCGGTAACACCAGTTGGCAAATTAGTTGCAGAGAAAGTAACGGTTTTATTAAAGCCAAGATAGTTGTTATAAGTAAAATTATAAACCATTGGATTTGGAACACAAACCTCTTTAAAATCGGTTACTAAAGAGAAACTAAAATCACTGTTACAAGTTGTAGCGGTTAGCAATTCTTTTCTTCTAGGCGAATTAGCTAAGACCGCTTGCATTCTAACTTTTTGGTCTTGCGTAAAAATGTTCATACATTCATCTTTGGTATAATCCAAATAATTTTCAATCATATCAAAGCCGGGGTCAGCAGGGCAAGTATCTAAATTTATGGGAGCAGGACACAAATAATTTTCTTTTCCGGAAACTGGTGTATCATTACAATAATCATCTACACTACAATCACCATCTCCCCAAGTATGACGAAGTCCGAGCCAATGTCCTACTTCATGTGTAGTAGTTCTACCAAATTTATAACTGTTGTTTAGAATAAAAGTTCCATCTGTATGATTTGCAGAACCAAAAGCGTGAAAAACAACTACCACCCCATCAGTTGCGGCTTCACCACCGTTTGTGGGTAATCCTGATAATTGTGAAACACTGGGGAATTGCGCATATCCTAATAAGGTATTATCTGTAAAACGAACCACCCAAATATTTAAGTATTTATTAGGATCCCACTGAGTAGAAGGTTTTACAATAGTGTTAACCTCGGTTTGCGTAAAAGAAGCATTGGTAAATTCTTTTCTACTGATACCATTGGTCATATTTCCGTTTGGATCAACCGCTGCTAAACAAAATTCAATTTCGGTATCGGCACCAACGGCATTGTTATTAAACCCGGGTGTACCCATCATTTTTCTAAAATCTTCATTCAGCACTTTTATTTGTGAGCGAACTTGGGCATCTGTAATATTTTCGCCAGTTCCCAAAACATCGCCATTATGAATTACATGAACTACCACCGGAATTGAAATGATATTAGCAACTTTAGATACTTCAAAAGAAATTTTATGTTGTTGTTCTTTGACTAAAGGACTAATCCATTTTTCAAATTCTGCATTTTTAAAACGCTTTGGATATAGTTTTTGTAGTTCTTGTTCATATTCTACAGAAGAACATCTTACAAAACCATCTGATCCTTTTTGACTCATTTCCTTAGTATTTTGCACATTGCGAACTTGCTTAATAGTTTGAGCATTTAGCAATACCGAGCTCAAAGAAATACCTAATATTAATAAAAATCTTAATTTCATCTAGTTTATATTTATTTGATTTTTAAAGGTCAGATGGAACGCTCAAAGAATAAACCACTCGTTTGTTTGACGTAAAATCGTTGCGTTTCATTGTAAATATTTTATCATCTTTAAAAGCTAAATTAAAGTATTTATTTTTCTATTATAGTTTTTTTATTGAAAAATCTAAAATGTTTTTTGAATAAATTAAATGTAAATTTGCAATCATGATAAAATAAAAAAATTTAAAATTGGAAGTAGTACATTACAATAAGGATTTTAAAATTGCATTTCCAACGGTGGTTACAATTGGGGCTTTTGATGGCGCTCATATTGGACATCAAGAAATATTGCAAAATCTTGTAAAAACAGCAAAAAGCGAACATAAAAAATCGGTAGTTATTTCTTTTTTTCCGCATCCTAGATTGGTGCTAGAAAAAAACTCAAGCATAAAACTCTTAAATACCCTTGATGAAAAAATAGCATTAATTGGTGCTTTAGGAATTGATTTTTTGGTGATTATTCCGTTTAACAAAGAATTTGCCAATTTAGCTGCCCATGATTTTATTTCAGAAGTATTGGTAAAACAGCTTCATGCGGCTATCTTATATATTGGTTATGACCATCGATTTGGAAAAAATAGGGAAGGAAATTTTAAATTATTAGAAGAAAAAAGTAAAATTTACCATTTTTCTGTACATGAAATTGATGCTTTAAGTATTGATGAAATTAAAATTAGTTCAACAAAAATTAGAAAGGCCTTAGCCAATGGAAATATTTCCAAGGCATTTAAATACCTTAACTATCACTATTTTATTACGGGTAATGTTGTTAAAGGAAAAAATATTGGAGAAAAAATTACTTTTCCAACGGCAAATATCAAGGTAAAAGAATCGTACAAACTTATTCCGAAAGATGGCGTTTATGTAGTAAAATCAACCCTTGATAATAAAACGGTTTATGGGATGATGAATATTGGAAACAGGCCAACGGTTAACGGAATTAATCAAACCATAGAAGTTCATTTTTTCAATTTTAATCAATATATTTATGGTGATGAGATTAAGGTTGAATTTCTGACTTTTTTGCGCGATGAACAAAAGTTTGAATCGCTCGATGCGTTGAAAAATCAGTTAAAATTGGATCAAATTAAAGCAGAAGATTTTATAAAAAACAATCATTCATAAATTCGATAAAAAAATATTGATATGTTACAAGTAGCTTTCATCAGAGAAAACAAAGAAACTGTTTTAAAAGGATTGGCAAAACGTCATTTTAAAGATGCCGAAATATTGATCGATAAAATTATTTCTACGGATGAAAATCGCAGAGCTAAACAATCAGAATTAGATGCTGTATTAGCCGAATCTAATACTTTATCCAAAGAAATTGGACAATTAATGAAATCTGGCGAAACTCAAAAAGCCACAGATTTAAAATTAAAAACGGTTCAGTTAAGAGAGCAATCTAAAGAAATAAACGATAAACTCAACGAAATTGCTGATGCTTTAAATGAATTACTTTATTTAGTGCCTAATATTCCGTCAGAAAAAGTGCCACACGGTAAAACGCCCGAAGATAACGAAGTGGTTTTTGAACACGGTAAAATACCAATTTTACACAAAAACGCCCTTCCACATTGGGAATTGGCGAAGAAATACGACATCATCGATTTTGATTTAGGTAACAAAATTACCGGTGCCGGATTTCCAGTTTACAAAGGAAAAGGAGCAAGATTACAACGCGCTTTAATCAATTATTTCCTAGATAAAAATACCGCGGCGGGTTATATAGAAATTTTGCCTCCGTTTTTAGTAAACGAAGCATCTGGTTTCGGAACCGGTCAATTGCCTGATAAAGAAGGACAAATGTACCGTTGCGAGCTTGATAATTTATATTTAATTCCGACTGCCGAAGTTCCGGTAACCAATTTGTACCGCGATGTTTTGCTAAAAGAAACCGATTTGCCTATTTTAAATACGGCTTATACGCCTTGTTTTAGACGCGAAGCCGGTTCGTATGGCGCACATGTTAGAGGATTGAATCGTTTGCATCAGTTTGATAAAGTAGAAATTGTGCGCATAGAACATCCTAAAAATTCTTACACCGCATTGGAAGGAATGGTTGAACATGTAAAAGAAATTTTAAACGAATTAAAATTACCGTACAGAATTCTTAAATTGTGTGGGGGCGATATGGGTTTTACCTCAGCACTCACTTATGATTTTGAAGTTTTTTCAACCGCACAAGACCGTTGGTTAGAAATTAGTTCGGTATCAAATTTTGAAACTTTTCAGGCCAATCGCTTAAAACTTCGATTTAAAAACAGCGAAGGTAAAAATGAATTAGCGCATACCTTAAACGGAAGTTCATTGGCTTTACCACGCGTTTTAGCCGGTTTGTTAGAAAATTATCAAACCGAAGAGGGTATTAAAATTCCAGATGTATTAATTCCGTATTGCAGATTTGATATAATTTAATAGTTATTAGTATCAAGTATCTGGTATCTGGTATTGAGAAGTGAAAAGTGAAAAGTGAAAAGTGAAAAAACAATCAACGCTAATCAGGGAAGCACAAATTCATAATTGTTAATTTTTAATTATTAATTTTTAATTGGTTTTATGTATATATACAACATCACCTTTAATATAGAAGAAAGCATACAGCAAGAATGGCTTACTTGGATGCATCAATTTTTTAAAGAAAGCATTGCAATAGGTAATTACACCACGGCCAATATTCATCAAGTACTGATAAAAGAAGAAATGGGCGGTGTTACTTTTGCAGTGCAATTTAATACGCCAACTAAAGAAAAATTAGCACAATTTAAACAACAAGAATTACTGCTTTTAGAACAACAACTACAACAATTTTTTAGCGGAAAATATGTATTTTTTCACACCGAGTTAAAAGTAGTTTCACAATTTCAACCTTAATATTAAACAAATTTACCATGAGTGTACGCGCAAAAAAACATCTGGGACAACATTTTTTAAAAGATGAAACTATTGCGAGTAAAATTGCAGATTCATTGGTAGGCGATACTTATAAAACGGTTTTAGAAATTGGTCCAGGAATGGGAATTTTAACCAAATATTTGCTTCAAAAAAGTTTTGAAACGCATGTAATTGAAATCGACAAAGAATCGGTTGAGTATCTGAAAGTGCATTATTTAAATTTAGCAAATAGAATTATTGAAGCCGATTTTCTAAAAATAAACATCGCTGCATATTTTCCCAATCAACAAATAGCCATTATCGGCAATTTTCCATATAATATTTCTTCACAAATAGTTTTTAAAACATTAGAAAACAGACATTTAATTCCAGAGTTTTGCGGAATGTTTCAAAAAGAAGTAGGAGAGCGCATCGCTGAAAAAAAAGGCAGTAAAACTTACGGAATTTTATCTGTTTTAACCCAAGCATTTTATGAGGTAACCTATCTTTTTACGGTTGATGGAAGCGTTTTTGACCCACCACCAAAAGTATTATCGGGTGTTATCCATCTCAAAAGAAAAGAAAATTACGAATTACCAGTTAGTGAAAAACTATTTTATCATGTGGTAAAAACAGCTTTCAATCAGCGAAGGAAAACCTTAAGAAATAGTTTAAAATCGCTAAATTTGTCCGATAATTTGCGAGAAGATACTATTTTTGCACTCAGACCCGAACAATTGAGCGTTGACCAATTTTTGGAGCTTACGGCTAAAATTGAAAACGACTCCTTGTAGCTTACTTTCATTTTACCGTCTAACATTTTGATAATCCTTTAAAAACTCGACTTATGGCATTTCAATACAGTCAAGAATTAATTACCCAAGTTTCTAAGCTAGTTCAAAAGAATGATAAACAGGGGGTTATAAATTTATTAAAGGATTTACACTATGCCGATATTGCAGAAATCCTTGATGAACTCAATACTTTTGAGGCAACCTATGTTTTTAACAGTTTAGATTCTGAAATTACTTCCGAAATTTTATTAGAAATTGATGAAGATGTACGGGAAAAGATTTTAAAAAGTTTATCGGCCAAAGAAATTGCAAAAGAGTTAATAGAACTCGATTCTGATGATGCTACTGATATTATTTCTGAACTTTCTGATGAAAGAATGAAAGCCGTAATCTCAGAAATTGATGATGATGAGCACGCCAAAGACATTGTAGAACTATTGCGTTATGATGAAGATTCTGCCGGTGGTTTAATGGCAAAAGAATTGGTAAAAGTTAATGAAAATTGGAATGTTTTAACCTGTATCAAAGAAATGCGTGCACAAGCAGAAGAAGTGAGCAAGGTTCATTCTATTTATGTGGTTGATGATAACGACAAACTCAAAGGACGCTTGTCTTTAAAAGATTTGTTAACAACCTCTACTCGTACGCCTATCAAAGATGTTTATATTACCAAAGTAGATTTTGTAAAGGTTGATGAAAGCGCCGAAGAAGTGGCGAAAATAATGCAGAAATACGACTTAGAGGCCATTCCGGTGGTTGATGAGTTGGGCAGATTGGTAGGTAGAATTACCATTGATGATATCGTAGATGTGATTAGAGAAGAGGCAGAAAAAGATTATCAGTTAGCCGCAGGTATTTCACAAGATGTAGAGGCCGATGATACCATTTGGGAACTCACCAGAGCCCGTTTACCCTGGTTAATTTTAGCACTTTTTGGCGGATTTGTAAGTGTATTTGTTTTAGGCGGATTTGAAGAAGCACTTAAAAATCACAAAGAATTGTTCTTTTTTACGCCCTTAATTGCGGCAATGGCTGGTAATGTTGGCGTACAATCCTCTGCTATTATTGTGCAAGGTTTAGCCAATGACGGCTTGCGGGGCTCTATGTTCAATCGGCTGTTGAAAGAAATATTACTCTCTTTATTTAACGGATTTGTATTGGCTGCAATTTTAATGACCGCCGGCATGTTTCTGTTGGGTTTTGAGTTTAAACTTGGTTTAACCGTTGCCATTTCATTGGTTACCGTAATTATTGTGGCCTCTATTGTAGGTACATTTATTCCTATTTTATTGGCAAAAAAAGGCATTGACCCAGCATTGGCAACAGGCCCATTTATTACCACCAGCAATGATATTTTCGGAATTTTAATTTACTTTTCTATTGCTAAAATAATTTTAGGTTTTTGAAGTACAAAAATTATAAAAAAAACATAACTCGCTCCCGCACGAAATGTAAATTCGACGAAGTCAATCCTTTCGTGTGGTTACGTATATTATTAAATTTTAGCCCAGATTTTAAATCCGTTCTATTTTTAATAACTAACCAAAGCTCAATTTAGGGTTTATCAATCAAACTTTATCTTTTTGAATAAATCCAATAGCAAAACGCTTTCAGTATTTGATGGAGTCCATCTCCCTATTTTTCTTTTTATTTTTTTATACTATCTTTGTAATTGTGAAATCATCATTATCAACAAGTTTGTTGCAAACAATTGAAAATCATCAAACAAAAAATATCTAACGTGAAATCCGATTATACCATATCAAGTTTATCTCCACATCTTTTTTGGGATGTAGATACTGCGAAATTGGATTTTGAAAAATCTAAATCGCAAATTATCTATAAAGTAGTCGAATTTGGACTTATAAACGATTGGAATATCATTAAAAATGTTTACGGATTAGAAACCATTAAAAATGTTTCACTTCAGTTTCGCAGTTTAGATGTGGTTACACTTTCCTTCTTGTCTAATTTATTTCAAATAGAAAAATCTAATTTTAGATGTTACATACCCACACAATCCAACCAAAACTGCTGGAACTATTAAACAAAATTATGCTTTCAAATGTTTTTGAAGGATTTAATTTGGTTGGTGGCACGTCATTAGCATTGCAAATAGGACATCGTATTTCAGTAGATATTGATATGTTTGGCAATACCGCAATAAATGAAAATGAGTTTGTTGATGAATTGTCAAACTTCGGAACTGTTACAACAATTAAAAAAAGTAAACGTATTATTATTTTTTCAGTTAATGGGATAAAAGTTGATTTTGTAAATTACAAATATCCATTGCTCGAAAAATTAACAATTATAAACGGCATTAGAATGGTTTCTGACAAAGATGTGGCCGCAATGAAACTCAATGCTATTGCAGGTAGAGGGAGCCGAAAAGATTTTATTGACTTATATTTTTTACTCAAAAAATACACCATGAAAGAAATGATTTCATTCTATAATGAAAAATATATAGATGGTTCTGAATTTATGGTTTTGAAAAGTTTAACTTATTTTGATGATGCCGAAAACGAAGAAATGCCTGTTATGCTAAAAAAAATAAGATGGGATAAGATGAAAAG
>CAMTWE010000211.1:0-2831 GCA_947085395.1 uncultured Bacteroidota bacterium | reverse complement strand
TTTAAATCGCCAAAAAAATGGCCACTTTGATGCGGATTTTCGCCATATCGCAAGGTTTTATGGGTAGTAAAACTCTGTTTAAACGAGATTTCATCATTTAAATAATTAAAAATTGCGGTATCGTAATGGCTAGAAATGTCAAAAGCTTTGGCTGCGAATTTTTTGCGCTGTGCCAAAGTTGTTTGTCCGTTTTGAGTATTTAACATTGCAAAAAAATCATGGTATTGATGGCTGGACGAAACGCATAAAACATCGTTAAAATTTTTAGCAGCAGCTCTAATCAGTGAAATGCCACCAATATCAATTTTTTCTATAATTTCTTCATCAGAAAAATTGGCTGCAACAGTTTTTTCAAAGGGATATAAATCTACAATTACAATATCAATAGAAGGAATTTGGTGTTTTTTAACCTCAATTTTATCAGCTTCTAAATTTCTGCGATGTAAAATACCACCAAAAATATTGGGATGTAAAGTTTTAACTCTTCCGCCCAAAATTTCGGGAAAATTTGTAACAGTATCAACAGGTATAACGGGGATATTTAAATCTTTTATGAACTTTTCGGTGCCACCGGTTGCGTATAAAACAATGCCTAAATCGTGGAGTTTTTTTACGATAGCAGCCAATCCATCTTTGTAAAATACGGAAATAAGTGCAGATTTTGCAGTAATTAATGAATTCATCGTTGTGTTTTTGTTGTGTTTACAAAACTACAAAACCATCATTAAAAGCACCTATTATATTTGAAGTATCTCAACTATTTATGAACTAGTTTTCAACAATTATTGTGCTTTATTTTTTAAAAATTGCGTAAAACCTTGCTCCCAATCATCTAAAAATTCAGTTAATTCATCAATAAAATGTTGTTCTTTTTCGGCTCTATTGATGGTTAGATGAATGACAATATGTTCTCTTACAGGCGGAAAACCAGTGGTGATTGTCCAAGCTAAAGCGTTTGGACATTCTATAAGCGCAAATCGGACGCCGCCTTTAATTAGGTCGCGTTTTAGGGTAAATTCTTCCCAAATTCCGGTAATATTTGCCGTATCTTTTTCAAAATCAATGACCAATAAGGAATCAATAATATCATTTAAATTTTCAAATGACAATAATTTTTGTAACAGATTTTCTGTTGTTTGAAAAGAAATTGTTCTAAAAAACTCCATTTTTTATAAATTTAATGTGGCAACCTGTTCGCAAACAAATTCTAATAATTCTTCATCTTCTTTGGTAAAAGGCGCCGTGTGATGCGAGTCAATATCAATTTGACCAATATTTTTTCCGTCTTTAAAAATAGGAATTACAATTTCACTTTTTATATCAAATCCGCAAGAGATATAATTATCTTGTTCGGTAACATCTTGTACCACAAAGTTTTGATTGCTCAACGCTACTTGTCCGCAAATTCCTTTTCCAAACGGAATAATGGTATGTTCAGTAGGTTTTCCAGCAAATTGTTTGAGGATTAATTCTTTTTTATCTCCGTTTGTAAAGTAAAATCCGACCCAATCATAATAAGAAACGGCACTTTTTAAGTAATCGCAAATTTGTTGCAAAATCAGATCTATTGCTATATTTTGTTGGGTGATGTTTAAAATTGCAGTTTTTATGGGATGAATGTTCATAAGATTATTTATTTTTATAAAAAATTATCGCACAAAGTTAAGATTCTACATTTTGAAAAAACATAAAAAAATAATAATATTCTTACTCAAATTTTTGGGAACCTACTTTTTGATGGTTTTTTTATATGTGTCTTATTTAAATTTTACCCAAAAAACAGCACCTGATTTTAAGGTTGACCCTATTACCGAAATGGTGGCAAAACAAACGGTGTATTTGTTAAATTTTTTAAATATCAATGCTTTTACAGATCAACATACCGCAGAATTATCTTACCGACTATTTGTAAAAGACAAATATGTTGCCACTATTGTAGAAGGTTGTAACGCTATTAGTGTCATTATTTTGTTTATTGCTTTTATCATTGCTTTTTCTGCCACGTTTAAAATTACGTTGCTTTATATTTTGGTTGGTAGTTTGTTAATTTATTGGATAAATGTGGTTAGAATTGCATTTATTGCCTTTGCAATTTATCAATTTCCAACTTACAATGATTTTTTACATCAAATACTTTTTCCGTTGATAATTTACGGATTTACATTTTTATTATGGGTTGTTTGGATTAACTTTTTCTTGCCAAAATATAAAAAATGAGTCGGTTTCAAAGGTTGCTATTAGTGGTTATTTTAGTTGGAATTTTCGGACTCATTAGGGGTTTTGCCGAATCCATTTTTTACGATCCTTTAACCCCTTTTTTTAAACACGATTATTTGGAAAATTCATTGCCAGCAATAAATTTTTCGCCTTTTTTTATGAACTTATTTTTTAGGTATTTCGTAAATTCGATGGTTTCATTGGCCATTATTTACCTTGCTTTTCCGAAAAGAGATTTAATAAAATTTTCTGTTTGGATATTTATAATTGGGTTTGTAGTTTTTGTTATTCCGTATTATTTTATGTTAACCAATTACACCAAAGAAAATTACCTGATGTTGTTTTATGTAAGACGATTTTTAATACAACCCGTTTTTTTATTATTATTATTACCCGCTTTTTATTACCAAAAATTAACTGACAACTAAACTTTTAACTATTTTTTAGCATTTTTATTTTGAAAAAAATTAACTTTGCAGTTGAATGAAGCAAATTAGCAATAAAATATTAGCATCCTTTTTATCATTTACACTGTTATTTTCTACAGTGTCTTTTGCTGTTGAAAAACATGAATGTGGTGGCAAGATAACTGATATTACTGTTTTTGGTGATGC
>CAMTWE010000210.1:0-7037 GCA_947085395.1 uncultured Bacteroidota bacterium | reverse complement strand
AGAGCAGAAAGGTCAAATATGATTGATACCTTTATTGCGGCCCTTAATACTATTAACAACAATAGATTTGTAATTTTTGCTGGAGACTTTAATTTATATTCTAGCAATGAACCCGCATATTTAAAAACTTTAGCAGGAACAGCAACTATTAAAATGAAAGATCCTATAAACAGACCGAATGTAACGATGCCCGATAACGGTTTCAATTATTGGTCAAACTTTCCAATACCTAGAGAAATTCAATACTTTTGGCAAGACAATATAGAATTTCAAGACACTCATACTCAAAACCCTAGAGGTTCCAGTGGTGGTTTAGATGATCGATTTGATTTTATCTTAACATCTGAAAATTTATTAAATGAGAATTCGAGCATTTCTTATATTCCAAATTCTTACAAAGTATATGGAAATAACGGAAATTGTTTAAATAAAGATATTACTGACGTTTCTTGTGATGGATTTTATAATGCCACAACAAGACTACATGCTAGAAACGCAAGCGATCATTTACCTGTTTTTATGGATTTAAGCATCAAATCGGCAACGCTTTCTAATACAAGCAATTCAAATCCTTCAATTTCATTTCTTTCTAGTAATGTAAGTGCTACTTCTATTAAATTATCTATGGATGAGAAACTCCTTAATTCTGAATTGATTATTTACAATCAATTGGGTCAGGTTGTTAAAAAATTTACGATTGATTATAGCACTATATCCCATAAAAACATTAATATTGATATTCAAAATTTAAGCAACGGTTTCTATTTTATCAACAATTCAAAAATGATGCTGAAAAAACCATTAAAATTTATCAAAAATTAATTGAACTATTTAAAGTGTTTTTTATCGTTTATATGGTTTTCCTTTCCCATTTATTTCTTTGGACAAACCAATGAAATAGCGCTAACTGTAGCATTAAATATCGATAAACACGAACTTTTAATTGAACAAAAAGTCACTTTTTACAACAACAGTAATAAACCGTTAGATTCCATTTATTTTCACAATTGGCCCAATGCTTACAAAGATAAATTTACCCCACTTTCTAAACGGCTAATTGAAAGTTATGACAAATCATTTTATTTTTCATCCGAAAAAAATAGGGGATTTACAGCTATAAAATCCATCCAAATTAACCATCAAAACATTGCTTATTTTATCCCAAAAAATTATCCAGATGCTATCAAAATTGCTTTGCCAAATACTTTAAATATTGGTGATGCTGTGGTGATTCACTTTTCTTATACCATTAAAATTCCGCTTAATAAATACACCGGTTATGGGCGAAGTAAAGACAACTATTATTTGCGGTATTGGTATTTGGTGCCTGTAGTGCATAAACAAAATTGGTTGCTACAAAATAATTTAGATATGGATGATTTGATGGTTGATTTTACCCATTACAAAATCAATTTCACAATCCCCAATAATTACAATTTTTACAGTGATTTGGATGAAAATCTAGTTGAAAAAAACACTCAAAAAACGTATCATTTAACAGGAAATCAGCGGCAAGATATCACTTTAAGCATCACCAAAAAACCTGAATATTTTAAATTAAATACTGCTACATCTACAATTGTAACAGATTTAACAGAACCCAATTTAAGCACACAAACCAAAAAAGAAGTTGCACAAAGAGCGTTTGAATTTTTAGAAAATAAGTTGGGAAACTATCCGCATACCACTATTTTAATCAATCAAAATGAGTATGATAAATATCCTGAGAACGGATTTAATCAACTGCCAAATTTTTTAAATACTTTTTCTGAGGTGTTTAAATGGGATATGAAATTGTTTAAAACGCTTACCAAAAAATACTTAGAAAACACCCTCAATTATCAAAAACAAACAGATTATTGGCTGGTTGATGGACTTCAAACTTATTTGATGATGCAGTATTTAGAAACTTATTATCCAGAAGTTAAGGCAATTGGCAATATTGCAAACATTTGGGGACTCAAATCTTTCAATATTTCAAAATTAAAATTTAAAGACCAATATCCGTATCTTTTTCAGTTAACAAGTCATGCCAATTTAGACCAATCACTCACAACTCGGGCAGATTCTCTTTCTAATTTTAATCGAAAAATTATCCAAAAACACAAAGCCGGATTGGGTTTAAAGTACCTCAATCATTTTATCGCAGATTCTATCATTCCAAACACTATCAAAGAATTTTATCAAACTAAAAAACTGCAACAAATTACTGGAAATCAATTTATTGAATTACTTAAAACCAACACCACTAAAGATATTAATTGGTTTGAAAATGATTATTTAAAAACCAAAAAAAAGCTAGATTATACTTTAAAAAAGATTGAAAAAAGTAAAGATTCCATCAAAATTACGATTGTTAACAACCGTAATTTCACAGCACCAATTCGGCTTTATGGCTTACATCAACAAAAAATTATGTATCAAAATTGGTTTGAAAATATTGATACAACGCTCACTATTAGCATCCCAAAAAACGGATTTGACCGTTTTGCTTTAAATTATGAATTTCAATATCCAGAAAATAATTTGCGCAACAATTGGAAATTTGTAAATAACCGACTGATTAACAGACCCATTCAATTGAGATTTGTAAAAGACATAGACAATCCTTTTTACAACCAATTGTTTTTGAGTCCAGAATTTAGATACAATTATTACGATGGATTTATTTTCGTTTTGGGTTTACACAATAAAACCTTGCTCGATAAAAATTTCAGGTATAAATTTTCGCCCAGTGTTGGCACCAAAAGTTTAGCATTTTCTGGCTCTTATATAGTAGAATATGATTATTTACCAGAAAATTCTGCTTTAAATGTGTATAAATATCGCACCGGGATTTTTGGCAGTACATTTCAATATGCACCCAACTTAAGTTACCAAACTTTGAGTCCGTTTGCCTTGGTAGAATTCAATAGAAAATCATTGCGAGCCGTTGGCGGAAGTTATTTAATGGCAAAATATGTGATGATTCAAAGAGAACAACCGCTTTACCAAACTACCATTTTGGACTCAGAAAAATACCAAGTTTTTAGTTTAAAATACGGATATTCTAATCCCAATATTATTGATGAATTAAAATACAGCATCAATTATCAGCACTCAAATGTTTTTAACAAAGCGTCTTTTTTGATACAATACAGAAAATTAACCAATCAAAATAACCGACAATTTGATGTTCGATTATTTGCCGGCGTATTTTTTAACAACAATGCCAACACCAACTTTTTTGATTTTTCTTTGGGCAATGCCACCGATTATTTATTTGAACATGATTATTTAGGCAGATCAGAAAGTACTGGAATTTTCAGTCAGCAAATTATTATCAATGAAGGTGGATTTAAATCAAAATTACCCGTTTCAACTGCCAATCAATGGATTACAACTTTAAATACCAGTATCGGACTTTGGCGATGGATTGAAATTTACAACGATGTTGGATTGTTAAAAAATATAAATCAAAACATCTATTTTGCATATGAAAACGGCATTCGGTTCAATTTTGTAAACAATTATTTTGAATTGTATTTCCCTGTTCACTCAAACAACGGTTGGGAAATTACGCAAGCAAAATATCCATCTAAAATTAGGTTTGTTTTTACCACAGATGTGCGTTTATTGTTTAATTTTTTCAGACGCGGATTGTTTTAAAATGTTTAAGGTTTAAGGTTTAAAGTTTAAGGTTTAAGGTTTAAGGTTTAAAGTTAAAAAAAGCGCTAGTTAAACGGTTTTTTTTAGTCTCAATAACCATCACTAACTGAGGTGCTGAAAACAAAATCCTCGCCACAGCCATCTCCAAAGGAGCCTGCCGAAGGGTTGAATTGTTTAAAGTTTAAGGTTTAAGGTTTAAAAAAAAACGCTAGTTAAACGTTTTTGTTTTTAGTCTCAATGCTCAATACTCAATTCTAAATTTTAAATGTTAAATGTTGAATTTTTAATTTTTAATTTTTAATTTTTAATTCTCAATTGTCAATTGTTCATTTTTAATTTTTAATTAATCACTTTCTCATATTTTTTATTTATTCCTATATAAAATATAACGATTTTGATGTATCTTTAAATGAAGTACCTTTGTAGCACAAAAATTTGATAATATGTCAGTAAAAAACAACCTATTAACTTCTGATAAAATTTCTTTTCAAGATTTTAAAAATGAGGTTTTAAATGATTATAAAACAGCCGTAATTTCTCGAGAGTGCAGTGTTTTAGGCAGAAAAGAAGTTTTAACCGGAAAAGCTAAATTCGGAATATTTGGTGGCGGAAAAGAAGTGCCTCAATTAGCCATGGCAAAAGCATTTAAAAAAGGTGATTTTAGAGCCGGATATTATAGAGATCAAACTTTTATGATGGCTATTGGAGAATTAACGCCACTTCAATTTTTTGCGGCACTATACGCACATGCAGATATTGAATTTGAACCCTCATCAACCGGAAGACAAATGAATAACCATTTCGGAACGCATTTTTTAAATGATGATGGCTCTTGGAAAAAATTAACAGAATTAAATAATATTACCTCCGATATTTCTTGTACAGCCGGACAAATGCCTCGTTTATTAGGACTTGCGTATGCCTCTAAAATGTACAGAAATTCGCCCGATTTAAACAACAGAACCAATTTTACCATCAATGGCAATGAAATTGCATGGGGCACTATTGGAAATGCTTCTACCAGTGAAGGTCACTTTTTTGAAACTTTTAATGCAGCCGGAGTTTTACAAGTACCAATGATTATAAGTGTTTGGGATGATGCTTACGGAATTTCAGTTCCTGCAAAATACCAAACTACCAAAGAAAATATTTCTGAAATTCTTAAAGGATTTCAACGCGATGATAAAGGTGCCGGATTTGAACTTTTTAAAGTAAAAGGTTATGATTATTTGCAACTGATTGAAACTTATCAAAAAGCTGCTAAAATTGCAAGAGAAGAACATGTACCTGTAATGATTCACGTAGAAGATTTAACGCAAGCCATGGGACATTCTACTTCAGGTTCGCACGAACGTTACAAAACAAACGAACGTTTAGCTTGGGAAGATGAAATTGACTGTATCAAACAAATGCGTAATTGGATGCTTCAATTAGAATTTCCATTGAAAGATGGAGAAACCACCAAATTTGTAACCGAAGAAGAAGTTGCGAAAATTGATGAAGCAGCAAAAAATCTTGTAAAAGACGCCAAAAATGAAGCAAGAAATAACTTTTTAAATCCGATTAGAGCTGAGCAAAAAGAACTGGTAATTTTATTAAATGAAGTTGCAAAACAAAGTAAAAATCAAACAGAAATATCTAAAATTACTCAAAGTATAGCGGCTATAAAAGATCCTGAACGCAAAAATTTAATCAGTGCAGCCCGTAAAATTACCCGTTTAATCAGCAATGAAGAATTTACTTTCAAAGCTAACTTACAAAATTGGATTCTTAATTTTAAAGCAACATACCAACATTTATACAGTGCACATTTTCAAAATGATTTTGAAAACAAAGCAACTAATGTTAAAGAAGTTAAACCAATTTACAATGATGATATTGCCCCAGAAAGTGCTTACATTGTTCTAAAAAGCAACTTTGATGCACTTTTAGCAAAACACGATGATGTCTTTATTTTTGGTGAAGATTCTGGTAATATTGGTGATGTTAACCAAGGATTGGTTGGCTTACAAGAAAAATATTCAGAATTAAGAGTAACCGATACCGGAATTCGTGAAACTACCATTATCGGACAAGGAATTGGAATGGCGATACGTGGCTTAAGACCCATTGCAGAAATTCAATATTTAGATTACGCTTTATATGCGCTACAAGTTATGAGTGACGATTTAGCAACTTTGCGATACCGTTCTGGAGGCAGACAAAAATCACCTCTAATTGTGCGTACACGCGGCCATAGATTAGAAGGGATTTGGCATTCTGGCTCACCCATGGGAGGTCTTGTTCATTTGCTTAGAGGAATGCACATTTTGGTTCCAAGAAATATGACCAAAGCCGCCGGTTTTTATAACACTTTATTAGAAAGTGATGAACCAGCTATGGTTGTTGAAAATTTAAATGGATACCGATTAAAAGAAAAAATGCCCTTAAATTTAGGAGAATTTAGAACACCCATTGGCGTTGTAGAAACACTTAGAGAAGGTAAAGATATCACCGTAGTTTCTTATGGCTCAACTTTAAGAATCGTAGAACAAGCGGTAGAAGAATTAGCAGCGGTAGGGATTGACGTAGAATTAATTGATATTCAAAGTTTATTGCCTTTTGATATTCATCATGATATTGCTAAAAGTATTCAAAAAACAAATAGATTGTTAGTGGTTGATGAAGATGTTCCAGGTGGTGCATCCTCTTTTATCCTCCAACAAATAATTGAAGAACAAAACGCATATCAATATTTAGACAGCAAACCAGCTACTTTAACAGCCCAACCTCACAGGGCTGCTTATGGTGATGATGGTGATTATTTTTCTAAACCCAATTTAGAAGATATTTTTGAAAAAGTATATGAAATAATGCGGGAAGTTAAACCCTCACAATTCAAAAAATTGTATTAATCACAATGGCAAACTTAGGTTTGCCTTTTTTTTTATTTTTTTTTGAATCCGAAAACGTTTTCTTAAAATAATTCGTAATTTTGTCATCGAAAATATTAATAATTAAATATACAAATCCTATGGCGAAAGTAATTGGAGCAATAGTAGTCGATAAAGACAGATGTAAAGGTTGTGAGGTATGTATTCCAGTATGTGTACCAGATATCATTCGAATGTCATCCAATGTAAATTTAAAAGGTTTTCATTTTGCTTATATGGTAAATCCAGATGAGTGTACAGGATGTACAAATTGTGGTATTGTTTGCCCAGATGGCGCAATCACTGTTTACAGAATGAAAGTCGAAGAATAATCAATTAATTATAACACTTTATTATAATGGCAGAATTAAAATTAATGAAAGGTAATGAAGCATTGGCTGAAGCAGCTATACGCGCCGGAGTTGATGCCTATTTTGGCTATCCTATTACCCCACAATCTGAAGTAATTGAATATTT
>CAMTWE010000209.1:0-4574 GCA_947085395.1 uncultured Bacteroidota bacterium | reverse complement strand
GGATTATCGGTTAAAAAAAGACGCGCTTTTTATGAAAGTCAGCTAGGAAAAACTGCCACCGTTTTGTTTGAAAATGAAAATAAAGACGGATTTATCTTCGGATTTTCTGATAATTATGTCAGGGTTAAAACTACTTGGAATGAAAATTTGGTGAATACTTTGCACACCGTTAAACTAAAAGAAATTGATGAAGAAGGCGAAGTTTTAATTGAATTTGCTACATATACTGTTTGCTGATGGAAACCATTCACTTATATTTTATGCCAGGAATGGCTGCAAATCCTAAAATATTTGAGAAACTTTCATTTCCGACCAATTATGAAACCCATTATCTAGAATGGATTAATCCCATAAAAAATGAATCCGTTGCAGATTATGCCCAACGAATGTGTTCCTTCATCCAACATGAAAATCCGATTTTAATGGGTGTTTCTTTTGGCGGCATTATCGTTCAGGAAATGAAAAATCATTTAAACAATCCAAAAACGATTATCGTTTCCAGCATCAAAACAAAACACGAACATTCCATATTATCAAAATTTGCCAAAAGAACCAAAATTTTTTATCTGATTCCTTATTTGATAATTCATGCGCTTGAATTCATACTCAAAATTGTTTTTGGAAAAAAAGCAACCGAACGAAAAGATATGTACAATATGTACTTGTCTAAAAGGGATTTTAATTATTTAAATTGGGCTTTAAAATCAGTTTTGTACTGGAATCGGGAAATTGCAGACCCAGAAATTATTCATATCCACGGAAATAAAGATGAAATTTTTCCGATAAAATACCTCAAAAATTGTATTATTGTAGAACGCGGAACGCATATCATGATTCTCAATAAAGCAAAAACCATCAGTGAATTAATACAACAAAATATAGATAAATGAAAATTGAAACCACTCCATTAAAAGATGTATTACTATTAACTCCAGCCGTTTTTGAAGATGAACGCGGTTACTTTTTTGAGTCTTATAATGAACAAAAAATAGCCGAATTTATCAACTGTAAATTTGTTCAAGACAACGAATCCAAGTCACAAAAAAATGTATTACGCGGATTACATTTTCAAATTCCACCTTTTGCACAAGCCAAATTAGTACGGGTAATTCAGGGAAGTGTATTGGACGTGGCGGTTGATTTGCGAAAATTGTCTCCAACCTACGGACAAAATTATACTGTAATCTTATCAGAAAACAATAAAAAACAATTGTTCATTCCTGAGGGCTTTGCACACGGATTTGTAACCTTAGAAGATGATACTATTTTTAGCTATAAATGTTCTAATTATTATGAAAAAAGTGCGGAACAATCCATCCTTTGGAATGATATTAGCTTACAAATTGAGTGGAATTGTGATCAACCTATTTTATCTGCAAAAGATTTAATTGGCGAAACATTTGCAAATTTTGAAAGTCCGTTTCACTAAAAATTGATAAAATGATGAAATTAGCTGTTAGATTTTTTACGATATTGAGTATCATTTTACTGTGTGGGTTTTTTATTTACAGTATCATCAATCCGAAAAACACAGCAGACACCTATACCATAAAAGCGTTAAAAGTTCCTCAAAACTTGAATTTTGCCGATGAAAAAGTGCCCTTACATTTACCTGATATTCACGAACGATTTGACAAAGAACTCCACACCATTACCTATTGGCAATCCAATACGTTGCTAATCCTTAAACGAACTCAAAAATTCTTTCCCATCATTGAACCTATTTTAAAACAATACGGAATTCCTGATGATTTTAAATATTTAGCAGTGGCAGAAAGCGGATTGCAAAATATGATTTCACCTGCTGAAGCACGCGGATTTTGGCAATTGCTAAAAGGAACAGCTATTGAAAATGGATTGGAAGTAAATGATAATGTTGATGAGCGCTACGATTTGGAAAAATCAACCCATGTGGCCTGTAAATATTTATTGAAATCCAAAGAAAAAATGGGCAGTTGGACTTTAGCAGCGGCTGCTTATAATGCAGGAAATACCGGAATTGGAAAGCGTATCATGGATCAAAAAGTGGACAATTATTACGATTTATTAGTGGTAGATGAAACCGCTCGTTATATCCCCAGAATCATTATTTTTAAAGAAATATTTACCAATCCTACCAAATACGGATTTGAATTGGAACAAGCAGATTTTTATCAAGCCATTCCATTTAAAACCGTTGAAGTAACTACCGATATTCCAAATTTAGTGCAGTTTGCTTTTGATAACAATACCAATTACAAATTACTCAGAATTTACAATCCGTGGCTGCGCGAAAATAATTTGAAGAACAAAAACAATAAAACATATTTTATCAAAATTCCTTTATAATCAATATGAAAATGACAACATCTTTAGTACTTACGCTCATTGTAATTGGCTTATTAGCCGGATTTTTAAGTGGTTTAATCGGCGTTGGTGGCGGCATCATCATGGTTCCGTTATTTGTGCTATTTTTAGGATTCACACAACATCAAGCACAGGGTTTAAGCTTAGCGGTTTTATTACCACCCGTTACATTTTTGGCGGTTTACAATTATTATCAAGCGGGCGCCATTGATTGGCGTTATGCTTTAATCGTTTCCAGTATTTTTATTGTGGGCGGATTTATCGGTTCAAAAGTTGCTTTAAGCATTGATCAACAAACACTTAAAAAAGTTTTTGGCGGTATTTTAATGTTGATATCCTTAAAATTAATATTGGGAAAATAATTCTATTCAGACAAAAGAAATTAGACTTAAGATAAAAGACTATTGACTTAAGATAAAAGAATTTAGACTTGAGATAAAAGACTATTGAATTCAAAATCAATAATTTATAATATTTTGTGCCTCTTCGTGTAAAATTTTGTGTTTCTTAGTGTTATAGCTATGCCACAAAAAACAACCAATAAAAAAGTTATCAGTTAAATTATTAAAATTGGGAAGTTATACCACTAAAGACACTAAGAAAATACTAAGTTACACAAAGAAAATAACCATCAATAATCTTATGAAACTTTACAACTACTGACTTTAGCTTTGTGCTTCTTCGTGTAAAATTTTGTGTTTCTTAGTGTAATAGCTATTGTATCTTTAATAAAAAATCAAATTAATTTCGAAGTGATTCTTTAACTAAATTAAACTCTTGCATAATATCTTCTATGATGTCTTTTACCGGTTTAATTTCATGGATGATTCCGGCAATTTGACCAATTTCTAATTCGCCTTCTACTAAATCGCCTTCAAACATTCCTTTTTTAGCCCTTCCCCTACCCAATAAAGCTTTGAGTTGTTCCGTTGTTGGACATTGTTGATACAACTCTTGTAATTGATTATAAAACGGATTTTTAATCAACCTAACGGGCGCCAATTCTTTTAAAGTCAGCATAGTATCACCTTCATTGGTATTTACAATCACTTCTTTAAATGCTTGATGCGCCGACGATTCTACACTCGCTGCAAACCTGCTTCCGATTTGAACACCATCGGCACCCAAAACCATCGCTGCCAACATACCGCGCCCAGTTGCAATTCCACCCGCTGCAATTAACGGAATCGTCAATTGTTCTTTCACCATCGGAATCAAGGTAAAAGTAGTCGTTTCTTCCCGTCCGTTATGACCGCCCGCTTCAAAACCCTCCGCTACCACAGCATCAACACCAGCATCTTGTGCTTTCAAGGCAAATTTTACACTGCTCACTACATGAACTACGGTAATTCCTTTATCCTTTAAAAAAGAAGTCCACGTTTTCGGATTTCCGGCAGATGTAAAGACAATTTTAACGCCTTCCTCTACAATAATATTCATGATTTCTTCGATGTTGGGATACAACATCGGAACATTCACTCCGAATGGTTTATCGGTTGCATTTTTACATTTTTGGATGTGTTCTCGCAAAACATCAGGATACATAGAACCTGCGCCAATTAAACCCAATCCGCCAGCATTACTCACTGCAGATGCTAATTTCCATCCACTATTCCAAATCATCCCACCTTGAATAATGGGATATTGTATCTTAAAAAGTTCGGTTATTTTGTTGATCATCAATTAAATTTTGGAATTCCATAACCGTATTGTGGCGATGGATTGTTATAAAGATGCGCAGATTCTTTAATTATTTGGATGATTTCTTTATTGGTTTTTGTCGAATTTTTCTGCCAAAAACAAGCAACTACTCCAGCCATAACAGGTGATGCAAAAGAAGTTCCGTTTAAAGTAGCGATATTTCCAGCTGCATTAATTACGTAAACCGCTTGTCCGTGCGCTAAAACATCTGGTTTAACTCTTCCGTCAGACGTTGGACCAAAAGAACTAAAATTGGCAATTATTTTTGAGGCGTTAACCGCACCAACTGCTAATACCGATTTAGCATCGGCGGGTGCTATGATGTATTTCCACGGATCAGCACCTTCATTTCCGGCGGCGTTTACTAAAATCATTCCTCTAGAAAAACCAATTTCTGCACCACGCGATATAATAGTTTTACTACCATTCATATCGGCATAGGTATAATCGTGTTTCGGATTGTCAAAAGTGTAATATCCTAAGGATGTATTGATGACATCAACCCCTAAGCTATCGGCACGTTCTGC
>CAMTWE010000208.1:0-1149 GCA_947085395.1 uncultured Bacteroidota bacterium | reverse complement strand
TTTTATCATTTAAAAACACCTTAAAAACGCTGATAATTTTACCAAAAACAGTTTTCAAAATTTATAAAACAATGCAATGGGCAGATCATATTCACCTGCGATGCCCTGGAAATATCGGATTGATTGGTTGTTTTGTTCAAATGTTTTTTCCAAACAAACCAAAAACAGCCAAATATGCTGGAAATTGGGATCCAAATGCAAAACAACCTTTTACTTATCGTTTGCAAAAATGGATTTTGAGCCAACCATTTTTAACTAAAAATATACAAGTATTGGTTTATGGCGATTGGCCAAATCAAATAAAAAATATCAAACCGTTTTTTACGGCAACATATCATGAAAATGAAATCATAAATACTTTTCCGCGGGTTTTAGTAGCGCCCTTGCAATTTATTTTTGCAGGAACTTTAACGGCTAATAAACGTCCGCTATTATGTTTAGAAGTCATTCATCAGCTTAAACAAAAAGGATATTCTGTACAATTAGATTGCTATGGAGAAGGTACTGAACGTGCACTTTTAGAAACTTATATTTTTGATAATCAACTTCAAAATGAGGTTAAAATTTATGGAAATGTAACCAAAGAAACCTTAAAAATTGCCTATCAGAAAAGTCATTTTTTATTGTTTTTTTCTAAATCTGAAGGATGGCCAAAAGCCGTTGCAGAAGCCATGTTTTGGGGATGTGTACCTGTTACAACTCCCGTTTCTTGTGTTGCTACAATGCTTGGCAATGGCCAAAGAGGCAGCTTGGTAAAAGCTGATAAATTTGAAATTGTAAGCGCAATAGAAAGCTATATTAACAATCCTGATCGCTATAAATTGCACGCACAAAATGCAATAGATTGGTCGCAACAATATACTTTAGAATGCTTTGAACAGGAAATAGCGAAATTAGTGGGCAGTTTACAGTAGCAGTATTCAGTTGGCAGTAGCAGTATTCAGTTTCAGGATTCATTAGTAGTAGAAAAATCTGAGTAGTAAAAACTTTTTTAAACGATTAAACAGTTAACCAATTTAACAGTTCAACAATTCATCAGTTATCATTACCAACTTGCAACTTTTCAACTTTTCAACTATATTTACTCACAAAATAAGGAATGAACCCAAAACCCAATGTTTTACAACTGATAGATTCTTTAGCGGTTGG
>CAMTWE010000207.1:0-2932 GCA_947085395.1 uncultured Bacteroidota bacterium | reverse complement strand
TTTTTCATAATACCGGAATATTAATTGTTAAAAAATGACGATACCAACTATTATTACTAATAGTAACTTCACCATTGGTGTCATTAAATATTTTTGATTTAAGGGGGATTAAATAATAATTTCTACCATACGTTTCAATTTGTATGGCTGATATAGTCGAAATTATAAATGCTTTGATTAAGTGTAATTCTTTTATCATACTATGATTCATTAAATTTAACCTTTGAAATACAAAACGGCAACTATACTAGACAGTATATTATTTTTTATAGGGGAGTATAAAACACATACTAAACTATTTAAACTAGTTTAATAATTAATAAAAAGCATCCTAAAAGACTTAATAATCCATAAAAAGGACTCATAAAAAGACACTTTATCTTTTAAACCGAAGGTTAGTAATGGTTCTAGCAATTTCTTAGAAAATACAAGGGTTGCAATGGCAACCTAATAATTATAATGATACACTTATTTACAATTATGACAACAAAAATAAATCATTTTTGGATATATAGCAATATAAATTGACAATATTTTTAAATAATTTATTTATAGTACTATCAGTAAAAGTTATTTTGGCAGTATTTTGCGTCTCATTTTTTCAATAATTACGGGGTATTAGAACTAATAAAACCCTTAACAAAATGTAAAGGGTTTTTAACTAATTAATATAATTTTTAAGGAAATAATTTAATTTTTTTTATCAATTAAATCTAACGGATTTACAACATCAGTATCTTTAGAACAAATATCTGGGTAAAGTTTTCTTATTTCTTCAATATTGGTTACCACAAATTCTGTTCTTCTGTTTAGTTGATGTTCTTCATCGGTACATTTTACACCATCGGCACAATTATTAACCAAAACTGTTTCTCCATATCCTTTAGCGGTAATTCTTTTTGGATTGATGCCTTGTTTAATTATATAATTTACGGTAGCATCTGCTCTATTATAAGATAATTTTTGATTGTATGCAAAACTACCTCTACTATCAGTATGTGAACCACCTTCTATAATTAACTCTGGGTATTTTTTCATCACTTCTACAATCTTATTGAGTTCTATTGCAGCATCTGCTCTGATATCAAATTTATTAAAGTCAAAATATATAGGATTGATTTTTATAATACATTTTCCTCTTTCCATTACAAATTCTTTATTTAATATTAATGGAATGATCATTTTCTTTCCTTCTGAAGAGAAAAATTCTTTACTATCGGATTCATATGCTATTTTACTTCCTATTAATTTATATTTGTATTCTGTTTCAATTTCAAAATTAAATTTTGCGTCTGGACCTACAATCATTTTTTGAAGTTCTTTTCCAAACTCATCATACAAAACTACTTTGGAACCTGGTATTAATGCGCCAGTTTTTAATTCGGTTACATCGCCACTTACGTAAGAAATTCTTTTAAAAAAAGTATAGATATCATCATCTCCAACGCCTCCAGGTCTGTTAGAAGACAGAAATCCTTTATTTATTTCTTCATTGTAAACAAAGGCAAAATCATCATAATTACTGTTAATTGGTTTTCCCATATTTGCAGCAACCCAATTATTTGATTTTAAATCTACTTTAAATATATCTAGCGAACCTAATCCTAAATGTCCATCCGAAGAAAAATATAAATTGTTTTCATCTACAAAAGGGAACATTTCTCTGCCTTCTGTATTGATAGTTTTACCAAGATTTTGAGGTTTTCCAAATAAACCATCGCCTAAAATATCAACTACATATATATCTGTTGCACCAATTCCTCCTGGCATATCAGAAGTAAAATACATTTTTTTACCATCTGGACTTATAGATGGATGCCCCATAGAATAGCCATCTACATTAATTGAAATTGGTACTGGCTCAGAACATTTATCATTTTCTATTTTAGCGGTAAATATTTTTAAATTACTTATTTTATTTTTATCGTAAACTAATTTATTTCCTTTAGAATTATTTCTTGTAAAATAGATGGTTTTGCCATCTGGTGAAAATGAAGAGGATCCATCATGAAAAGGTTGAACTATATTTTTTGAAAGTAATTCAATCCCAAAAGCATTACTTTTTCGTGCTTCATAGTCTGTAATATATAAGTCTAAATAAGGTTGATTTGTTCTATTGTATATATTTTCATTCTTTCCATCATTATTAGCAATTAAAATATCTTTATTAACGGAGGTAAAAACGATATCCTCTTTATAAGGCATAGCACTAAAATCAGAATAGGGCGTGTTAAATGGGGCATTTTTAATTTTAAATTTATCTGGTTTATCTAAAATTGATTTTAGCAATGCTTTTTCATTTTGATAGTTTTGCACCCTTAATTCATCTGGGTTTTTTAGCGTGTATTTTTGGAACCAAATATCAGCTTCTTCATTTTTATTAACGGCTTTTAACACATGGCTATATTTTAAATATTCAATTACCGCTACTTTTGATTCATATTTCTCCATGAGTATTTGATACCATTTATAAGCATCATTCATTTGAGAGTTATAGTAATAAGAATCTGCCAACATTTGAAGCAACTTTTGGTTATCCATATTTTTCTTGATAATTACTTCTAAAATAGTGGCAGATTTAGCATACTCCATTTGATCAAAATGCAATTGTGCATTCTTTAAGTTATTTTGCCCATAACTATTTATAGACAATGTAACTATAATAATAAATATAATCCGTTTCATTTGTGCTAGTTTTTATTGTTTATAATATTTTTTTTTAGAATACACAAGTCTAATTTTTTACTTCATAATTCTTTAAGCAAACATGGTATTTTTATAGGTTGCTGTTTTAAAAGAATCTAGGTGATTTAATGATACTTGTTTTTTTGATAAATTCATATTTAAGCATGAATTCATGGGTTCCGTTGTTATAGTGTCTTAAATTTGAGGTAGTAGCATCATAAGCATAGCCAATATTTAAATTCTCATT